>JAJECD010000345.1 GCA_022822215.1 Candidatus Poribacteria bacterium | reverse complement strand
CACGTCAAGATGTTTTCTATCATGGAGATCCCTTGAGTCTTGCGGAGGGGCTGGCTGGCAAACAGGCAACTGAGAGTCAACACACTCAGTTCTTACAGATGGTAAAAGCATACCGTCTTCCTGGATTTGGTTGGTTAGATTAATGCTGCATTTTGCTTCAAGAGGTATCGAAAATGAGTTACAAAACAATAGAATCCAAATTCATCGCAACACCAGAAAAAGGCGAAGTCTCTTCAATACTGATGCGACCCGACGACGCAAAATGGCTCCTCGTCCTCGGACACGGTGCAGGTACAAATATGCGTCATTCGACCCTCCAGACCATCGCCGAACGATTAGCAGATATAGGCATTGCAACGTTCCGCTACCAGTTCCCTTACATGGAGCGCGGTGGCGGTGGTAGAGAGTCAGAGGCGGTCGCACTCCAAACCGTTCGATCCGCTGCGGCGGCTGCCCATGAAGCCGCAGGCGATGTATTCATCCTTGTCGGCGGACACTCCTATAGCGGACGCATGTCCTCAATGTCCGCAGCCAAGGAACCGATTGAACACGTCAAAGGTCTCGTATTTTTTGCGTTTCCGCTGCATCCTTCCGGCAGAGAAGGCACGGAACGTGCGGAACACCTTACCGATGTCACGATTCCGATGCTATTCCTATCTGGCACTCGCGATAAACTGGCAAATCTTGAGTTGTTAGAACCCGTCTGCGAAAAACTTGGTGACAAGGCGACCTTACACCTATTGGACACAGCAGACCACGGCTTCAAAGTCCTCAAACGCCGTAAAACAGAAGAAGACGTTTTTGTAGAAATGGCACGGGTTATCAGTGAATGGGTTGAGACGTTGGATGGATAACCCATTGCTATATTTTGATAGCGAGGTGTTTTTGCTTGGGGTTTCTGCGGATTTCCCCCGCCCCAACTTCGCCTGTCTTCTTCCATGGAGGCTAAAGAGAATGAAAACGCAAAAGATAAAAGCAACGTACAGAAACGGCGTGATTGAACCGTTGGATAGGATTGATCTTCCTGAAGGCCAGGAGCTTGAAGTCGAATTCAGCGTCCTCCAAAAAATGCCTCGTGAACTTTCTCGCGCAGAAAAAAAAGAATTGATCCAAAGGATGAGTGGTTCAATGAAAGGGACATGGGGAAGCACCGTCGAGGAAATTGACGCTTATATCAAGTCAGAAAGACAATCATGGGATCGCGAATTTTAAATTTCCCTATAACAAACTCTCACACAGCATTAGTATTATTAGACACCTCCATTCTTATATATTACCTTGAAGGGGTTGAGCCTTACAACCGCTTAGCAGAGGGAATATTTCAAGATATCGTTGATGGAAACATTAGAGGTTTTCTTTCGGTGATATCAATAACTGAATTTACGGCTAAACCACTCGTAAATGGAAATGGGATAGATATTGAAGGTTTTAAACAATTTCTTTCCTCACTACCAATTCAGGTACTTGAAGTTGATTATGAGATAGCAGAGCGAGCCGGTAAACTTCGCTCTCAATATCCAAGTGTCCCAACTCCTGACGCTTTAATTGTTGCAACAGCATTAGAGAATAATTGCGATGTATTTGTTACAAACGACAAAGGTCTGAAAAAATTAGAGGTTTATGGGATAACTGTAATTGTGCTCAAAGATTTCTTAATCACATTCAACCTTCAACCCTATAGGAGAGTAGGGGCAGTCTCCTAACCCACTGGGATCCCTTCTTAAGTACCGATTTCCTTAGTTCCATAGGGTTTTGCTTAGTTTTTTTCGGCATGTTTATAGAATTCAACCATATACGGCATTTGTATAGCAGCTTGCACACTGCTGGCGAGGTTTTGCAGCGTACATGCTCCGGGGAATGCCACACGGCATTCATACCGTTGATTCATGCGATGTGCATTCCTAACCTCGCCTTTTTTAATATTCTCCACTGCTTCAAAAAATAATAAAAATGAACTGGAAGCCCTACGCGAAATATGTTATCATATATCTCGTAGAGGCAAGATTTCATGAAAATACCAAATGCTGAACATGCTATTGTAGACATTCGCAAACTGCGAGATTATTGTCTCAATTCACAACATAATAGAGGAAAACATAAAGCCCGTCTATTCACTTCCTTGCTTGGTATGAGTGCTAATAATGCAGAAGGGTTACGCAATGCCTTATTAGAAGCAGTCAAGACACAAGACGCAGAATTAGGAGAAACGGATGCGTATGGACAGCGTTATACGCTTGATTTTACGCTGACTTGGCAGGACAAACAAGCGATAGTTCGGAGTGGTTGGATAATTGAGACTAATTCTGACATCCAAAAATTGACAACTGCGTTTCCGTTGACGAATCAGGATAAACTATGAAAGACAAATTTTCCGATAACACCTTGAACACAGATAACTTGTCTGAACGTAATCAAGAACCTACAGAAAAAGGCAAAATCAAACTTCTGGATGTCGTTGCGCTCACACAGGATGTACCTGAGCACAATCTCAAGCGCGGAGAAGTCGGCACGGTTGTGGAAATCCTTTTAAACGGCGAAGCGTATGAAGTAGAATTCAGCGATGACAATGGGCAAATGTCGAAGTGTCTGAGTTTCCTGGCATCTCAACTCAGGGTCCTTCACCAAGAACCAAACGCAGATTTCAAGCGTCAAGCACATGCCTCAATAAAAGGATATCTCTACCAGATCCTGCACAGCGTAAATGCTTGGCTGGACCTTGCCGAAGATGAAACCCTTTCTTTAGAAGGTGTAGAGGACTTTGACATAATATCAGAGAACACTATTACGGCAGTACAAGTCAAAGACACACAACGCAATATCACCCTTAAATCTAATGAGGCACTTAATGCCATCAATCGCTATTGGGAATCACAGACACGGAACCCAGATCGGCGTGTGAAATTCCGTTTTCTCACCCGTTCCAAGATTGGGAAAGAACGAGGTAACCTATTTGGAACGGATAAACCGGGTCTTGAAGTATGGAGGCGTTGTTCGGGTGATGAGGAAATCATCAAAAGAATATCTGAATTCTTGCAGAATGAAGAAACAATATCAGATGAAGTAAAAAAATTTCTAAAACAGACTTCACTTCAACAAATTTATAAACGACTCATTGAACCAATTACTTGGGAAACAGGCAGCAAAGATGCCAATTCTGTTAAACAATCGATAAGTGATAAATTGGTTCGTCACGGTAATAAACTAGGACTTTTACCTTTTGATGCCAGTAAAGTTCTTGATGCTCTTCTCAATGAAGCGTTCAAGGTCGCAACCCATAAGGGAAACCGCAAACTTACCAAAGAGCGTTTCTTTAAAATTTTTCAAGAGGAAACGACGGAAAGAGTTTCAACTCAGCATTTGCGGCACCTGCAAATGCTGGCAACACAGACCGCAAGGGATAATACCGCCAGTGTGGTACCCACCGACGATCTCTCTGATGTTACAATTCAATCATATTCTCCTATACAAACTGTTATCCCTCCGCTTTATCCCAATGTTTTCTGGAGAACAGACCTGCTAACAAGCATTCAAACTAAACTTCAATCTGACGGTATAGTCGTAATCCAAGGAGGCGTGGACAAAGGAAAAACAACCCTTGCAAAATTGACCGCCAACTCTATAGATGGTGCCTGTTCTTGGTGGAGTTTCACAAATAAAGATTCATCTCATATCGTTCAAGATCTGCAGCGACTTGCTATTGCAGTAAGTAATCAATCTGCACAAGTTAACGTTGTTCTTGATGACCTGAATTTACAGCCTCAAGAGTTGCGAGGCTATGAAGAAATTCTGGTTATTGTGATTTACGGGATACTTGGACGTGGTGCCAAATTGCTGATCACAAGTCAACATAACCCCCCTCCCAATTTCATCCGCAGCCTCGGCGTATCATCCTCTGTAACTATCAATGTTCCTAACTTTACTGAACCTGAAATCAGGCAATTTGCTGAAGAAATGGGGTGTCCTGCTAATGACATAGACACTTGGGTAATATTAATTCAAGCACGTACCGGTGGACATCCGAGACTTGTACATGCTTGGCTCGTTCGATTGCGGGAGGAAGGTTGGGATGAACAGAATATAATCCCAAATATCTTGCAACCCCCCGAAGAGGTGGTAGCAGAACGGGAAGCAGCGCGACAATTGCTTGCGGACTTGCCAAAAGATCGTCGCGAATTTCTCTATCGACTTAGTCTGATGCCTACTGGATTTATTAGGAAAGATTACGCACTGAATGTGGCAGAGATACCGGAACCTATACTCCACCCAGGAGATGTTTTCAGTCAACTGGTTGGTCCTTGGATAGATCAAGTTAGTGAAACCTATTA
The DNA here is from genome assembly GCA_022822215.1 of Candidatus Poribacteria bacterium. Lineage (GTDB taxonomy): Bacteria > Poribacteria > WGA-4E > WGA-4E > WGA-3G > WGA-3G. The sequence continues at coordinate 25,019 of JAJECD010000345.1, read as the reverse complement.
CACAGTCTCACCTTTATTGACTAACGCAGCCAAAGAGGTTTGGTCCGAGAGCAGAATAAAAGATCTTCACGCTTACATTGCGAACGCAATCCTCAAAACAAAGAATCTGAGCATAACAGAGGTGTGGGCTGTGCTCACACATTGTATGATTGGACAAAACAGAGGAGGGTTTATTTCTGTCATTTATGCCCTGATGGCTGCTCAAGAGGATGATTGGGAAAATCTCTGCCAAGAATTCTCGTGGTTAGTGAGCATTAAAACTGATCCTCCCGAAGAATTATTCCCATGCGATGCCTTTGTCAATCAAATGTTTCGCTCATTGCAGTATCGAATTGCAGTTGAAGTAAGACCAGAGTTAGTCCCAAAGATACTTGAGATTTGGGATAAGGAAACCAAACCATATGAACCACGTAAGTCGTATCTGCTATCTCGTCTAATGTTAGCAACAGAGATATTGAAATATAACCAAGTCTTACTGCCAGTTAAGAAGATGGTAGGCTATCTTAGAGAAATGATTGACATCAGGGATAACGACAAAGAGGTTTGGGAGAGATTTCACAATTCCATGGGACAATTAGAAGGACATAAAACTGAAAAATCCAACTTTTTCAGTGTACTATTTGGTTTTATCTATGCACGCCGACCTATGTATGCGCCATTTCTCAACGAACTCGTTGATGCTCTGGATGAACTTCAGCCAGAAATTCGGACTTTGTTGTTGGCTGATTTTGAGGATGACACTATTGACTCCCGAGTTCTGATAGATGGGATATGGCTGTCGGAAGCGGACCTTGAAAATCCCGATTGGACAAGATGCCTCCAAATATTTGACAAAGTAATTGAAAAAACTCTCGCGTGGGGTTATCCTCACCTTGCCGCAGCAGCAGCAAGAGGTAAAGCAACAATCTGTGACGAATACCTAAATGAATCTGATACTGCATACAAAGTTCTTCAAGATTTTGTATCAAGAGTGGGACCATCACCGATAATAGAGGAACAACAAGCAGTTATATATTTACATCAGGAGCGTTATAAAGAGGCACTCAATATTTACGAACGTATTCTTCCGAAGTGGGATCCACCTTCAGGGCAATTAGATGTTATGCCTTCAGTGGCATGTCGCCGAGCTGCTATATGTGCCGCATACTTGGGGGATTGGAAGAAAGCAGCTGCCTTTTTTGAAGAAGGAGCAAAAAGAACTGACAAAACTGTGAATGCAGAAAGGTATGTCGGTTTTTATGCAGATGCTGGATTTGCCCACTTCAAAGCAGGTAATATGTTCAATTGCATAAAGCTGTTGCATCAGGCATTGCAAAATTTTGAGACACTTCCTCAAGACAATACAAATATTACCTATTTTACTTTAAAGAAACGTTTAGAGCACACCATAAAATGGATAAAAACGATATGGTATGAGTCGGGAGATAACACCGCAGAACTTTTTGAACCCTCTGTAGGCTTCTGTAGTGATCCAGAGACTAACGAAAAAGTTTTAGACTTACCTGATTCTCCGATCGGATACGCTTGGCTCCACTTGTCGCAAATTGAATACAGATTTGGGCATGAGACGACAGTTTTCCAACACGCCCTGCAAACCACAGACCGAGAAGAATATCCAATATTGAATTTCTTCCTTTCTTTTCTGGAAGCACAATATGAATTTAGAAACAAGACTTTTGATAATCTACCACAACGTATCTATCAGTTAGCACTGGTGTATAGGACATCAAAAAAGCATCAGCAAAGCGGTAGAGGTGCTGCAGAAAAAGGATCTTATTCTATATCTGACTCCGATCTATCCGACTTCACCTCTGTTGAGAACATCACCACTATATTGGTAGCGTCTCTCCTTGTTCAACTCCCAACAGGCCCAGTAGATACACATGAAATTTTAACTATATGGCGCGCTAATTCATCAGAACTATCTATAAAAAAAAATATGACAACTGCCCTTAAGCTGATTGACGCAATGTTATCTGGAGATGAAAATAATGCGCTCATAGTGATGAAAACACAAAAGACTAAACCTGAGGAAAAGCTCACAGCAGCATTAAAGATTGTCTATAGCAGCAAAACCAGTCCAGAAAATCTTTTTCATGCACATGCCCTCATTACACCTTACCTAATTGATAGTTTAATATGGCTATATCCCTTCTTGACAGGTTTAGCAGATCTTCTATCGGTACAATGGCTTGAAAAAATAAAATTTCGTGCGACACTGAAAATGCCTATGCTTACAGTGCCCAACATAGAGCAAGCCTGTAGAAGCAGTGAAACCGGAAAGAAAAAAATCGGACAGGTTCTGCTCGCGGCACATCAAGCCGTTTCAATCAAAGTAGCACCTGAAACTTTACAATTGTTCCGCAGCTGGGCAGAATCGGAATCAGAGCCGAAACAGGGACCTGCACCAAGAAAAAATTCTGCTGCACAACGTCTGATCAAGGCAATGGAAAGACCACCACATCTCACCGATGAAGACATTGAAGCACTGAATCGGTCAATAAAAGAGGGGGAAATACCTATAAAGTTTGATTCGCCCTTTGATTCGGATGAAAGTAATAAATAATGAATCAGTATCTCTTGGATACATCAACATGCAGTTTTGCGAATTTCAGAGTAGCGTTTTATTCAGAAACGTCCAAAACGCACGGTTCACCTGGTATCTCTCGTATTTTTCTCATACCCGTTTTTCCTATTTTACTCTGAATACTCTGAAATTCGCGCAGTTTTTCAGGGTTCTGCAAACCGCACCTGCGAATCAGAGAAGCATAAAGTTTCTTGAAGTTCTATAGCAACAATGGTATACTGTCAGCAAGACAACCGGAGAAGAGACATGTATGACAGTTTAACCGAACTCATTGAAAAAATATCTCTGGGCGAAGACGCAACCATAGAATTCAAAAGAGAAATGCCGCGTAGAAGCAACCTTGCTGACGAGATCGCCGCTTTTGCCAATGCCAGGGGTGGTGTAATACTTATCGGCGTTGACGACAATCGTGAAATCGTTGGGTTAGACCGGCAGGCATTGGATAAGGCGGAAAAAACAGTCGTTGAAATATGCCAGGACAGCATTGATCCGATCCTTCTCATTTTTACAGAAAAACTGCGGATTGACGATAAAAACCTGTTAAAAATAGAAGTACCGAGAAGTCTGTTTGTTCACAAAACCGCTAATGGTTACTTCATCCGCCAAGGAAGTAGCAAAAGAGAGATGCCCACCGAGCAGTTAGCGCGGCTGTTTCAAACGCGCTCGCAAGCACGTATTATCGCTTTTGATGAACAGTTCGTCCCGAATACAGATAAGGACACATTAAGTAAAGACCTTTATCAGCGATTTATCACAGAAGGTGCCACAGCGGATGAAATAGAAGACCTGTTACTAAAAAGGCGTTTACTCGTCAAGGAAGATGGTCAGAACCGTGCTTCTGTAGCCGGTGTCCTGATGTGTCATGAGACACCCCATGAGTATCTCTATAATAGTTTCATTCAAGCCGTTTTTTATCTCAGTAAGGAAAAGGATGCAAACCACCAACTTGATGCGCAGGACTTTAAGGGACCACTTGACCAACAGATTATAGACGCTATGCGGTTTGTTAAAAGATATAACGCAGTCGCAGCGCGGAAAGACATGGGCAGGATAGACTATCCAGAATACAGCATGCGCGCCGTATTTGAGGCGATAGTCAATGCCGTTGTGCATAGAGATTATTCAAGAACTGCCTCAAAAATACGGTTGTTTATGTTCGATGACCGGCTGGAACTTTATTCACCGGGAGCATTGGCAAATACACTAACGGTAGAGAATCTGCGCTACAGCCAAGCCACCCGTAATGAACTCCTTGCTCGATTACTTTCAGAGATTACGCTTGACGATGATCTGGGAAGGCAAGTCGTCCGCCGACACTTTTTAGAACGCCGAGGGGAAGGTGTCGGTATCATTTTGAATGAGAGCGAAACACTCAGTGGGAAAACACCTGTGTATGAGGTATTTGACGAGGAATTACGTTTGACAATTTTCGCAGCAAAACCCCCACACGAAATGGACGGATAGTAGAAAGCAATGCCTACACCTACCTTCAAAATTACCGACATTGAAAGCCAACTTTATGAATGGGACAAACCGCCTATCTGGAACGGTATGCACGTCTACGATAAGGGCAGACTCCATCTCGTAAAAGTGACAGCAAAAAGCCGAACGGAAGAAGTAGTCGGATACGGCTTCAACGGAGGTACCGCCGCAACCCGTCCCCTCTCCGTATTCCCAAAATTCGTAGACCTGTTCCGTCCCGCCTTAATAGAACGTGATGTAACAGATACCGCCGCCGTTTCACGGTTAGCTGAAAACTACAAAATCTACGGTCCCGGTGGCTATCACACACAGGTTATCGCAGCAATAAACCAAGCCTGTTGGGATATCCGCGGGAAGATCGAAGAAAAATCCGTTCACGCCTTACTGGGTGGTACGCAGCAACGCATCCGCACCTATATCGCCGGTGGCTACTACGGCAGAGGGAAAGGGTTTGATGAACTCCGAGAAGAGATGCTCCGAAATACAGACGAATTCAACACTACCGCCGTTAAAATGAAAATCGGTGACCCAGATGCCGGGCTTGAAACAGACACCAAACGCATAGCGGCGGTTCGGGAAGCAGTCGGTGCTGATGTTACTGTGATGGTGGATGCCAATTGCGCCTTTTCGATTGAAGCGGCACAAGCAATCCTGCCTGCACTTCAGGCAAACGACATCTTTTGGTTTGAAGAACCGATTCATAGCCACGATTACAGAGGACATAAAGTGCTGCATGCAATCGCACAAGATTACGGTGTCCGAATCGCTACAGGGGAAAACGGATACGGACTCCACTATTTCCAAACGCTTATCGACTATCAAGGTGCAGATGTCTTCAATCTGGATGTCGCCATCCTACCGGGCTATGAGCCAGCGATGCAGGTCGTCGAAGAAGCGGCTGCAGCCGAAAAGTTAATCGCGCCACACGGCGCACAAGAATTACAAATCCACGTTGCTGCGAGCCGAAACAACGGTCTGATGTTAGAGTATTACCCACCCGCTGTTGATCCGTTACGGGGGGAAATGTTTCTGCCGGTGATGGTTTTGGAGGACGACGGATATGTTACCGTTCCATCTCGACCGGGCATCGGTTTTACCCCGAATTGGGAGTTGCTAAAGCACCATCGTCTGTGATGAAAAAAGCGCAGTCTATACCTGGGACTGTAGGCAAAATTGCAACCTCTCTCCGCCAGAAAAACTTGTACCCGAGATCAAATTCTTTCGTTAAACCTAAATACACAGGTACCGGACCTAACAACAGTCTAATGGAAAGTGCACGCCTTTCTGTCTTTTTTTGCGTGCAAGGAGCTCCTTTTATGGATCGTAGTGTTGAAGAATATCAGAAAGACCTCCTATGGCAGACTGCCCTTGAAACCTTCTACCGTGTCGCTTACGCTGAAAGCCTCATGAGTTCAGTCCTCCAGAAATGGAGACCGGTGGATGGGGCGGTCAAAACTGTCGTGACGATCACTACCATCGCCTCGGTTATGGTAGGGTGGATGACTTGGGGGTCCCCGGCAGGAAAAACAATATGGTTGACTATAGCAAGCTGTGCCGCATTATTAGCACTGCTGCATGTCATCCTTAAAATTTCAGACCGTATGGCGGATTTAAGCCACAACGCACAATACTTTAAAAGTTTGCGGCTCAATTTGGAACGGTTCATCTATGAAATGGAAGTCAACCCAGACTTTCCACTGGAACCATTTAAGGCTACGTTTGAGCAGTACCGTGAATGGTATTTGGTCGGTTCGCAAATGTTGAAGGACGATTTCCTTTTGACACGCAAACACCGCCAGAAAATTCAGAATCAGTTGAACCAGCAAATGGGAGATATGATTCTATGAAAGAACAACATGTTGAAGTCGGACGGAGTGCTGTTGATTATTCCGTCGGGCAACGGCCAATACATGATACCTATGAACCGCCGAACCCGATTCCACAGTTTCGACAGCGTCCGAAATTACATCAGGCACAGCCTCCAATCAAGAAACCCGCGTATTCAGTAATCACTAAAGGGCTAACAAAAGAAGGTTCGCCGCAGGTGTCCACGGCTCCGGCTCCGAAAACGGCAAACGCAAAAAAAAGTAATTGACTTAATTTGTAAATTTTGCTACAATCCTCTCATCAAAATTCTTAAACAATGGGAGGTTCAAAGACCGTGAGACACGTGTATTTTGTCTTGCTTATAAGTATATTTGCTGTAGCGACTACCTTTGCAGGAATCCCTAACGATGCCGATCTGCTTTCATGGATTGGTGAGGGGAGTGGAAACAAAGCCGTTGATGGAACAGGAAACGGAAATGACGGCACATTTCACGGTAACGCCAAATGGGTTGCTGACGGTAAATTTGCCACTGGAATTTCTCTCAAAGGCGCGGAAACCTACATGGAAGTCCCCGATCAGATCGCTGAGGAAGGAAGCCTACTCTTCTGGTTCAAACCCGATTGGAATGGCAAGGATGGCGACGATTACCGGATTTTTGATGCCAGTTTCGGACCCATTTACTTTTTCGTTTCCAAAGGAGCTAACCACGCTGACATCAACCCCGAAGATTTTGGATTCTATTTTGAAGCCGCTGACGATGCCGATTGGCAAGATGTAGAATTCGATCCAGCAGGGGTCATAAAGAAAGGCGAATGGTTTCATGTCGCAGCAACATGGGACTTTGGTGGCGGAAATCCCTTCATCTATATTGACGGTGCAGAGGCAGCCACCAGTGGTAAGAAAATTACCGGCGGTTTCCCACAACTCCACGAGAAACCGAGATTCGGATGGGAAACGGTTCCCTATATTCCCTTCCTGAACGGCGCAGAGGGGGTCATTGATGAAATCTCTTTCTGGCAACGTGCCCTTGATGAAGGTGAAATTCAGGAGATGATGGATACCAGCTTGGATGTTGAAGCGGCGGGAAAATTGGCTGTTACGTGGGGAGATTTGAAGAAAACTCGCTAACAACGCAGTTGGACGCGCTGTATTTATAAAACCTTATTTTTTGAGTCTGGCGATGCCTTTCGCCAGACTTTTTTATTTTATAGTAAATTCCAAAAATAAATATACACTTTCATCCCCCGGTAGGTGCGGTTTCCTAACCGCACCGATGCTAAGTGTATAAATAATTACAGAATCTACTATAAGACAAAACGTTTGCAACTGCTATACGCACTACTGACTGCTGAAACCCAATTAAAAAAGCGGTTCCGTTGTTCTCCCTAAGGCACGGGGTAGCCAAAGGCTCAAATCTGGAATATAGGTCACTAATATTAACGCTATCAGTAACAGGACAATAAACAGGAGGACCGAACGGTAGAGCACAATAACTGACCGATCAAACTTCATGCTCGAGATAAATAGATTCATCCCAACCGGCGGCGTCAAATAACCGATCTCAAGATTCGTCAAAACAATAATACCGAGGTGTGCTTTGTCGATTCCGAACTCTTCGGCGATTGGCAGCAACAACGGCACAACGATAATGACCGCTGAAAAAATGTCCATCAGACACCCGACGATGAGCAGAAAAATATTGAGGCCGATGAGCGTGACAACCTTGTTTTCAGTCGTCGCTTGGATCCAATCAAGGACAGTTGTCGGCACATCAAGCGTGATGAGGTAGTTCGTTAAACCTAAAGCGATACCCAGAATGATGAGGATTGCCCCGACAAGCAGCGTGCTCTCTTTGACAATACGCGGTAAGACTTTCACTGAAATGGAGCGGTGGATACCAAATTCCACGATACAGGCGTAGATAGCCGTCAGCGCGGCGGCTTCATCCAATGTAACGAAGCCGGAGATGATACCACTTAACACAACAAGTGGGAGCAGTAATTCCCATTTCACATCCCAAAGCGTTCGGATAAAAACGCGAATATCGAACGGCGTTGTCTCAATCCGTTTGGTCAGACTCCATCCGCAGCAATAGAAACTCAAAATACCAAGGATAAGCAGTCCCGGAATAATACCCGCAAAGAACATTCTTTCAATGGGGACCTGAGCAATTATCGCGTAGAGAATCAACGGAACACACGGCGGAAATAGAAGACCGATACTCCCAGAAGCCGTCACCAAACCGAGCGAGAATCTGTCGCTATAAGTTTGACGTAGGATTGGATATAGCAATCCACCGAGGGCGATAATTGTTACGCCAGACGCGCCTGTAAAAGTTGTAAAAAAAGCACAGGTGCCGAGGACAACCACCGCAATCCCACCCGGCAACCAACCAACACTGGCGCGCGCGAACGCTACTAACCGCTGTGGGGCATTTCCTTCAGCGATTACATATCCCGCGAAAGTGAAGAGCGGGATAATGAGGATCGTCGAATTTCTTGTGAGCCGGTTGAAATCGATTAAGATCGTTGAAATCGGTTCGCCTGCCGTGAGGTATCCGATAATCGAGGCACCGCCTAATAGGACAAAGAGGGCACCACCAAAAAGCGCGAATCCTGCTAATCCAATACCAATGATGAGTCCCATTACACCGAGCCTCCTTTGCTAACGTCGGAAACCGCTCCCCTATTTGCGAAACGGATGCCAATCTGAAGGGCGAAGTGAAGTCCGATGAGGACAAATCCGACCGGAATAATGCTCTTTGCCCACCACAGTGGGATATTACCTATGAGCACAGCCTCGCTTAATTGTTCGTCTATAACGAAATCGAAGCCGTAATAGGCTAAGATGCCGACAACAATCAGCGCGAGGCAGTCAACAATTAGATTACTCCAGTTCGTGATTTTTTCGGGAAGAATTCGGCTCAGCACATCAATGCTAATGTGCCGTCTCTCGCACGTGGCAAGCGCAGCCCCGAGGAAACACAGCCAGAGCGTCAAATGCTGGAGCATTGTATCGCTCCACGCCAGACTCATTTGAAACCCGTAGCGCAAGACAATTTTCAGTATCGCAAGTCCCAACATTATTGCGATAATCAGACACAGCAAGCCGGTTTCAATCTTACCCAGGCGGGCATTGATACGCTGTAGAACCGAAACCGTGTTGTGTGGGACTTGCGGAGGCTTGGCACTTGCTTTAGAAAGATCGTTCATTTGCTATTTCCCTTGTGCTAACACTTGGATCCCCGCCGATGGTAGGACGGCAACTTTAGCATTTGATGGCAGCTGCTCGGCAAATAACGCAATGAGTTGTTCAAGATCTCGAAAGAGGAGAGCCCCCGGGTGCTTCTTGTAAAAATCGTCTACTAAAAAGTGTTCTGACCAGACGTGCAATTGGTCTTGATTCCCAAGTTGCGGTGCAGGGAGTTCAGATGCTGTCCGCTCCGCTTTCTCTTGTACGAAACGGGCATAATCGATTTGGTCGAACAGTCCGTGGTAGCAGATGCCGTCACTTGCCGGGTTCAGTGCCATCTGATACGCCTTCTCGAAATGGCGTGTTGCCCAGAGTGCTTTGCCCGTCTGGATCGGGTCACTGTCAAGCGGATAGCAGTTTAGCACAACGAGATCTGTCTCTTTTCGACTCGCTTCTGGTATCTCTGTACTGTAAGTCTCCAAAGCGAAGTGCGCGCCTTGCCGATGTGCCTGTACAAAATCGCCTACAAACAGCCCACAGATTTCACGACGACTGTTGAGCACAGTGTTGACGATCACATCAAGACCCAAGACACCTGCCACGGCTTCGGAAAAATCACGGTGGTCCGGTTCGCTGCCTTTTCTTTCTATAACAGCGTGTCCACGGCTCGGTGAGAAAGAGTGGAAATAGAACATCGTCGTGAAACCGGCGATTCCGGGGACGATCAATTTCGCACCACCACCGAAACCGACAGAACCGTGCGGATAGATACCCCCCAAACAAATCTTGAAATCCGCATCTGCAACAACTCGGTTGAGATAGATCGGCATGCCGTTATCAAGGCTGCCTAATGCGCGGAGATCACCGCTCATAAAATCGTGGCTGGTCGCTTCATGCGCAGCGGCAACGTCTGCCCCAATCTTTTTCGCAACCTCTTCATCAGTGAGGGGACGATGAGAACCGCCACCGACAACAAATCGGATCTCGGATTTCGGGACACCGGCTGACGCTAATTCGCGCAAAAGGAAAGGAATCACTGTCGCAGCAGGGGTCGGACGACTCAAATCATCTACAATAATCGTAGCACTTTTCTTGCCTTTCGCGAGTTCTGAGATGCGGGATGTGCCGATTGGCTCAGCAAATGCACGTTCGATTTGTGCATCCGAAAGCACAGGTGCATCCTTAGGACCTAAGGTTTCGACCTCCCAACCGGATGGGAAATTCAGCGTCAATTCTTCATCCCCGTACCATGCACGGGAGTGGACTGTAGCTGTATTTTTCATAAAGTTTCTCCATTTACGGATCGGTGTCTGGGACTAATACCTGAATTCCGGCTGCTGGCAAGACACCGACGCGTGCCCGTGCCGGAAGTTTCTCTGCGAAGAGCTGAATTACTTGTTCAAGGTTACGAAAAAGACGAGCCGCCGGGTATTCCTTGTAGAACTCATCTGCTCCGAAGTGCTCAGACCAGACGTGTAGTTGGTTGCGTCTTCCGATTTCCGGGGCTGGAAGTTCGGACGGAATCTGTTGCGCCCGCTGCTGGAGGTAGCGCGGATAATCCAGTCTATCGTACAATCCGTGGTAACAGCTCCCGTCACTCGCTGGGTACAGGGCTAATGTGTAGGCGTTCTCGAAATAACTAAAAGCCGCCAATGCCTTATCCAGTTGGATCGCATCAGAATCAAGCGGATAGCAGTTGACGATAACCAAATCGGTTTCGCTTTCGTTAATTTCAGATATCGGTGTGCTATAAGTATCCAAGGCGAAACGCGCCCCTGCGCGGTGTGCCTTCACAAAGTCGCCTACGAACACCCCAGAAATCTCACGATAACTATTCAGGGTAACGTTTACGATAGCATCAAGCCCCAGAATTTGTGCTGCCCGCTCAGCACAGTCGCGTCGGTCAAGTTCTACCTCTCCCTCAATTATGGCGGGACCCCGGCTTGATGAGAAAGTATGGAAATAGAATATGGTCGCAAATCCTGCAACACCCGGTACAATCAACTTCGCGCCTCCGGTAAAACCGACGGAACTGTGCGGATAGATACCTCCAACACAGATTTTGAAATCCGCGTCTGCAACGATGCGATTAATATAGATAGGCATGCCGTTATCAAGGCTACCTAATGCCCGGAGATCACCCGCCAGGAAGTTATGGTTTGTTACCTCGTATGTCGCAGCCACATCTGCCCCAATCTTTATAGGGATCTCCGCATCGGTCAGCGGACGATGGGAACCGGGGCCAACAACAAAACGGATTTCGGACTTTGGAACACCCGCTGCAGCTAACTCGCGCAAGAGAAATGGGATAACTCTTGCTGCAGGTGTCGGACGACTCAGATCATCCACAACAATCGCGGCACTTTTTTTGCCTTTCGCGAGTTCTGAAATACGAGGTGTCCCGATCGGTTCAGCAAATGCGCGTTCGATTTGTGCGTCAGAGAGTGCAGGGGCATCCTTAGGTCCTAACATTTCTACTTCCCAATTGGTTGGGAAATTCAGTGCTAACGCATTGTCTCCATACCACGCACCAGAACGGACTGTAATAGTATGATTCATGAATGCTCTCCGTATGATAAATTTTTGCTTTTTCAAGAAAATTCGCATTCTTTCGATTGTTCTTGGTGGCGGAGCACCGCTGCGATAAATTCGCGGAAAAGCGGGTGCGGTGCAAGCGGTTTTGATTGAAATTCGGGATGGAATTGTGAACCCACCATCCACGGATGATCCATCACCTCGGCGATTTCGACGAGGCTCTCGTCCGGTGACAGACCACTAAAACAGAGTCCTGCTGCTTCTAATTCCGAGCGATACGCGTTATTCAGCTCATAGCGATGTCGGTGGCGTTCTACAATAATTGGTTGCTGATAAGCGGCGTAACTTTTGGTGTTCTCTTTCAGTACACACGGATAGATACCGAGTCGCATTGTCGCCCCCATGTCAGCAATAGCGCGCTGCTCAAGCATCAAATCTATAACAGGATACGGTGTTTCTGAATCTACCTCTGTGCTGTTCGCGCCTTTTAGGTTAGCGGCGTGTCGAGCAAACTCAATCACGAGGCACTGCATACCGAGGCATAACCCGAAATATGGAATCCGATTTTCACGGGCGTATTGTGCTGCAACGAGCATCCCTTCGATGCCGCGATAGCCGAATCCGCCCGGGACCAAAATACCATCAACGTCCGCAAAAACGCTGTCGAGGTCCGGCTGTTCTGTGAGTTCTTCGGAATCCATCCATTCTATATCAACAGCGGTCTCGTTGGCAATCCCACCGTGCTTGAGGGCTTCTTGTACGCTGATGTAAGCATCGCTCCCAGTGGTATATTTTCCGACAACGGCGATGCGGGTGGCGTGTTTCGGGTTTTTCAGTTTTTCAACCATCGCAACCCATTCAGCGTCCATCGGTGGACGTGTGTCGAGGCCAAGCCGCTTCAAAACGAGATGGCCCATCCCTTGCCGTTCAAAATTAAGTGGGATTTCATCAACGCATTTCGTGTCGAGGCCTTCAAAAATGTATTCTTCACTGATCCCGCAGAGGAGCGCGATTTTCCGGCGAAACGCCTCCTCCAGCGGCTGGCTGGTCCGACACAGCAACAGATCGGGTTGAACGCCCAATTCTTGAAGCTTGCGAATGCTGTGTTGGGTCGGTTTGCTCTTGCTTTCACCGTTAGGTAACGTGTAAATGAGGGATACGTGGAGGAACATTGTATTCTCACGCCCGACTTCGACCGCCATCTGCCGAATCGCTTCGACGAAAGGAGGCATCTCAAAATCTCCGATGGTGCCACCTATCTCGGTAATCACAATCTCGGCTTCGTTATCTTTGCCAATCTGGTAGATACGGCGTTTGATTTCGTCGGTAATGTGCGGAATCAGTTGTACCGTCTGACCGAGGTAGTCCCCGCGTCGTTCTTTCGCGATCACTTCACTATAAACGGAGCCAGTCGTGAAGTTAGAGTACTGGTTAAGGTCAATGCCGAGAAATCGTTCATAGTTCCCGATGTCAAGATCTGTTTCCGCGCCGTCATGTGTGACGAAGACCTCGCCGTGTTGAAACGGGTTCATGACTCCGGCATCTACGTTCAGATATGGATCAATCTTGACGACAATCACCTTGAAACCGCGATTAATGAGCAGTCTGCCCAAGGATGCAGTCGTAATGCCTTTGCCGATACCTGAGATAACCCCGCCAGTCACAAAAATATATTTTGTCATTTTTACTTTATAATGCCCTCCTTGTGCTACAAGAAATCCTGTAGTTTCTGCATTTACGCTCCGGTGTCAATTGGTTTCTAAAATTCGTTTTACCCGCTCTAAGTCAGCCGGAACATCAACCCCAATAAGTGGTGTGTCGGTTTCGACAACATGGATAGGGACACCGTGTTCCAAAAAACGGAGTTGTTCTAAACCTTCTGCGAGTTCATAAGGCGTGGACTTCCACTTTGTGAAAGCAAGGAGTTGTTCCCGACGGTAAGCGTACAAACCGACGTGTCGATATACAGGAAATTGCTGAAGTTCGTCCGCACCGATTCTTCCCGGTATAGACGCACGTGAGAAATATAATGCATCCCTTTGAAGGTTCGTAACGACTTTAACGACGTTAACATCTCGGTAATCTGTAGCAGTCTTAACCCGCTGTTTCAACGTACAGACTTGCACCTCTGGTCTGTCAATGAAAGGTTGTAGCATCAGGTCTATCTGCGCAGGTTCAAGCAGCGGCTCATCACCTTGAATATTGGCGACAATATCACATTTTAATTCTTCTGCAATAACTGCGACTCGCTCAGTGCCAGTCGCACACGGACCCGTCATTTGGACGTTCCCACCGAATTGGGTTACCGCATCGTAAATCCGCTGGTCGTCTGTGGCGACAATAACTTCGTTTAGCATTTTCGCGCGGCACGCGCTTTCGTAAACGTGTTGCACCATCGGCTTCCCAAGCAGGTTTGCTAACGGCTTTCCCTCAAAACGGCTTGAGGCATAGCGAGCGGGGATGATTCCTACACTTTGCAACCTTATGCTTCCTTTTGACATCCGAAATTCGTTATGTTTGCTCTCTATCTCCTAAATCAGTTTACCGTAAAGCAGGGTTAAAAATCAAGATTTTTTTCTATTTCGGTTTGCAAATGCGATTGAGAAAGTGATAAACTTAACACAACATCTCGTTCCTGTATGAGATAAATGGATAACCACTATAAAGGAGATTTTGAAAATGAAACAGAATTTAAGATTCCTAACATCAAATAACACACTGCGATCTTATCTGGCGTGCTTATTTCTAATAGGTGCCTTCTCTCTACAGATGGTAGGGTTCCTTGGGTTTGAAATTCAGGACGCATCTGCTCAGATCCTCGATCCGGATTTAGTCCTCTATTTCGATTATGAGGATTTTGATGGCGACACTGTCGTTGAAAAGTCCGGTCGCGGCTATGATGGCGCGATTCAAGGGAAGATCACACAATCTAACGATGGGAAGTTTGGCAAAGCCGCCCATTTCGCAGCGGGTAGTTTTCTTGATCTGGACGGTCCCAATATCAAACCTGATGATATCCCGACCGAAGGAATGAGTATTGTCGCTTGGATTAACGTTGAAGCGATCTCGGACATGGCGGTTTTCAACGCTCGTGCTGCTGATAACACATGGCTCGTGCATCCTGAGGCACGCGGTGACGGAAACTATCGTTGGCTCAATCGGAGTGCTGGTGGCGCGACGATCTTTGACATCCGTGCTGGCAAAAACAAAGCGAATGAATGGATACATTACGCTGGTACATTCAGTCGAGCAGAAGGGTTAGCTGTCCTTTACATCAACGGAAGCAATGTTGGAGAAGAGAAGGCTCGCGTCGGCACGCCAATTGCCCCGGATTGGGGGCAGGGTGCTCGCGTCGGTCTTAATATTGACGATGCCCGTCCGTTTAATGGACTCATGGATGACCTTAACATCTGGAAACGTGGGCTGACCGAAGAAGAAGTCAATATTATCATGAACGATAGCGTTGACGCATTCCTCGCTGTTGAAGCGCAAGGCAAATTGGCAACGACTTGGGGACGACTTAAAGCCTCACAGTAACGCGAAACCCCAAACGCAGTAGGCACGGTTTTGCGGCGTACTCGCCCCGGTTCATGCGACGTGCATTCCTAACCGTGCCGAACGCAATTGATCAAAAGTCGCTATGAAACCGAAACCCACCCTTTAGAGTGTGGCTGCTATCACGAGACAGAATCGGTATTCAATACCTCAGCGAGGTAATCTTTCTGGGAGAGTAAGTCTTTGTTGACGCGGAGGCTCGCTTCGTGGAAACGGTAATCATCTTGACCGCGTCGGTAGTAACACTGCAAGTGTCCGGCTTCAACTGCTTTTTTGAGGTCTGCCGGTGAGATGTCGAGCATGGCTGCTGCTTCTTCCAGATCGTACTCGACCACAGTATGGCGTATTTGCATCTTTTTAGCTCCCGTTTTACTATTTTAAAGCGAGGTGCCATGTTTTTGAAGTTAGGCATTTTAATTACACCACAAAGGTTAACAACTGTCAAATGTTTTAAAGCGTCTGTTATATGTCTGTCGGTTTTTTGCTTCTTTGCAGCAGGATTAGAAGTGAATGCCGAGAACCTCTTATCGCGCTGGGATCAAACCCTCTTTGACCGTATGTATGATGCACCACCACACCAAGAGCCGATGTGGACGATCATGGGAGGGGTCTCGGATCTGGGAGATTATCGCGGTGTGATGGGTGCCTCAATTCTCCTTATGACGTACGGAAATGAATCCCATCGAGAAACCGGAGAGTTGTTGGCTTCGGCGTATATGGGAGCTGGGGTCATAACGTATGGCATGAAAAGGTTGATAGGCAGGAAACGACCACTTGATGAAACTTTAGGGAATCCGGCGATGCCATCAGGACACGCTTCTATTATCTTTAGTGTTGCGACCATTTTGGGGTATCAGTATCCGAAATGGCGAATTCCGCTCTACCTTGGGGCAGGACTCGTTGGTTTCTCGCGGGTCTATTTAGGACGCCATTATACATCAGATGTAGTCGCTGGTGCAGCAATTGGCACTACAATGGGCATGCTTGTATGGCATAAACGCGTCACGCTGCTGAAATGGGAGTTTTAGGCTCCAAAAACTTGTGAATTAGCACCATTAAATTGTTTTGACACTAAATCCCTTGACAATAAAATTCATGCTGTGTAAAATATAGTTACCATTAGGAGGGGGACACATGGCTTCTAAGAGAGATCGCATCTATTTCCAATATCAGATTATAAGCGGTATCGGTTTGCTGCTGCTAACAGGTGTGTTTTTGGCTGGGTGTGCTGCGACACCATACCCTTCGGTTGAAGTCTACATGGAACCCGTTGAGGGACGTTTTAACGCCCAAATTAATCCAGAAACGGCGGCGGCGACCGTTGAAAAGAAAGGTGTTGCCGTTACAATTGAACCCATTGATGAGGTTGAACTGTTCGCACTCACCGAAGATCCGAAATTAAACCCTTATCTTATCGTTGGGCGGAATGGTGCTGTTGAACCTATCTACACGGTGTTTGGCATTACAGTCCATAATCGCGACCACCGTCGTGTCCTTGTTGATGACATAGCCATTCTAATTGATGGAAAGGATACGCAATATGCAAATCTCTCCAACGATTACTTCAATTCACTTTACGACGATGTGGATCTATCGCACCAGAATCCTTATGTGCCCCTGACTTATCCCTCCTATTACGGGTATCACCAGTCCTATGTAGACTCTGAGGCATTAGAATGGGGACGTATTGTGGTAGAGGATAGCATCTTTGAAAGTGGTAAATTGTTCTCCGGTGCGAGACGAAGTGGTCTTTTAGTTTTTGATCGACTTCCGAGTGACACGACAGACGTTAGGATTGTTGTCCCTGAAATTCGGATAATTCATTCAGACGGTAAAGCAGATAGATTGCAATTTAAATTTGATTTTAGGCAGGTCTTGCAGCAAAATAGCGAATGACCACAACGGCTTAATTCGTATTAATATAACACGCAGGATTGCTAAACAACGAAGGGAGTAACCTAAAATGCGAAATTGGCTTGTCGGATTATTGATAGTAGGACTCGTGTCGATTTGCGGGTGTCAACCCCAAGACAAAAGCACGAGCCAAACACAGAGAGCATCACGGGAATTAAAAGTCGCCGTTGCCGCACCATTTACGGGCAATGCTGCTGCTTTTGGAGAGATGATCCGCCGCGGTGCTGAACTCCGAGCAAAGGAAATTAAC
This sequence comes from Candidatus Poribacteria bacterium, assembly GCA_022822215.1. Classification (GTDB taxonomy): domain Bacteria; phylum Poribacteria; class WGA-4E; order WGA-4E; family WGA-3G; genus WGA-3G. Next base: position 7,676 of record JAJECD010000345.1, on the reverse strand, counting down.
GATGCTGGCGGTATCAATGGGATGAAGTTTACACTGGTTTTTGAAGATGATGCCGGTAAAGATGCAGAAGCCAGCCTCGTAGCAGAACGCATCGCCAATAATCTACAGATCCTTGCAGTCGTCGGGCACTTTAACAGCTCTTGCTCGTTGGCAGGTAAACCGATTTACCAACGCGCCGGTATTGTTGAACTATCACCCGGCTCTACAAATGTGACGGTTTGTGAGGGAAGTGACTGGACATTCCGCAACTTATATCGCGATGATTTCCAAGGGAAATTTATCGCACAGTATATTGACAAGGTCTTGACAGGGCTTCAATCTGTCGCTGTTTTTTTTGATAATGACGATTACGGACGTGGTTTAAGAAACGCCTTCGTTGAAGAAGCCGAAAAGATAGGGCTTGACCTCGTCGCATCGGAGGCATATGATCGAGATAATACCGATTTTAAGGCACAACTCACCAGTATTAAAGCCAAAAACCCAGACGCTGTTTTCATCTCAGGGCTTTATACTGAAGCGGGTTTGATTGCCAAACAGGCGCGTGAGGCTGGCATTACATCACAATTTTTTGGAGCGGATGGCGTGGATTCCCCAGACTTCCTCACAATCGCAGGAGAAGCCGCCGAGGGCACTTATCTAACAACGCCTTTTACCTTTGGCGCAGCTGGCGAAGATGCCCTACAGATGGCAATTAATTTTGAGGACCTTCACGGCGTCGCACCCGATACATGGGCTGCGCTGACCTACGATGCCGTTGGAATGATCGCGGACGCCCTTGAAAAAACCTATAACGCAGAAGCAGCCGTCGCTGATAACCGAAAGGCGATCCGAGACCATTTGGCATCTTTGGATACGCCTGAAGAAGGCTACAAAGGTGTTACGGGTTTAACCTATTTTGATATAAATGGGGATACGGTTAATAAACCAGCTTACGTGAAAATTGTGAAAGATGGGCAATTTGTTGCCGCTGATCAGCAACTACTTGAATTAGATTGATTTTAAATGACTGTCAGCAATCGGCGGTCGGCTGTCAAGCGATTGCTTGTGAAGCACGAAACGCCTGCAACTGCCACGACGCGCTCTGATGTCTGAAAGAGCGCCAAAGAAGAAGAGGATTATGGCGCAATTTTTAGAGCAAATTATTAACGGATTGGTACTCGGTGGTATCTACGCACTCATCGCGGTCGGTTATACCATGGTTTACGGTATTATCCAACTGATTAACTTCGCACATGGCGAAATTTTCATGTTTGGTGCTTATATCGCACTCATGCTCATAACAGTTTTCGGTATACCTTTTTGGGTGGCGTTGCCGCTGAGTATGATCTTGTGTGGTATGTTAGGAATGCTGATGGATCTGGTAGCATACCGGCCCCTGCGGAACGCTCCCCGTTTATCAGCGTTGATTACAGCAATCGGTATGTCACTGGCACTACAGAACCTCGCCCGAATGATTTGGTCCGCCCGTCCCCGTCAATTTCCCTCTGAAGTTCTCCCAACTATTTTCCTGAGTCAGAATGCAGTTTCACTTCCCGGTGGAGCAACCTTACCTTATCGGGATGTGTTTATTATCCTATTGGCACTCGTTTTAATGGTAGCCCTCAACAGATTGATTTATCTGACCAAAATAGGCAAAGCCATGCGGGCTTGTGCCCAAAATCCGGTTGCCGCAAATCTGATGGGAATCCGGACAAACCGAGTGATTGCGATAACCTTTATTATCGGTTCTGCCTTAGGGGCGGTCGCGGGGGTGATGGTCGGTTTGCGAGAAGTGGTTACGCCAACAATGGGATACTATAAAGGGGTCGCGGCTTTTGCCGCTGCCGTTCTCGGTGGTATAGGAAACATTACAGGCGCAATGCTCGGCGGCATTATCATCGGATTAGCCGAAGTTTTTGGAGCGGGATATATCTCCTCAGGATACCGCTTGGCAATTGCCTATATTATTATGATCGCTGTCATTGTTATTCGTCCATCCGGACTCTTTGGCAGATCAACAGGACACCGCGCTTGATATGAAAGATCGATTGACACCCAAAAACATCATCTTTGCCTTATTTGTCTGTTTTTTGCCATTATTGATGTATGGTATTGATGCGATAGCTCTGTTCCTGTCCCATCAAGATATTTATCTCAGTCTCCCAAGTGGAGATTACATGCTTCGGATTATTGTCCGCGCGTATCTCTATATGCTCCTCGCTATTGGACTGAATATTGTCTGCGGGTTCACTGGACTTCTTGATCTCGGCTATGTCGGTTTTTACCTGATTGGTGGCTATACGGCAGGTTTATTGATGGCACGCCTCGGCGTGAGTTACTGGATTGCATTGCCCCTCGCTGTGCTTAATGGCGCATTGTGGGGATTGTTGCGAGGGGCACCCACTTTGCGACTCACGGGTGATTATTTCGCAATTGTTACCTTTGGATTCGCTGAATTGCTCTTCCGTATCGTAAAAAATGAGCAGTGGTTAATCGGGGGTCCAAATGGATTGGTTCGTGATATTCCACCGCCTGCTATTTTAGGAGTGGTTTTCAATCAGAATTGGCACAATTACTACCATATTCTTATCCTGCTAACTTTGGTGGTCTTTATCGCCTATCGACTCCAACATTCTCGTGTGGGGAGAGCATGGGTCGCAATTCGCGAAGATGAACAGGCAGCGGAAAGTATGGGGATTGATGTCAGTCGCTATAAGGCACTGGCGTTTGCAGTAAGTGCAGCCATCGGCGGATTGGGCGGCGGCTTCGTGGCACAGTTCCAGGTTAACATTAGTGCCCCTTTCTTTGAATTCTGGGAATCTATTCTTATCCTTTGTATGGTCGTCCTTGGCGGTATGGGGAGTATAAGGGGCGCGATGATAGGCGCAGCGATTCTCGGATCGTTAGGAGAAGTGCTGAGACCCGGTTTCATTATCCCTTACCAATTTGGCGGCTCACGCTACCTTATTTTTGGGATTATCCTCATTCTCCTAATGCGTTTCCGTCCAGGTGGATTAACGCTCAAAAAAGCTTAATGGTTGTCGGTTGTTGGATCGCTCCGCTTTCGGTTATCGGTCAGAGAACGTTGTGGAAAGGAAAACGTTCGCAACCACCACAATAATCTACTGACCGCTGACCGCTGATTGCTGATCCCTGACAGCCATCTTTCGCAGATAAGCAGAATTAATGCCGCTACTACAAACCATTGAAACCGTTCTCGGTATTTGCCCTCTCCGTGGGTTCTGACTTGCTGCCTTTCGAGTCGCGTTAAATCTGTCCGTAACTCGGTAATTCCAGTGGGTGCATGATAGTAACTGCCACGCCCTGCTTTGGCGATTTCTTGCAAATGCGTTTCGTCTAATGCCGTTAGCACCAGTTGTCCGTTGACATCACGCTTGTACGGCGTAGCCTCTGTACCAGACCCTTGTGGAAGTGGAATCGGGACAGGTTGGACAGGGTTACCTACACCGACGCAGTAGACGTGGACACCTACCCGATTCGCTTCTTTCGCCGCTGAGATCGCCGCTGCTCCATGATCCTCCCCATCTGTGAACAGAATCAGCACCTTCTGCCCTCTGTCATCCGGGTCTATTGCTGTCGGACTGTCCTGATCCGAAGTAAGTCGTTCGGTTGCTATTTCTATGGCATTGCCGATGCGGGTACCGCTATGGATCAGTGTGTCGGCGGTTATTGCTGCTAAGAATTCTCTGAGCGTGTCGGTATCGTTCGTCAATGGACATACCACGAAACTCGCTTCGGCGAAGTAAAGCAAACCGAATCGATCACCCTCAAATTCCTCCAAGAGTGAGAAGATAACCGCTTTAGCTTGTGTGAGTCGTCGCACAGATGTGTCATCTTCTGCCAGCATACTCGTTGAAATATCCAGTCCAAGCATAACGTCCAACCTTTCCGCAACCGGTTCAGGTGCCGCGCCCCATTGTGGACGCGCCATCGCCAGCGTCAGCAAAAGATAGCTCAACAACAGCAATCCCGCTTGAACGTTATGTCGTCGTAGGTGTGTTGGCTCCACATTGCTGTAGAATCGCAGGAGTGCCCTCCGTTTCTGTCGTAATCCGAAGAGTAGCAACAGAGTTAGCAGTGGAACTGCCCATAGAAAGTGGAGAAATTCTGGATGACCAAAACGGAGCCAGTTCATGAGGAAGATAGGATAGAGTTGCGAGCGCGTTCAAAAATCTCGATGGCATAGTCGAGCTCGGATTTGGACGCGATGTTGAAGGAGATACCGAAGTTCTTGACTGTCACGTTAGGCAAGTTCGCTCTGCACTCGACAATTTGGAGCGGTGTGAAATCACCATGGACATCAATACGGAAATGCGTCGCTCGTTTTGACGGATAAGTATCAAGCCACCAGTGTCCACCGATCGTCATGCGAAGCTTGGCGATACGCGGTCGGAGTGTTGCACCGCATGTATCAACATACGCTAAAAATTCATGGACAATTTGTAGGAGTGCCTCGTTTGCCTGTAACGTCTCAATGAACGACGTGACGGTCATGAACTGTTCCGCAGTCGTGCGATAGGTCCGTTCCTCTTCCTTGACGAGTTTTCCACCTAAGACGGTTTCGGTAGCGACTAAAATTTCGTCCGGGGCATGGTAGGAAAAATAGGAGATATAAGTGAGATCCAACCCCAGGGTGCGCAAGTATTCCGCGACTTCCAAAACGCGTGTATCAACCCCTTCTGAAACGAGGACTAATCGCTGTTGTTGATTGAATGCCGAGGGTCGAATATCGCCCGGTTCGTATTCAAAGAATTCACTGTGAAGTGCCGTAAGGGACGAGAACTCTTTCCCCTGTTGTTGGCACCATCGGTAAGCGAGCTGCTCTAATTCTATGTAAGCGAGTTGAGAAACGCCAGCGGCGTATTCAAGAATCTGGGTGATTGCTGTTCGGGAAGGTTTCCCGCGTTTGAGTTCAATAATTACGCAATTGCCCTGTCGATCCAGTGCCAGCAAGTCAATTTTCTGTTTCGATGTACTCAGCGGGGGTTGTCTGCTGATAACGCAAAGCGGTTCACCAAGGACCAGCGTTGCGTCTTTTTCGAGCAGGTCCTCGAAGTCACGTTCTGCGCCAAAACGTAAAGGTTCCAGCTTTCCAAATTTCCGGTCTTCCCAACGATAAACTTCCATTTTTCTAACTATTAGCTTTCTATCATCGTTCCACTTCGTTTCACGATGGTTTTCGGTTAATTTTCATGGAAACAAGGATATATAGTCACTCTACAGATTAGCATTTAACCAGCGAATACGCTCGCGATATGTTTCTATCTCCGCTGTGATTCTATCTTGATCCCAGTTGTTTTTCTCGCCTAAAAATTGTCCGATTTCAGGCGTGATATCAAGACCTTGCCCTCGGGTCCAACCGATTCGGGTGCGTCGCCAAAGAATATCCTCCAATGTGACCGCCATCTCGCTCCAACAGGTGTAAAGGAGTTCTGCCTTTATGAACGGCAGGGACGGTGTAATCGGTTCAGCAAGCGTTGGATCGGCACTGATGAAATCTTGAATCGCGTAATACCCTTCGCCGTAGCGTTTAATAAGCCGCTCCGTATCAAGATTCCCGTGTGACTCTTGGTTCTGATCTGTGTTTGACACTTCTCCTACCGCGTTAGGCAATGGATAGGTGTCGGTTTTACAATGACGCGAAACGTTCAAAGACAGCGCAAGACGATTTACCGTTTCCTCTGCCATTTGTCGATGTGTCGTGAGTTTCCCGCCGTACAAATACATTACCCCGCTTGGACTTTCTGTGATGAGGTGTTCTCTTGAAACGAATCCAGTCTTTAGAAATCCTCGTTGTTGTTGATTTGCAGCGATGAGCGGACGCGTTCCCGCGTATGCAGCGATGATGGCATCGTTATTGAGCGTTTTTTTCGGAAAAATCCGTTGCGTTTCTGAAAGTAGATACGCCACTTCGTCGGCTGACGGACGCACCGAAGATAGTTCTTCTTCGGATGTCGTTTCAGTCGTACCGACGATGGAAGTATTGTGTGCACCGGGCAAAATAAAAATAACGCGCGGTTTACCGCCTTGTTGCTTTTCTGCCCTTGTGAAAGTTACTAAACCGTACGTCCCTGAATTGTGTGTTGTTCCACATCTGGGTAAAACAATGTGGACACCCTTTGCGTTCTGCGTTACGAGGCGCGAAACCCCGTCATAACTCGGATCTTTACGCCATACATGGTCGCTCCAAGGACCTGTCGCCGATACAATTTTTCGGGCAGAGATTTCAAAACGTTGTTCAGTGATAACATCTTCAGCCGTTATCCTGTAGGTCCGGTTGCCGTGATCAGCAGGATCGGGTTGGTTGACAAAATCGAGGAACCGAACATAATTTGTGATAATCGCACCCTGTTGATGGGCATCTTTGAGTGTCACGAGGGTTAATCTCGCGTCGTCAACAATGCTATCCCATAATACAACACAGCCTTTTAGGGTACGCGTGGCTATAGGTCCGAGGCGTTGTTGAATCTTTTGAGTGTCCCGAATTGCTGTTGATCTCTCTGACGTATCTGTTTTAGAGAGCGAATTATAGTAGTGCGCCGCGAGCTGCATACCTGTCAACGGATACGGATCGCCTTTGTAGCAGAGAAGTGCTAAAGGAATCGGTTTGACAAGGTTCGGCGCGATGCGCAAAAGAATCTCGCGTTCTTTACGAGACTGCTTGACGAGATCAATATCGCGTTTAAGGATATAGCGGAACCCGCCGTGAATAAGTTGGGAAGTAGCACTACTCGTTCCGCTTGCAAAATCCCCTTGTTCAATTAAACCGGCTTTGATGCCACCGTTGAGAGCAAGATCGCGAATGACACCCGCGCCAACGATACCCCCACCAATAACCAAGACATCCAGCAGTTCGGTCTTCAGCGTTTGAATATTCTTAGATCGGGTACGGGCTGAAAATTCTATGGGCATTTTCTACCCTTAACTTCCGGCACTTATCAAGTGACTGTGTAAAGAGACCTTGCGGATCGCATGCAGAATTCCCGATACAGCACCCGCCACGGGTTTTGTCAACAACGGCAAAAATATCAGTTGAGAACACGCTTTTTCGGTGACAGGCAGATCCCCGGCGGCATAAGTTTCAAACACGCCACCCGTATCGACCGGACAGAGAGGACCCCGGTTGTTCTGGTAGATGTCGAGTCCATGTGTGAAGAGCGGCAAGGTGTGGAGAAGCGGGTATGGATTGCTGTTTGTTGGCAGACTGCCTGAAAACAGCGGGACACCATCACCAACAAGGAGCGGGTAAGGATTATTATTTGCCAAGACCCCCTCTTTTCGGAGAGCGTCGGCGAAGGCTGGGGCTGAGAGTCCCCGCATTTCTGCTTTGTGATATCGAATCGGGAAGCCATAGAATCCTGCTGATTCGCTGCCTTCACAAGTTTCAACAGCCGAGACCCCCGGAATCTCCTGCAATCCGTCCGAGATTTCTTGAATATAGGCGCGGCGATTCGCGTTGAGTGCGTCAAGTTTTTTCAATTGGACGGAAGCGATGCCGATAGCAAGGGGATGTGCACGGAATTTAACACCAAGTCCCATCGGCGGTAGATACGGGTAACGCAACTCGTCTTTTTCTGCGTCGCTTATGGCACTAACCGGACGATTGACCTGACCGAGTAGACACACCCGTTCAAAGATCGCTGTATCGTTGGTCGCAAGCATTCCGCCTTCACCGC
>JAJECD010000256.1 GCA_022822215.1 Candidatus Poribacteria bacterium | reverse complement strand
AACAAATCAGAATCAACGGTATAAAGCCTATAAAGGCTTTACCGGGTATGAATGCGAATCAACGGTATGAATGCCTTAATGGCATTCCCCGTATGGCATTCCCCGCCCTTATCAGGGGGAATTTGGGACCTCTACAATGTAAACTTATTTTTGGAATTCACTATAAAATCAACAAAAAAGCCAAAAACCGAATAATCCTGTCTAATCCCAAGACCATTCAGTTTTTAGCAAAAAGATTGGCGCGGTTAGAAAACCGTGTCTACTCCATGGGTGGGAGTCCAGCATCACTATCCGCTGAAACGCCTTCACTACTCTCTGCGATTGCCGTACGGTCTGGAGATTTGAGTGCGAGCACCAAACGTTCCAGGACACCGACAAGCGCATCAGCATCGGCATTGCGTGCGAGTTGCTCGGGCGTATCTAACGCGAGTGTCAAGCGTTCCAAGACAGCAACGAGCTGCGCGCCAGATAAATCGGTTGCCTTGTGCTGTTCGACCGCTGCTGCCTTGTGCAAACTGTCTAATGTTCTGGTGAGTGCATTTGTTAGCAAGTGACAATCTGTGGCGGAGAGTTTATCATGCTCCAACATAGCGTTGATACGACCTGCCTGTTTCGCTAACACCGCTACCTGCTCACTCTGGGACGTGAACGGTAGATCACGAACTTCCTTCTTATGCTGCTCGCGTTCTTCACGCCAGACTGCGCCGTACTTCTTTTCGGGCCATCGGGCGGTTCCAGGCTTGAGATAGGCGAGTCGACTCACCATCAGAGTCTTGTACCCGCTGACCCCTACTGCATCCGGTTGGACCAAACATCCCATAGTTTTATCTTCTTTGACGAGTTCCCAAACTGCCTCAGATGTAGAAAGTCCACGTGCATGGCAACGAACGATAAACTCACGATGTGTATCGGATATAAAGGCGGGCAGCAGCAGCTGTAATATCCCACTGGTCACTTCTCGCACAATTTCGCGCGTATGCGAATCCAGCGTATCAAAATCGGTGTCAGGAGGTTGTCCTAACTTTTCAGCGGCGTGCCGTTGGACAAGTCTAATAACTGGACCGGGACCCTCCTCTCTATTGCGCGTTGCGAATAGTTCCTTTAGACGCGGCCCAAGTTCAAGAGCCATATTTTTAATATCTTCCTCACTCGGCGCGTCTTGCTGCAAAAGTCCCAAGTTTTCTACGTTCATTTTCATCCTCCGTTTGCATAAATTAATACTATCAAGTTAAGACTACTAATAATAACTTATTTATTATAAGTATAACATAAAAAGAAATTGGATGCAAATATTTTTTATTTTCTTTTATCAATTGGGAGGTGGAAGTAGAAAGGACGAAAGATTCCAGTTTCAAGTCTTACCCCCTTGATAAGGGGGGTAGGGGGGTTAAGATTCCAGTTTCCATCTCACGGCTGGTCAAGGTAGGCTTGATAGAGTTGACGCTTGAGATCCGCATTGATCTCCGGTTTCGACAATTTCGTGTAGAGTTCAAGCTTGTTATTGACGAAATCCAATAGAATATCATCAATCACCTGCTCAAACTTGTAGCGTTTGTTGGTCTCCGTATTATCTCCGTTGATTACCTGTCGGAGTTCTTCGTGCCGACGAATCTTTTGGTAAATATTATCAATATCAACTTTATCTTCCATCGTGAAATCTGTCTGATATGCCTCGTTTAGCGCGTCAATGATATTAGAAAGAAAATCCTGCTCAGGCTCCCGAACGCTCCCGACATCGCTGCCAATCCCCGGAACTTCGCTATCCTGCGCTTCAAGGGAGAGTTGTAGACTGTCGTATGTTCTCTGCACACGAAACGAATCCAAATCCACAGATGCGAGAACGTCGTTCAGGTCGGGGTGATCTCGTTTCGGGAGTTTCTTGTTTAAACTACGACCGAAGATATACAACTTTTCCAACGCCACATCGGTAAAGGTAATCAACTGTGAAATGTATCCATAGAGGCGAATATAACTTTGCAAGGTAGAACGAAACGCCTCTGGCTCATTCATTTCTTCAAGTTCCAACCATTTCTCGACGATGCCATCAAGGATGCCCTGTAGAGATTCATCCGGTCGATCAGATTCGTAAAAGGTCCGACAGAATTGATCGATGACCCTCTCATCATAGAGATTAAAACCGTCCAATTGGCTCTGTAAGTCATACAACCGATTCGGGTCGGTCTCCTCCGCGAGTGCCGTCGTCTGATAGTATTCCTGAAAAGCCTCCTGTATCTGATCGGGTTCATTCACAAAGTCGAGGACCAGCGTATCCGTCTTACCCTTAGCGACGCGGTTCAAGCGACTCAAAGTCTGGACACACTGCAGCCCATCTAACCGCTTATCCACATATATCGTCTGTAGCATCGGCTCATCGAAACCCGTCTGAAACTTATTCGCCACAATCAGAATCCGATAGTCAGGATTCTTGAAAGCATCTGCAATCGAAGCACTCGGAGGTAAACCGTTCATCCCGTTTTCAGTATAGTCCCGCCCACTATCGGTGTCATGGACGGTATCGCTGAACGCCACGAGACAGTCATAGGGTAGCTTCATCTCCCGCATCTGCTTATCGAATTCTAACTTGTATCTGACGCAGTGCAATCGGGACGACGTGACCAACATTGCCCGCCCCTTCCCTTCGATTGTTTTTGCCGTGTGTTCGGTAAAGTGTTCCAACATAATCCGGGTCTTCCTCTCAATACTATGGGGCTGCAGGTCAACGTAATTTGTCAGTGTGCGGAGCGTCCGCGCCTTCTCATACTCTCTGTCCTCTGACACGCTTTTGACCAGTTCAAAATACCGATTAAAGGTGGTGTAGTTCTGTAGCACGTCCAGTGTAAAGCCTTCACTGATACTCTGGCGCATCGAATAGACGTGGAACGGGGCAAATTTTCCGTCTGCGTCCTTCCGTCCAAAGAGTTCTAAGGTCTTGTTCTTCGGCGTGCCGCTGAACCCGAAATAGGAGATATGCTCCTGCATTCTGCGTTGTTCCATCTCCTCAATAATCCGAGCGTCTATATCCGATACTTCGTCGGCATCATCTTCCGTTTCTCCTTCCTCAATCCCTTTTGACAGCGAGGTTCTGAGACTTCTCGCCGACTCGCCGCTCTGTGAGGAGTGCGCTTCGTCAATAATCACGGCAAAGGTCTTGCTCTTGAGTTTGCCAATCTCCTCAGCAATCACACTGAACTTCTGGATCGTCGAGATGATAATATCTTTCCCAGATTCAAGGAAACCTCTGAGCTGCGCCGAGTGCTTATCAGCGGCATGCACCACACCCTCAACCTGTCCCACCTGCTTGATTGTCTCCCGAAGCTGCCTATCAAGCACACGTCGATCTGTCACGACAATGATGGAGTCAAAGATGCGATGGGTATCGTCCGCCGACCGATACAGATGCGTCAGCAGGTGCGCCAACCACGCGATGGAGTTCGACTTTCCGCTCCCGGTGGTGTGTTGGATAAGGTAGTTATGCCCGACACCCTCGGCGACGATAGCCGCTTTCAATTGACGAATCACATCCAGCTGATGGTATCGCGGGAAAACGAGGACGCGGGACTTCTCATCTCTCACCGCACTAATTTTGTCGTCATAAACCTTTTCTGTGGTCTCCTGCTCATGGATAAAGTTGTCGATGAGCGCCATGAGGTTATCGGGGTGTAGGACATCCTCCCATAAATAAGCGGTCTTGTGTCCATTGGGATTTACAGGATTTTCGATGTCCTTGTTAAACGGAAAAAAGCGCGTCTCGCCACCCTGCAATCGGGTTGTCATAGAAACCTTCTCGTTGCCCACGGCGAAGTGCACCAGACACCGCTTGAATCGGAACAACGGCTCCCGTGAATCCCGATTTGTCCGGTACTGCTTCTCCGCATCGGCGACAACCTGACCGGTGAGACTGTTCTTGAGTTCCATTGTCACCAGTGGCAAACCGTTGAGGAACAGGACCATATCGACCGAGTTCTCGTTCCGTTGTGAATAATGCAGTTGTCGAATGAGGGAGAATCGGTTCTGTGCGTAGAGGCGTTGATGGTCGGGGTTCATGCCACTGGAGGGTTGGAAGTAGGTCAGTTTAAAATCACATCCCCGATCCTTAACCCCTTTCCGCAGCACGTCCAGCACCCCACGCCGCGTAATCTCTCTACTCACACGGTTGAGGAGGTTAACGGGTGTCTCTGCGCCGTACTGGCGTTCGAGTCTCTGATACACTTGGGGTTGTGTATCCTGAATAAATTGCAGCGTCTCGTTGGGAATGAGACAGAGGTTTCTATCATAAGCGGCAGGTTGTAATGACCGGTAGTCCGACGAATTCAGGTGCTGTTCGATGTGGTCTTCAAAATCTGTTTCTGTATACGTCCGCATCGTCTATACCTCGTTTCGGACATCTATCTTGCCGGTCACTGCTTCGGAGATGAGGGATTGACGGTATTCTTTGAGGAGGTCGATTTTTCGCTGCTCTGCGGCTATCAGTTCGTCAATCTGTTTGGTTTTTTGGTCAAGGAAGTTGACTATTTGTTTTCGTTCTTGGGGCAGAGGAATCGGGAGTTGAAAATTTGAATACTTTTCGCCATTAACATTCTGGATTGTCGAGATGATTATCTGCTGCTCCAGCCAATTCCTATAAAGATGTGATAATGTCACGTAATAGATAAATTTCGATGTCCAATAATCACCAAAGTTAAACCTAACGAGATAGCCCGCACTGGTATAT
>JAJECD010000161.1 GCA_022822215.1 Candidatus Poribacteria bacterium | reverse complement strand
GAGACAGGGCGGGTAGGATTCGAACCTACGCATGCAGGTTCCAAAGACCTGTGCCTTACCGCTTGGCCACCGCCCTTTAAGTCACTAATATACGAACACACCGACAGGTCTGGTTACCGTAGATGTGCAAAAACTGACTCGGTTCTTGAAGTGTAATTCGCTCCGGTGTGCGGCATTTGCATCATGCATGACAGCAAACACTGTAGCACCACTCCCCGACATCAACGCGCCATAACAGCCAGCCTGCGTAGATAACTCGTTTTTTAGCGTGAAAATTTCGGGATACTCGGAAAAGACCGGCACCTCAAGACGGTTATAAAGGTTTTCCCCGATGCCAACGACATTACGCTTCTCTACATGAGTCTTTATAATTATACAGGTTTTTTCAGGCGTTGTCAAGGAAAAATTCAGTTTCTTAAACACAGATGCCGTCGAAACTTCAATACCTGGGTTTAAAAGGAGGAGCGACACATTAGAAAGCGCGGGGAGGGACGTGAGCTGGTCGCCGATGCCAAGCCCTAATGCGGCACCACCTTGCAAACAAAAAGGAATGTCTGCACCCAGCCGTCCGCCGAGACGCATCAACATGTTCTGTGTGAAACCGAGTTCAAAGAGTTGATTGACACCGTGAAGAACGGCGGCGGCGTTCGCGCTCCCACCTGCGAGACCTGCTGCGACCGGAATCCGCTTGTAAATGTCAATTGCGACCCCACCGATCCCACCGACTTCATCATTGAGGCATTCCGCCGCACGGTACGCCAGATTCGAGGCATCAGAAGGTACACCTGGATGTTCACAGCGAACCGTTATACCCTTCGTATCTTGTTTGCGAATGATGATATCATCGTGCAAGTCGATTGAATGGAAGATCGTTTCGAGGTTGTGATAGCCATCTTCGCGTTTTCCGACGACATCCAGATAGAGATTGATTTTGGCATGGGCGCGAACCCGTATATCTTGCACGATTCTTGTCTATTGCTCTGTTAACTCTGACAAAGGGATAACCTCAATGTCTTCAGTCAGCAAAGGTTCAATATCAAACTTACTATCCTTAATCTCGACATTCAGTTCAACATTTGCGATTTTCACAGCAACGCGTGTCTGGTCAAGCGGACGTTCAATCTCGACCTTGTGGGGTCGGAGGATACCGCTCACTGGACGATAGTCAGAAAAACCGGCACGTTGCTGAAGCGTCCCGTTCTCATCGTGGATGCGCCATTCTGTGACCCGCGGCTCACCGTCACGGATAAAGAGCGTAATGGTCTCTACGTGCCCTTTTTGCACACCGGAACGTGTGATAACAAATTTTACGCCCGAACTCTCAACCGATATGAATTCGTTAGTGCGTCCGTCAAGGAACGGGTTGGCGAAAATAGCACTCAACACATCTGATACGCGCAGATCTACGCCGAAAATATCCCGTAAAGCACCATCCGACAATGGACCGAGGTATGCCTTTTGTTCGTTCAGAAGGCGCAGCAGGAACTGATTCTTGTCTTGATTGGCAATTGCGACCCCGCGCGGCTCATTGATGGGTCCTAAGGCTTGAATCTGGAGCAAGTCCCCACCGTTGTCAGACTTTTTATACCATAACAACTCACGGATTTCCTCGCTCCGATCCCCCTCTTCAATCGTTACCACCATCTGCGTTATTTTCAAGGAGCCGGTCAGATCGTATCTGGCTTGCAGTGTGTTGAGGATAGCATCTAATTCGGCACGGGTTGCTGGTGACAACTCAACCGTGGTAGTCCTACCGCCACACCCGACAACGACTGCAAGGAGAAAACAGCACAGATAGATTCTCGTCCATGCAGCAAAGTTGAGTTTCCCAATATAGTTGCAGCGCGTTAGGAGCGAGATCGCGGATCTGGCGTATCGCATCTATAAGGCTTCCGACATCGATTTCTCAACAATACCGACAGCCTCTTCAACGTGGCTGGCATTGATATTAAGAGGTGGCAAGAATCGGAGGACATAATCATTAGTGCATATCGTGACCAGTCCGTTCTCAATACACTTTGCTGCGAGTGGTGTAGCATCAACATCCATGACCAAGCCACGGAGCAAACCTTTTCCACGTACCTCTTTGACTGGATATTTCTCTTTGAGTTCCATGAGTCCACCGGCAAGGTAATTGCCCATCTTGACTGCGTTCACGGCGAGATTCTCTTCCAAGATGGTTTTGACAGTTGTAGCTGCTGCTGCAGTGACCAACGGGTTTCCACCAAACGTCGCCGCATGGGTGCCCGGGACGAAACTTTCTGCTACGTGTCGTTTCGCTAACATTGCGCCGATGGGTACGCCGCTACCGAGTGCTTTTGCCATCGTAATCACATCCGGCACAACCCCATAACTCTGATAACCGAAGAAGGTGCCCAAACGTCCCATTGCGGTTTGCACTTCATCAAAGATAAGCAGCAAATTATGCTGATCGCACATCTCACGCAGCCCTTGGAGGTACCCGTCACTGGGGATATTAACGCCCCCTTCGGACTGAATCGGTTCGACTAAAATGGCACAAGTCTTTGAACTGATGGCGGCTTCGGTTGCCTCAAGGTCGTCAAAGGGGACATACTTGAAACCTTCAAGCATGGGTTCAAACCCGACGTGATATTTTGTCTGGGCGGTAGCGGTGATCGTTGCCATCGTCCGTCCGTGGAACGAATTCTCCATCGTGATGATTTCATAGGCATCCGTTCTTCCGCTGTCTTTGGCGTACTTCCGTGCCAACTTAATAGCGGCTTCGTTTGCTTCGGCACCGCTATTACAGAAGAAACACTGATCCATGTCGGAGTTGTCGATAAGCAGTTTTGCGAGTTCTGCCTGCGGTTGTATGTAGTAGAGATTGGACGTGTGCAGTAGTTTACCCGCCTGCTCACGGATTGCTTCGACGACCTTCGGGTGGCAATGTCCTAAGCCGTTAACGGCGAGACCGCCGAGGAAGTCGAGGTATTTTTTGCCGTCGGCATCCCACAAGTAGGGTCCTTCGCCTTTAACGAAAGCTAAGTTTCTGTCGCCGTAGGTGTTGATGATATATTCAGTCGCCATCGCTTTAATTTCGGCTGTTGTCATTTTTTTAACTATGGCCTCCTGTTCTGCTCTCCAAATGTAAAGCAAAGACAAATTATGCCATTTAAGGCATAATTTCATTCCGAGCAGGTTTCTGGTTAATTCGTGATTTTTCTGGGAATTTGCGCGTTTCCGGCCCTTTAAAACAGAATGGACGCAAATTGCGTGAAAAAGCAATAGATTTCCCCAGAAAAGTCGTTGTTTCAGTCATTTAACCCTCTAAATCCACCTTATCAGGGGAACTTTAAGAGGAGGTACGTAAGTCCCATAAAATTACCAGTTTGTGTAGGCGCCGTCATCGCGCTGGTAGCCAGTAGGGGGGCCGTAGTCCTGTGTTGAGACGTTGATGAGCGCGTCCTCGTTGAATTCAATACCGAGTCCGGGACGTTCTGGCGGTAGGAGATACCCTGACTCAAATGGGACTTGTACCGGAAAAACATCGGTCAGTGAAGACATCGGGGCGCGGGGGAGCTCCTGTACACCAACCAGCGGTGAGGCGAGACAGAGCTGCAGGCACGCCGCAGCGGATACGGGTCCTAACGGGTTATGCGGTGTAATGTAGATATAATGGGTTTCACACCATCCTGCGATTTTACGTGCCTCCGTTAATCCACCGGCGATACACAAATCAACACGGCAGTAATCCATAAGGTCTTCCTCAATGACTTCTCGGAATGTCCACTTGCTATCAAATTGTTCGCCGACAGCGAGTGGCACCGAGGTCTGTTGCCGTAGCCGTCTGAGACTGGCGGGGTTCTCGGCTCGCAGCGGATCTTCAACAAAAAATGGATTGTACTGTGCGACCTTGTTGCAAAAATCAAGGCTGTCCGCTGGATCGAGGCGTGTGTGAACGTCAACGAGTATTTCTACATCGTCGCCCAATGCTTTTCGGACGGCTTGTACTTGCTTAATGCCGTTCTGGATAGCGCGTTTCGGTTCAAACGTGCCAGTGTCTGTACCGTCAGCCAAGCCCCATCGGACGAACTTCCAACCGGCTTCGTGTGTCTGTTTACAACTCTCAACGAGTGCGTCAATCGAGCCACCGCCGTTATGCGGATAGCAGACGACTTTATCTCTGGTGCGTCCACCTAAAAGCTCATAGATGGGGACATTGAGGGCTTTGCCTTTGATGTCCCAGAGTGCGATATCTACGGCACTCACTGCGGCGGACTGGACGACACCGCCTGGGAAAAAGCCGCCTCGGAACATTACCTGCCACAAATGCTCAATCCGAAACGGATCTTCACCGATCAGAAACGGTTCAAACGAACGAATAACTTCGGCTAAGGCGAGCGAGCGGCGGCGTAGGCCGCCTTCACCGACACCGTAGATACCGGCATCGGTCTCGACTTTCACAAAGAAATGACCACTTTCTGACACAAAAGATTTGACGTTGGTAATTTTCATTTTCTACCCTCAACTCGCGGTTTCTGATAAGTTCGGTTTTTATTCACGGCATAGGCCATTCATTTAGGCTTGACAGAACACTACTTACTACACGGCATCCAAGGTTGGTGTATTGTCCTGACAGTGGACAGGACGGAAGAGCGTTTGACGCTTGAACGGCATCTTTTCAACGTGTTTCGGATGCGGTTCCCACTTATGCCACTTGTTGCCTACGGTATTGTAGCAGTGGAAAATTGCGACGCGATCAGTGGCTTCATCTGTCCATTTCGCACCGGTATGCGTGATTGCCTCTGTGAAGACAAGCATAGAACCTGCAGGACATTCATAATCCTCCCACAATGGAGAAGTGCGATCTGCTGTTGATTTTGGTGCGGGAAACGCCCCTTTATGACTGCCGGTCAAGAACATCGTTCCACCGCCGCCTTTTTGGACTGGATTCAGTTCCCAGACGACGCGTGTCAACCCGCTGTGTGCCTTGTCGTAGTGCAGATGATAGGTGTGCGAGTTGCCGGGGAAGTTGAGTAGCCCACGCCCTCCGTGCGGACGGAAGTTGTCGTGTCCGTTCGGACGAATGGTTAGGAACGTTCCCTCTAATCGGAAGCCGTAGCAATTTTCGTTGGCATACCCCGATGTGAGAAACTCGTTCATAAATCCAAGTACAACGGGATGATCGGTCAAACATTCAAGGGGTCCCCCGATAGGCGAACGGTGGTGTTCAGGGATTGAGGCGGGGTCCTGTTTAAGCCGATAGCAGAACTCGCGCATCTCTTTAATCTCTGTTTGGCCAAGTACACCTGGGAACAGTAGCCACCCGCGTGTATCAAAGAGAAAGCGTTGTTCTTCCGTGAGTGGGATGGGTGGTAGATTGTCAGCGTTCGTTGTAGGATTTGGCATAGTCCTTTTCCTCTGTGCGGATTTTTTGGGTTTCCTGTACGTCTAACGTCTTTAGCGTGGTGTCGCAAACTAAAAGTTTGCGCTACACATACCGAAATCACGTTATATCATACAAACGTTCGTCTTCCAAGGATAGCCAGGTGCTATAATCGCGGGGCATCTCTCTTATCTCATCTAAACCTGCTTCAGTCCGCCAGCGTAACAGCGGATGCTCTCGGTTTTTCTGTGGCAACTCGACCCGCGTGCCATAGACAGCGGACTCGAAGACTCCCATTAGAATCTCAATGACATGGCGACCCTCTTCGCCGTTGGATTCGTGTTCTCGGTTTTCGTCGAGCGCGTTCACATACTCGTCGACGAAGCAGTAATCGTCGGCATCCGCGCCTTTATCCGGGTCAAAATGCTCTGGATAGATAGAGGCGAGTGGCTCCCACTGGTCGTGTGTACCATCAGGGACGAAATGGGGTGTCGGTAACCACCATGAACCTTTTAACTCCGACCAGAAGAGTCTCCCTTCAGTGCCATAGAGTTCCATGACGTATGCATCGGTATCAACTTTGGGGAACCTGTGCTGAATGAGGGTGCCGGTAACATTTCCATCGAATTGGAGCGTCGCTGTCGCATACTCGGCTGTGACTATTCCCATGCCAGAAGGTGAAGGGAGTACGTCCTCATGGCCGATAGCTCGTCCCCCGGTCGTTGCCTG
This sequence comes from Candidatus Poribacteria bacterium, assembly GCA_022822215.1. Lineage (GTDB taxonomy): Bacteria > Poribacteria > WGA-4E > WGA-4E > WGA-3G > WGA-3G. Next base: position 9,012 of record JAJECD010000161.1, on the reverse strand, counting down.
CGTCACGACGCTTCGGCACTTTCCACCGAAACGGAGCATATTGTTGACGACGTGTGTTCCAATGTTCATCAACCCGTAACCGGCATAGTAGCCTTTTCCAGAAGCGTAGATGTAGCGGAGATCGCCGATTTTACCCGCTTCGAAGACTTTGGCGATCGCCTGCATCGAGGGGCTGGTGCGCCGTTGATGATGCACGGCGACGCGAGCGTTCTTCTCTTTCGCCTTCGCCAGTACCTCATCTGCTTGAACGAGATCGATGCAGAGCGGTTTCTCTACTTCGATATTCACGTCGTGTTCAAGGACACGCATGCAAAGCGGATAGTGCGCCTCTGTTGCTGTGGGGATGGCTACAATATCGGGCGCGGTCTGCCGAATCATCTCGTCTAAATCGGTGAAGTGTGCTGAGGCAGGGACGTTCACGATGTCGCCGAGGGTCTCTAACCGCTCTTGGACGAGGTCGCAGAGTGCTACGATTTCGGTGCGGGGGTGTGCGTGATACGCCTTTGCGGCTGAGGTGCCTCGACTCCGGCATCCTAATATGGCGACGCGGTAAGTTTTCATTTTTTAACTATGGGCTCCTGGACTACGCTCCAAATGTAAAGCAAAGACAAATTATACCATTTAAGGCATAATTTCATTACGCGTAGGTTTCTGGTCAATTCGTGACTCATAATGTGGTAATGTTAACCTATTTGGGATTTGCCGTCAAGTTTTTTGTAAATAGGTGGAGAATTCTCTGCTAAAAGAAAAAGTGTCAAGATTTATCGGGGTTCATTTTCAGGTTAGTTTTTGGTTTCCACTCGCGGATGAGTTCGGTTTCTAATAGGACGGTTTCCTCTGCATTCTCTGTGAACTCTACGGAAAATTGGATAATCGGTCTAAACATGCGGAGTTGGGAATGGAGTCCATCGTTCTGTGCGTTTGAATAGTGCTGTAACAATCGCCTTCGTACGCAGGTTGTGGATTCGCCAACGTAGAGACACTCGTTTCGACCTTCGGTCCCGGTTTTCCGCCACAGAACATATACGCCATTCTGTCCGGTCGGCAGCTGTAGAATCTCCTCGCGCGTGAAGGGACGGAGGTTGCGCTTAAGTTGGTACTGTAAAACGTAGGGGGTAACACTATCACGCATCGGATATTTTCCATTGATTTGTAGCATAGCCTGTTAGGCTGTGCCAACAAGGGCCCCCAAGCGAAAAGGTAGGCGAAGCACTTTGTGTAAGTGCCGTTACAAATCCAACTCTCTTTGCTCAGGTGATCCCATGGATTGTGAGATGTACTGCCACTGGGTTACGAGGTTGTTGTAGCGCGCTGCGCTTTCTGCATCGCCGCGGGCATCATAATAGGCGTATAGGACGCGTGCCAAACGTTGTGCTGACTCGTAATCTTGCATCGCACGGGCAACGGCAGCACATCCAGAAATCCCGCCGCTCCTTTCTCCACTGGATAGATGCCACGCCATTCGTAGGCACCCTTCCCAGGCTGTCATATCTTCGCTGTTTTCACGCTCGGCGTATTCTTCAGGTTTCAGCAGTCGGACTTTGCCGCGGGCAGCGATGAGGAGTTTATTGTTCAACACAGCAATGTCTACGTCTTTTGCTTTTGAGAGTCCTTCTGCATCTCCGAAGTTGCCCTCTGTGTAACCGTGCTGTTGTAGCCATGTCAAACAGAACTGGCTTTCAGGGTCAAACTCGCCTGTCTCTTTCTCGTGATAGGCGGTGATTTCGTTGTTGATGTGCATGAGGACTTCGCGTATCGGGACAATCTCGCCGCTGATTCGCATTACCTTGCTATAACGGGAGTAGATTTCCATTCCGGGTCCGATGGCAGCTTGTGCCAGATCGACGGGTCTGATGTTTGCGATGCGCGTGAGTCGCTCAAGTGCGGGAGGCATCTCTTTTTTTAATTTTTGTAGAAAGTCGGTGCGAGTTATAGCGGGAGCGTTTTCAGAACGCGGGCGGTATACGAGGACAATAGAAGATGTGAGGGCGTTTTTATCACCCTTAAGACCTGTTATTTGTTCGGTGCGGAGGGGCCACGTGGCGACTATCTGAAAACCGGCGTTGACCACGCCTGTTAGCATTGTCTCCCAACCAGTGGAGGTTGTTCCATCCTGCTCTGCCTCTTGTTGCTTGTAAGCATAAAAAATTGAGGAAGGAAATTGGTCAGAACAGTGTTGGCGCATTTTTAGAAGTGCCTTGCTTAGCGATTCTTCAAAGTGTTGTGTCGCATTTTCAAATCGAGGTGCCGCAACGACTTCTTCGTTTTTTGGTGTCGTTATACCGGCGAACAATCCGCCATACATAAGGCGTAGCAGCGGTCTTAACCAGACATAGAAAAAATCGGAAAGTTCAGCGTATTGTATATTATCATAATACGGCGGATCCGTGATAATAACAGCGTTCTGGGGAGCGCGTTCTGGATTCGCGGCATCTTCTTGAAACACGTCCCCCATCGTCGCGGGATTCGGTAAATTCGCAACAGCCTTTGCAACCCACTCCACTTGTGCCATCCAATTTTGCGTTGAATTAGAGAACAGATTTGCTTCGGGAAAATCCCAAAGCATCGGAATAGCTTGCCGTGAAAAAACGCCTTCAATCTTCTCACCTGAATTGTGCCAACGCGCGCAACTGGAATGACCATCAGTGGCTCGCCCAATAGCAAGGGACAGATAGGTGCAGACAGCCTCAGCATATTTATAAAGCCCTCCATCTCGGACAATCTGGTCGTGGACTTCTTCAATAAGGTCGCCAAAAGTTCCCAAGGCAGTCAATTGTCTTTCCGTGAAAAGTTGATGCCAGTGCGTTATGCCATAGAGAGTGCCGCTCACTTTTCGTGTATCGGTTATTTTCTGTTTTGGTCGCGACTGAGATAGAGCAGATTTCGCTATTTGGGTATGTGCATCAGTAGGTGAAAGAAACAATTTCTTGCGATCTCCTTCTGTGACGATCGCCGTCATCACTTCCCTCATTTTACCGGCTCTCGCCTGTTCACGAACGTAAGGTAACTTGACAGCAGTGCCGCAGCCGCAGCAGGACGCACCCGTTCGACTCACCGTCGGTTTTGGCACGCCCTCATCATGCGTCTGCACCACCCATGAAATCGTGTTGGTTTCTCTATCAACGATAGGCTTCACCCAGTGCTCGTTGCCTTTCTTTTTTGACAGCTGAAAGGTTTTCATCAGCGGCATCTGGAGTCCGCACGCAGGGTTAGCACACGGAATTGTGCGTGCCCACAACCACGCCACGACAGTCGCCTCCGTGCCGTCAGACAATTCGCCTTTCGGGTAGAAGTGTCCGATGCGTCTATATGCCTCCTCCCGCATCCATTTCCCGTAGTATCGGATGTCGGCTGCGAGCCCCGCGGTGCCAGTCCATGGTATACGCCTGCGGTCCCATCCTTCTCCTGTGAGTATACCTAAGGGATCCGTATCAGGGTTGATAGGACTCTCGTTATGGAACTTCGGTGGCAATTCAATCATCGCCTTGTTGATCAGGACAGGGATCGGATTAAGGTCGGCGGCGTGGGCGAGGAGTCCTAAGCGCTGCGCCTCCAGCGGAATGGAACCCCCGCCACAAAACGGGTCGTAGACGGTAGGACAGTGGTCGCGGAGGTAGTCCAGGACTGCCTTAAAATTGTTTTCGTAGGCTGCCCGGAAGGCACCGATATCATCGCCGCTGTTGCGTGCAACTGAGTATGCGATTTCGTAGCGTGCTTCTGCGAGGAGGTTCTCATCGTTACTATTTTTCCAGATCACGAGTCGTTTGATGAGGTTGTGGAGGCGATTGCGTTCAGCGATCTGTTCGGGTTCGGTTGGGAATTCGTCTTGGCATTCGGAAGGGTCGTCTACCATGCTGGCGAAGATAACAGCGCGGCACGCAGCGAGAGGTCTGCGTGCCCAATAGCGATGGAGGGTTGAGGGATGTCCGTGTGTTAGAGAAGCATCTTTTGCGGATTCTACGTTGATGGCTTGGAGGGGTATATTGACCTCAATGAGTTTTTTTCGGTAATTGGACATAGTATCAATTAGTCAATAAGTTCTTGTGCGAAGGCTTCGATGTTTTGCACTCTTGCTGCAGCGAGATGTAGCTGCTTGAGTTTTTGCAAATCAGTTATCTTGCGAAGTGCGGGTGCTAAGGCACTCACAGTCTCTGCATGGAATTGATCTGCCAACAAATCCAGAGTGTTTTCAATAGTATTCTCTCTGAGAATTATCTCGCGTTCAAGTTGGTAACCCTTAGATTCTTGCATGAGTTCCTCCGGTATGCGTTGTTTGAAAAGTTGTGGGTCATACGCTATACTACCAAAAAGATAGAGAGCGTAAAGTAAATCTGCCTGTGTCCGTTGATCCACTGGTGTCGCGCGCGTGGTATCAATACACGTTTGTACCCAGTGATCTGCGTCCATATCTGTAGGGCGTCTCATGAGTGGCGTGAAGGGCAGAAGTCCCGGTGCCTGCATCTCCAAAATCGCTTGTCCCTCTATTTCAATCAACCGTATCACTTTATAGCGATTGGCATGTTCATAGCCGTGCCACTTGTAAGCGTATCCCCCGGGATCATTCCTACCAGCTCTTGGGTGGAAATAGATAACGTTGGAATAGACGGGCAGCTGGTATTCGCCGACGAGGTATCCTTGATATTGGGCGTTTCGAGCCCACATCGGTTTGTCCGTACTATCACGGAGCTGCAATTCTACGTGCAAGATCGCTTCTTGATTGTTGACGCGGATCCGCTTTGTGATGTCGGTCTGCCGGGCGATAATGGTCTGTTGTTCGGTATCAAGGTCCTCAATGACTTCAACATCTTCCGCGTCAAGTACAAATCTCGAAAGGTCAAGGGCGTGGTCTGTCCATAGACTTTTCCCCATGTTGTCGTAATCTTGTGCCATGGTTGTATTATATTGTAAAGTGGTGAGAAATGTCAAGCGGATTTAAGAGACACAGACTAACAGTCTATGCTACAAAGAGAATGCACAAACTAAAAGTTTGTGCTACAAATCCGTCCTACATTTTTAGTCGCTCTTGAATTCGGCGTTGAGGTGTTCGCTATTTTGCTTAACGGCGCGGGTGGTATTTTCTGAAAATCCATCTGATTTGTTGGCAATAACGGTGACTTCCACTTTTACAGTTCCTCCGTCCGCCTGTAGGGTACGGGCAATTTCGTCTTGGAGAATGTCAATATCCTCGGCAAAAGGGAGTTCTAACTGCCAGGCTTTGGTAACAACAACATGCGTAGGTCCTTTTGGTTTGGGTGGTTCAACTACAACGTCAGTCCCATCGTCTACAGGTTTTGGATCTGGCGGTGTTGGTGGATCGGGTGCTGTGCGTTGTTCCTCTTTAATCAACTTCGCCATCTCAGGATTTATGAGAACAGCAGGACTGTCCTCAACGATTCGGAGTCCCCCGATCTGTTCTTCAAAACGAAAGTTTTGGTAGTTGCTCTCTTGGTACGCGCTGGCATACCCAAACGTCCCTGCTGCGATTCCATCTCTAATACACATCGCCAAGACGTTCCGATCCCTTAAGCGTGGCATGTAGACGTTTTGTGCCATGAGTTCCCAGAGACGCTCTATCTCAATGTGCTCTTGGTAGGCATCGCTACTCCAGATGTATTGCTGCAATTTTCCAGCGAAGATGTCAGGTGCTATTTTTGTGACGATTGCGTCGTCGTCAATGAACTTTTCACGGAGGCGTTGGACAATTCTACCATTTGTGGCTTTTATGTCAGCGACAGAAAAATCATAGTTATTCTTCTGGGGGTCGGCTTGTGAGGGTGCGAGTGCCCATCGGTAAGCTTTGAAAAGTGCGGATGTTACGTTATCCTCTGCGGCTTCAAGGTTCTCCGTTGTCTGATCTAATCTCGCGCCTTCAAGATTAGTGAGTGCCCTATGTAGGGCATCTCCGTTCATGATAGAATTCCAAGCGAGGTAGTTTTTGACGAGATTTTTGAGGTCTCGGATATCGTCTCGGCGTGCTGCGATGAAGAGGAGTGTATTTCTGAAGGCGCGGTGTCCGTCCTCGTCTGCGGCATAAGTAAGAATTTGGAGGGCTGCGGTGCGTGTGAGGTCGTCCTCTTTTCCGCGGCTGGGTAGGGATGCCTGCGGTGGGAGTAGGACGTACTGCAGCCTCTCGGAATCCTTTACCGCGCTTGGGGATGTGGGACAGACGTTGACGCTCGGATCGCGTCCGATTGCCCTTTCTAAGCGTGAAACGATTTCAGCGTGGAGGTCTGATTCCTCGTATTCTGCGGCGCGATCTATAGCGACCTTATTGAGGTTTTCTTCGGTGTGGAAGTAATATCTATCGTCAAGATTATAGAGAAAATAGAGGTTGCCGGTCATTCTGCTAAGTGCGTCGTTGTACACCGAGACACCTTGTCCAGGTTCAACGACACCGAGGTGGATCTGACGGGTTGTGAGACCTTTGACAGCGCGGCCCGTTGCACTACCAAGAAACACGGTACGTGCGATACGCCGCGCTGCACTCCCCACCTCAATGAAACTTTGAGAGATCTGATCAATCTGGTCAGTGCGGGAACCGTGGCTATCTATTTCTTCCACGACCGGATCCCAATTCCCACCGGCCCTTGCCAAAAGTCTGGTGAATTCATCGGAGAGTGCGGGGTCGTCAAGTGTAAGGTTCGCGGGCATTATCAGCAGCGAGGGGTCCTGCTCTTGATACAAACGGGAAATGCAAGTCGCCATGATTCGGAGTACGCCGCGGGTCCGCTGAAATCCAGGGATAGCCGACCAGTCCTGAAAGAGTCGATCAAATATCTCTGGATGAATCGGGTAGCAGTCTTTCATTCGTTTCAGGTAATCTTGATCGCTAACGTTGCTCGGATATTCGCTTCGGGAATTCTGATACATCCTTCGAAACGCTTCACAAGCCTGGTCTCGTTCGGTTTCATCTATGATGGGACCAAACAACCGCCTGCGGACGACTTCATAAGCGTTATCCACTTCTAAAGGTATTGAGACAGCATCTACCCTTTCAAGGATAGATTCGAGGGTATCCAAGACGGTCATCCCGCCTTCACCGCCTGCTTGTATTTGTCCTTCTGGTAGCGTTGCAACGAGTGTAACATTCTCAGACCTGTTTACAGATTCCGTTACCGCCTGAAGGAAGGTGTAGATGCTTTCCTGTGTGACACCTTGTACATTACGTACATAGGCAACGAGTTCATCTATTAAGATGACAGAAGGACCGACGTGTTCAAAGAGTCTGTCCAACTGATTGCCGCCCGGTGCGCTGCCTTCCCGTGCGGCTTTACCGATGATATTATAGGCATCTTGTCCGCCGAGTTGATCCGCCATCATACCCCAGAGCGTGTTGAGCGGATCGCCTCGTTGCGTTTCATCTGCGTCAGTCGTAGAGAGGTAGGTCCCGACCAGAACAGCGACGTTGGCATTAAGCGGTGTGTTGTGATCCCAGTCCGCTTCCTTCAGGATGTCCTCTATGTCTTCTCGGAGCCGTTTGTATTCACCGTCTGCTGGCAGTTCTCTTAGAATATTAATTCCGGTAACAAGATGATAGAGGGCAATGAGGCTGTGAGTTTTCCCACCCCCAAAACCAGTTTTGAGTTGGATAACTGGATTACCACTTTTACCGCCGAGTCGCTTCAGGGTGTTAACCAACAATTCCTTGAGTCCCGGGGTGATGTATGTTTGATTGAAGAAGATGTCGGTTTCGCCATATTCCGAGGTTTTTGCTTTTCCCTCAAAGACCTCTTGAAGGTCCGCGGCGAATTCGGATTTTCGGAAAGAACCTTCAATAACATCGGTGTTCGGACGTATGACATCGCGCCACGATGTGAGATCTGCTGCTTTCCTACGTGGGAGTTTCGGTTTGGCTTCTACGGTTGGTGTTACGTTGGTTAGCAACTTGTCGCGGATGGTTTCGACTTCTCGTTTTTGCTCAGGTGCATTGACTTGTTCAAGTAGATCGGCAATTTCATGAAGTCGAGCGAGGGCGTACCCCGTGTCGAGGTCTTCTGCTTCAGGATGGGCGACTTTATTTCGTGCCTCAGTTATGATGCCAACAGCACTGCGAACGTCTCGATCTGGATCGAAGCAGTGTTTAAAAACGTCGTGCCAGTATTCTCTGAAAAGGTATGGAAAATCACCGACATCTATATCTGCTTCGTTTTCAAAGTGATCTTTTGGTGATAGGTTTTGTACCGTTTTCAGGTTTTTAAGGATGAAGGGACGCATGGCATCGCGATAAATATTGAGTGCCTGATAAAGTGCGTCTTGGTTTGGGCGTTTGGACGAGTTCACGTGTTTGGGATTCCTCTCCATGATTTTTTGCTGTAGAAGTGTATCAGATTTAGAGTTTTGGGTCAAGCGCGATAATTGATTTATTAGAAGAAGGCAGTTTTTGGTTCTCTATTGGTTTTGAAGGGAAGTCGCGATCGGGAGATCACTCCTATAACCGAATTGGATGGGTCGAATCTAAAATCAAGGGGTATGTAGTTTGGGCGGAATCGCGTTACTTCTGTCGCGGATTAGAAAGTCCAGTTCTCTTTTTCTATTAAGTCAACTATTTTGATGCATTGAAGGTTGAAATGAGCGCAGGCATCAGGAATTTTAGGTCTATTCCTGCTACGCGTGGGATTTTCTTCCGTTACGACGATATAGTCTTCAGAAGTGAGCGCCAAGGCAACGACCCACGGGTCCGCTCCTGATTTCCCAGTCCGATTGTCAACCAGCCTTGGGAATTCCGATAGTACTTCGCTGACTTTCTCTTGCACTGATTCATCAATTGCTACTTGAAGATATGACTTTAATTGATTCTGATCACACCATTGCTTTATCTCTGTATCTCTCATCGCTTCATCAAAAACAATTTGCGACATTTTCAACCGATCATTCTTTATGAGTTCCTCAATTTTACGCCACAAAGAAGGGAAATTTTCAATTGGATACCGTTCATGAAAGGCAGCAATCAGCGCGCTCGTATCAAGACTGTAAATTATCTGACCATAGTTAAGGAATGAATTCATACGAAGA
>JAJECD010000219.1 GCA_022822215.1 Candidatus Poribacteria bacterium | reverse complement strand
CGATCATTGATCCATCCACCCGGTCCATAACTCCACGGTGCCCTGACGAACATATACGTAAACAAGATCGCAATTAGCAAAAAGACATCCGTCGGTTTCACCCACTGTTTACGTTGAATTCGATAACCGATAGAGACAAGGAGTGCTATACCTAACACACCGAGGACACAATAGTGCACCGGAAGATGCCAGTCGGTAAAATAGACGATCGACTTGATTCCCAAAAAGTATTCCCAAACCCATTCCACGCCGCGGTGGTTACCTTGTTGATGCTGTTTTACACTCTGTAGATAATAATCTACCAGCACAAAATACATCGGCACCATATAAAGAAAGAAGCGAAATATGGGTTTGAGGCTAACGATAAACTTCTGCAGCAGTGCGGTAAAACCTTCGCCGCGCGTTCGCCACGCTGCGGCTATCGCCGGTGCCCCCCACAAACAACCGCCTGCCACAGAGATACCCAACACGACGAGACCATAAGAAGCGATATGCGATAAATAAGTCAACAGTAACAGCACATAGAGCCACACCAGATATTTTACCTGCATGTCGTCTTTGTGTTTCCACCAGAACCCGAAGCTGAAGAAGAAAAACGAGATGCTCAGTTGGAAGTTGTAGAATCCCATATAGAGGAGATAGTTATAAGCAAATGGGAAACCGAGCCAAGCATACACATACTGACCCTTCTGACCTTTGTTGACAGCATTGAGGAAGTAGAAGAAAGCGAACGGGACCATGCCAATCGCAATCGTTAGAAACACCTTTTCCGAGATGACGGGTGGGAATACGTAGAGGAACGCCGCCAACATAATGTGTGACAGCCAGTTCGGGAAGATTGTAATGTTCAACTCCCACGCATCCCGCAATGTATAGTTTTCGTGTTTGCCATATTCTTTTAACACCAGACCGTTATAGATATGGCTTGCACCATCTTGGGAGGGGAAATACGCAAAGATCCAGAGCGGTAGGATATGTAGAACCAACAACACTACAAATATATGTTTCCATGACAAGTTTCGCCAATTAAACATATTTTCCCCAATTCTTCTGTAGGAGGGATTCCCCAATCCCCACATCTACGACAAATTGCATCGATTGAACATATCTTCCCTCCGATACGGGGAAGTTGCTACCTAAGTTGGTCGGTTATCTTTATAGTAGAGACAGTGGTGCGTCAAAGGACATCGTTCACACAATGGCTTTCGGGCATCACAGATTTGTCTGCCAAAGTAAATCAGGTTCATGTGGAACGGATACGCCTTTCCTTCTGGCACTATCGGTGGCAACACTTGATGCGCCTTTTCCGCACTACAATTCGACGGAATTAATCCAAGGCGTTTGGAGATTCGCAAGATGTGTGTATCAACAGGAAAGACCTCCCTACCACACGCGAAAGAGAGTGTGACACAGGCGGTTTTGATACCGATCCCTTTGTGTTGACACAGGAGTTCTAATGCCGCCTCGGTTTCCATATCGTGGATAAATTCCAGTGAGAGTTTACCCCGTTCTGCTTTGAGCCACGAGAGGAAGTTTTTGATGGTCCGACTCTTCTGATTGCCCAATCCGGCAAGTCTTATGGCTACCGCTATCGCCTTAACATCTGCCTGCAAGACAGCTTCCCACGTTGGAAATCGGTCTTTCAGTTCGGTATATCCTCTATCTCGGTTAACATCGGTCGTATTTTGTGACAGGATCGTTAAGATGAGGCATTCTAAGACATCTCCTGCACCGTCGCGGGTCGGTACACCGAGTAACCCTTCCAGTGTATCTGATATGAATTCTGTCTTCTCTTTGAGTTCCAATACTTCGTTCCGAATATTGTGTTTTAAATATTATACCATAAATAGAAAAAATAACAATGCCTTTTTGCTCGCGATTGGCTAATAGCAATTGGCTATTTGCCTATGATAAAGAAGCTTTTGGTTTCGTCGGAAGTCTCTTTATTCAGGACTAATTGCCAAAAGTGAGCGGAGCGAACGCCCTAATTGCTAATCGCCAATTAGAACAGGAAGCGATACATCGGTTGATCGAGAGCAATCGCTAACAAGCTCCAGAATGCACCAATCACAAACTCACCCAGCACAATTCCAAGGAAAAACGGCACAGCCTTCCGATGTAAACGGATACCGCCATATTTTAGCACGAGCCACTTGAGCAGCCATCCCACAAAAATGGAACCAATCATTGGGTTAATCGCCCAACTCCCGGAGATCGCATAGCCGACGGGGTGTAAGTTCCACCAGAGGAATCGCATCCGCATCGCTGCAAGCAGCAGCGTCAAGCCGAACCCGAACGTCGCAAAACTGATGGCTGGCACATCTGGCGGTGCTGTGTAGGTGAGCCATGTCTCTAATCGGTTAAAAGATTCTCTACCGAACCCAGCAACACCGCCCTCCGCATAGTACATGGACAGATACGCCCAGAATGACCCAATCGCACCCAACGCCGAAGCCAACATCATGAGTGCCGCGAACCGGCGTATTGGAATATTGGCACCTTCGGCTAATTTAAAACCTTCAAGCTGATGTGGCATGGCATGTGAACGGTGCGCACGGTTCAAGCAATACAGATAGGCGAATCCGGTTAGGTTCACTGCACCGAGACGACGGATACCTAACAGACGCGGCAACATTTCATCGGGTCCGATAAAATGCAAGTCGTGGACAGGTGAACCGAGTTCAGCACGCAATCGCGTAATCGCTATCGCAATCGCGAACCAGATGGCGAAATAGACAACAATTATCCAAAAACTCATCCCCATCTTCAAGCAGAAACCGATGATGAATCCTATTCCAACGAGAAATCCGATAACAGCCAATCGATATGAAACGGGTTCGTCTTTTTTCGGGGATATGAGCTGCTGTGCAACCCCCTTCAAATAACGACGGCTCATCCAAATGGCGACCAAGCATAGCCCTAAATACGCGCCGTGTGATTGCTCTGCTTCGTAAGGGAAACGTGGCAACCCGCGCCACCCCGCAATGACACCTAACAGACGCTCTGCCCGCCAGATGAGCCAGAATGCCCAACAGGAGAAAGAGAGGTCCAACGGTATGAAGAACGAAAGCCCTACACCGAACGGAAAAACACCCAGAGGGCTCCAGCCTATCCCGTTCCACGGGCGTTCTGTAAAAATCTGTCGCAAATCATACAGTTTTCCCCCGAGGCTCGGAACAGCAGGAAACAAGAAGTTTAATCCGTTGATAATGTCGATGCCAACACCGATCGAAAGCCCAAGCCACATCCACGGTGAACTGAAGAATCTACGGCTCCGTGTGGTCATCTCAAAAGGGAGTTGGATAATTGGATAACTGAGGCGTTCCGATTCTACCCACTGCTTCCGAAAAATCAGGCTCAAGCAGAGCATTACGAGATGGACAGCGACTAAGAAAAGCGTCCACCAGATAATAACAGGCAACCACGCCAGTAAGTAACGCGATTCGTAGATACTCTCAAATCCGGTGTAATATCCTTCCAGCGCGTATCTCTCACTGACAGTTAGCCACTGTGGGATGTGCAGATGAAACAGGTTTGCCCAGTCGTTCTCCGGGGTCGCAAACCAATGTGCATGCCCAATCAGAGGCATTAAAACGAGGAACCTATCGACACCTGCGAGTCCGGCACCCACTGAAATACAGGTATAGATGACCAGCAATTCGGCGCGGTTCAGCATGAGGACGTGATGCAGCCGACGCAAAAGCACACCAATGCCTAATAAGACTAAGATGGTGATAACGGCATTGTAAAAAAGTGATACCTGCGTCGGACTTCCACCGCCCCGCATGATAGAAACAGATACCCACCAACAGTTGATAGGCACTAACACGCAGATGAGAAAAATAGTGAATGGTCGAATTCTGAGAGTTTGGGTAGGAACAGTATTCACCTTCTTTCGAGAAATAACACTAATATTCTACATCATTTTTCATCTGTTGGCAACAAATTTTACTGACAACTAACAACTATTTAGATTGTTTACTCAAAAAAGATATGCTATAATCAAATCATAATCGCATAAGGTGAAGTTCCAGCATAAATCGTCAACGGAAATCTCTCTGTCTGGCAAGGGTCTCAAAACGTATGCACCTGACCAAACCTAAAAAACTCATTTTCACCAGTCTCATTGTTCTGATTGGAGTTATCATTTTGCTATCCATTATCTATCACCGTACGGCGTTGTGGGAACCGGAACAACACCTGATTACCTTGCTACCGAAATCTCCAATCTGTTACCTGACCCTCAAAGAGTTGAAAGGCTTGGTGCAAACCTTTAATCGGAGTGAGTTGGGAGAACAGACCGCTAAAATGCCAGTCCTCGCTGAAATCAGAGAACAACGGTGGTGGAAACAGCTCGTCTATCAGAAGCAACTCTGGGAATACGAAATGGGTGGCACGCTCGACCTTAAGACAATCACTGGCTATTTCGGAGAGGAAGCCATTCTTGCCATTTATCAGCGTGAAGGCGAGTATACGTTTCTTCTTATCACAAAAGTTGGTGGGGCGGAGAAACTCAGCATTGAGGCGATTACTGCAACGGATGCAATCAACCCAAAGTACGAACGTATTCAGACCGAGTATCGCCAGTTTACTATAAATACCATTATCGGCTATCCCCGTCCTTTTAGTTATACCTTCATCGGAAAAATTGGTGTTCTAAGCCTTGATCCACTCCTCTTAGCCGAGACGATTGACCTCTATGCCGGGACTTCAGATCCAAAAACGGCGGAGCGCAGCCAAAGGTTTACGGCGGAACACCCAATGGGAGTCGAGATTCAGCAAGACTATCGTCAGGACAAGAACACTGGCTATGCCGAACTACCGCAACTCGCTGCTGCCTTGGATAGTGTAGATTCTCACGCGCTTGTTAAGCAAATTCATGGACTTTTCGGGGATACGGCGTTCTGGACATTCAGCAATCGCTACGAAGATGGCGTGATTGTTTCGCAGCATCGTTTCCGCAAGCCAGTGGGGACGCGTCCGTCTATGTTTCCATCCACGAATAACACCAAACCGTTCCACGCTTTTCCTGAACGTACCGCTTTCGTTACTTCGCTACCTGTCCCGGGGCTGATGACGGCACTTCTCGAGGGTGTTGATCTTTCCCCAATTTTAGGAACAGACCTAACGATCCTATTAATTGCGCCTGAACCTAATGAGGTATCGGTAGTCCCTTCGTTAGTCTTACTCGCACACGCTAAGGCTCCTGATGCCCTAAAAGCAGTTTTGGAAATTGTGAAGCAAGGACAGATTTCTCTGGCAGGCAAGCCTCTTGAATTCCTTGAAATACAGGACTACAACGGTATGACAATCCAACCTCTCCAACTCCGTCTCAATTTTCTGTTATCGGTTACAGGCGGATACGCAATTGTTGACGATTATTTCATTGTGAGTACGACCTTGATGGGGTTAAAGTCTGTTATTGATACGACTACCGGAAACGCACGAATTTTGACCGACGTTTCATTCTCAGCAGATGCGAGTTCTGTTCAAGCGTTCATTCAACCCGAACTGTTTGTGCCGGAGTTGAAACGCCTCCTGCCGTTAGCAACCGTGTTGCTTTCGCTTTCAGGACAACAGTTGGACGCAACAGTGACACAGCGTATCACTGAAAACCTCTTTCCACTGGAATCCCTTGGTCCGATTACTGCTGAGATGGATTTTAGTGAGAGTGGTATAGATACAGAGATTCGCATTGTTTTGGAGAAATAATTCACTCAATGTACGGATATTGGCGTGCCGTCCGGCAGCTTTTGTGGTATTCTTATCACATACATAAAACAAAAACTGGAGGGTTTTACAATGGAAACAGCGACACTTGAAGATATTATCCAGCGTTTAGATCGTCTGGAGAAGATAGTTACGAGGATAAATGACCGACTCTCTTGGGTTGTTGAAGAAGCGAAGCCAGATGTTCCGAAGGATCGCGAAACCCGTGCTGCGCTAAGAGCGACTGAGGCACCAAAAAATGACAAGAAGGATGCCCATATTGCCGAGGAAGCTCTGGACAGACTATTTGAAAAAATGGGAATCCCGCCTGATTTTGACCCCGGCTCTATTGAGGAACTTCGCGAAAGTATGAGACAAAGCGGCATCCGGGCTGAGGATAATGAATTTAGCCGCGCAATTATCGCAGAGCGGGAGAAATAATTGTGTATTATTTCTACTTTGATGCGAGCGCGCTTCTTCAATCCAGAACTTGATTCACAACAAACACTTACAGATTGGATAAATTAATACATGAAAGCAAAAATTGGTATCGGCATAATTAGTTTCGCACACGGGCACGCCAACGCCTACTGCAACCAGATGCGGTCGTTTGACGACGTTGAACTCATCGCATGTTGGGACGACAACACAGAACGCGGCGAAAACGCCGCAACGCAGTACGGCATGAATTACACACCGCATCTCGAAGATGTGATTAACCACCCCGATATTCACGCAGTCATTGTAACGTGTGAAACGAATCGGCACGCAGAGATGGTGGAAGCAGTCGCTTCAGAGGGAAAGCATATCCTCTGCCAGAAACCGATGGCTCTCACGTTGGAAGATTGCGATCGGATCGCAGCGGTCGTCGAGAAAACCGGCGTTAAGTTTATGATGGGCTATCAGATGCGCCGCGACCCGGCGAACATCGCAATGAAAGAGTTGATTGATAGCGGGGTGTTAGGAAAAATCGGAGTACTACGCCGCCGACACTGTATCAACGCATTGTTTAGCGAAGCCTTTGTGACAGGACCCAGCCGCTGGCACATCGATCCAGAGAAAAATATGGGAATGTTCATGGACGATGCCTCCCACGCAACCGATTTTATCCATTGGATGCTCGGTCCACCGACAAGCGTTATCGCTGAGATTGATAACATTTTGACGGATGTTGCACCTGACGACACAGGGTTAGCGGTTTATCGGTTCGCCGGTGGTGAGATGGCAATCCTACTGAATACGTCTGTGACACTTGCGGGTGAGAATACAACTGAAATCTACGGCGATGAAGGCGTTGTTATTCAGAACTATGGCGACGCGCCATCGTGTAACATACCGCGTCCCGCAGACGCTGTCGCGCTAAAGTTGTATACACGCGCTGAACCTACATGGAAAGATTTGGGTATCCCAATTCCAGATGGGCACGGGGAACGGATTGGCGGTGTACCGCGTCCATTTATTGATTGCCTGAAAAACGATACGGAACCCGATGTGACAGTAGAGGATGGACGGGTATCGGTGGAAATGATTTTGGGGGCATATCGTTCGGCACAAGAGGGAAGACGTGTTGTGTTCCCCCTCTAAAAAGGACTCTGAATCACGGACTATTCCGGCGCATAATACTCAAAATCTGACCCGTCATGCCGGTCGCAGGCGGTTGGGCTGCAAGGAAAAGTGCCGATGCGACCACCTGCTCCGGTTGTTTCCACGGATCGCTTTCCGCCCTGAAAGTGTCCGAGTTTTCCCACGCTGGCTTTGAAAGTTCGGTTCTCACGGGACCAGGGATAAGGACGTTTGCGATGATACCGTCTTCCCATACCTCTTCAGCGATGGATTGCGTTAACCCGTGTAGTGCCGCTTTCGCAGCACAATAGACGCTGAGGTTCGCACGTCCAACTTGCCCCATACCGGAACCGACGTTAATGATATTACCGCTTCTCTGTTGCTGCATGATTCGGAGCGCGGCACGGCAGCAATGCACAACACCCATCACATTAATCTGCCAACCCTGCTCCCACTCTTCGTCTGTAGAATCTAAGAACCGACCTCTCGGATTGACACCGGCGTTGTTCACGAGTATATCTATCCGTCCAAACCGGTCAACGGTTTTCTGGACAAGGGTTTCTACTTCAGAACGGACTCGCACATCGGTTGGCACGGCAAGGGTTTCGCCGTCTTTTGCTTCGATTTCTGCGACAACTTCATCAAGTTGTGCAGTGTTTCGCGATGCGATAACAACCCGCGCACCTTCAGCGGCATAAGCAATAGCGATGGCTCTACCGATACCGCGTCCACCACCCGTGATAATAGCGACTTTATCTTTCAGTTGCATGGTCAGCTCCTTTCCATCTCACTCTGCCCGGTGCCACATATTAATTAATCGTGCTAAATGAGAGCGACTCGCTTTAAGCCGTCGTTCTAAGTCTTTTGCGAGACCTGTCAATAAATCGATGCCGGTTTCTTTACCCTTTTCCACCTGTTGTTTGAGTTGGTAGGTGCGTCCTGTTTTGAGCCGGTTTATTTCTAAACGCAATTGGCTCGCCGCGCGGTGGAGTTGTCGAAGTTCTGATTGCAAGGCTGCCCGTTTCTCAGCGGCTGTTTTTTCGTCTACATCGAACGCTGTTTCACCGAGGTTCAACCGCTCTAAGGTTTGGACATCCTGCTCACGATATGCCCGATTAATCAAGGGCATCAGTTGCTCACGGCGTTCCGCTTCCTCAGCATCTATAGCCTTGTCTGGATGGTATCGCTTGGCAAGTTTGCGGTAGAGATTTTGCAAATGTTTGGGTTTCGCTGCAGGGGGTTTATCTTCTTGAGGTGTCGGTTCTGATGCGTCAGGCACCTCGTCCGCCTCTACACGCGCCCGACTTGCCCTGAAACAGGATGCCACACGTGCTTCTATTTCTGCCGCGTGCACCTGCTCTCGGCGTAGTTGTAGACGGAGGCGATACTCTTTCGTTTCGAGTTCAACCTTATCGAGTTCGAGGTAGTAACGACTGATATGGGCATTGTAGCGACGCTGAAACAGGTCCACTTCTGACTTAAGTTTCTCGACGGCTACTATGAGTTCCTCTACCTGCGCCTGTTTCACTTCAATTGCGCCCAAGAGCTCGGCTATCTGTTTGTCATCAATGCTATTGACATGAACTAAGGCAGCAGGTTTCATGAGGGTTTCCTAATGAGAGAATAAAAACGGATTTTACTATCTTATAGGCATGCGCGCCCAAAAGACGCGCACAAGCGTCTCAATTTGCACACGCCAACGCACTTCATTTTAGACATCTATTCGGAATCTACTTTTTCCGATAAGTAATCCGTCCCCGCGTCAGATCATACGGAGAAAGCTCCACAGTTACCTTATCACCGGGCAAGATCTTAATAAAGAATTTCCGCATCCTGCCAGAGATGTGTGCAAGGATTTGGTGCTTATTGTCCAATTCCACACGAAACATCGCATTAGGTAAGGGTTCGACGACGGTGCCTTCAACCTCTATTTTATCGTTTTTAGGCGAAGTTTGTGCTTCGTCTTCAGATTCAGACTTAATATCAGGATCGGCGTCCCGCTGCTTTTTGTATTTAGACTTCGGTTTCGGACGATTCGTATTCGTATACCGCGTTTGCGGCTTTCGTTTGTTCCTGTTTCCAGAAGGTCTTCGGTTCACAGTATAAATCTCCTTTTTTGTAACTACAGTTAGCAGCGTAAGGCACGAATATCTCACACCATGCTGCTGGGAAAGCATCGACGGGTCGGTGCTCTCATCCATTATCTCTACTATTCATCTTCTAAACTAAAACGTTTTCCGGCTTCAGCAACAAGTTCTCGAAAATAATCCGTCGCGCGTTGAAGTTCCGTTTCGGCATCGGCTTTATTTTCATGTGTTGAGACCAGATCAATAGGCATCGTGTCGCCATCTACTTCGCGGAGGGACACGTAAGCCTTAAGATAAACGTCTGAGTGGCGTCCCATCACCTGCTGCATCAGTGGTGAAACTTCCGCTTCAAACATATTCACATAAACGCGTGCTGTGGTAATCTCTGAACGGTAGCGTTCGGCAATTAAGGGTTGAATGTGCGTTTCAAAGACCGCCTTCATCTCGCGGGGTGGACCGGGCATCATCATAATCGTGGACGTTTTGTGTGTAACGCTGATGCAGGGTGCCCATCCTGCCGGGTTCTGCAAAACAACAGCCGTCTCTGGTACAATTGCCATCTTCATCAACGCTTCGCTGATCGGATCGTTTGCTGACATCTCACGGCGTTTCCGAAATTCCGCAACCGTCTCTTCGCTCACGATAGGCTTCGCGCCAATCAATGAAGCGACGACCTCGACGGTCATATCATCCGGGGTTGGTCCAAGACCACCCGTCGTAAGAATGAGCGACGTTTCCCGCGCTACCGCTAAATCGAGTGCTTCGGATATCTCCTCGTGGACATCGCGAAGCATCGTAACACGTCGTAACTCACCACCAAGCTGAAGAATTTGCTGGGCAATCCAGTGGGCATTGGTATCCTGAATCTGCCCAAGGACTAATTCTGTGCCGATCGAGAACAATTCAATTGCCACACGCTTCTCCTTTTTAGAGAACCTTTTTTAGAAACTTAAATGCACCGACCCCGTGGAAGCTATGTCCGGCTTCAAACACCTCAAGTCCTAATCTATCATCAGCCTCGAAATGTTCAAAAATTGCTTTTGCCGCATTAACGGCGAAGCGAGTGGCTTCAATCGGGAAAATCGTGTCTTCCGTACCGGATTCAACAAAGAGCGCACGCGGTGCGATTAATCCGGCTATGTCATACATTTCTGCATA
>JAJECD010000412.1 GCA_022822215.1 Candidatus Poribacteria bacterium | reverse complement strand
GTGCTTTTCCTGGGCCGCCATTCTTGATGTTTGCTCCCGTAATTTCGACATCATCGAAGTGTGCGCGTCCATCAGCAACAACGAGTCCAGCCTGTCCCCCTTTTAAGGGATCATCGTCAATAGCAGTAAACACCTCATCATCGACCTTGAATTCAATGGTGCCGTCCTCGTGAATAGTTGCGGTGAGTTCGTACCACGTATCAATTTCGGCTTCAAATGGGTAGACGACGGGGAACCAATCGTCTCGAAGTGCCTTTACAAGCCGGACGGTGCCGAAAACATAATCAATAAAAAAGAGGTAGCGACTATCTTCTTCGCCTCTGTCGTGGAGTGTCAACCCGATGCTCGGTGGATCGTTCTTGTCCTCTACTAATTTTGCGCGACAAGAAAAGGAGTAGTTTTTCCATGTGAGTTCGCCTGTGAGCCAGAGGCTCATAAAGCCGGGCAGGAAGATTTCGCCGACGGCTTCACCATCGCTCACCCACCACTTCTCAACCTGTCGGTCGATATTAAAAATTTTCCATTCACGGGTATCTTTGTCTTCAAAATCGTCGCGCCATGTCCCTGCGAGGGCGGGTTGCCACGTCTGTATTACAAAACAGGTAATTATGATGATTGCGATTGCTGGTGTTAAGCCTTTCATTTTTCTTCTCCTTGTGCTTCGGTAACTATGCATTGTCCATTGCGGTCTGCATAGGGACAAGAACAGCAATGTTCAAGGTTCTTCGCATAAATTCCACTTTGAAGTTCCGATATTTTTTTTCCCCACCGTTCCTGAGCTTCCTGCAATTGCGCTGCGTCGAAGCATATTTGTTTGTCCTGACCGTGTTTGGTAAGGAAAAGATTAACAGTTACTGTCAGTTGTTCTGGATAACGTCGATGTCCGAGCAGCGCATAAAGTTCTATCTCTGGACGGTGTGTGTCTAAGTCACATATCTCAAAAGTATTGTAAATGATAAGTTGATACTGTCCTGTTTCATCTTTAAAAAGCCCGTCGAGTCTGCCCTCAATAATGTGCCCGTTGATATTTGCGTGAATTTGCTGATTGGTATAGACTGAAGTAGCATTAAAAACGGTTTCTCCGATTTCAGAATTGAGGAAATTATTAGCATGTATACATAATGCTCTTTCGGATTCACTGGTCATCTCCGGGTCATCCTCGGATACCTGTGCAACGAATGTGTCAAGATTTTCGGCATCTGAGTGTCGTCTGATTTGGGCAAGTACCCGACGGATAGCACCATCAGTCTTCTCATCTGAATCTGTGTTGTCATTGATTGGCGGAATTTGCAGTAAATTTTGCAGTTTATACCTTAACGGGCAGCGGGCGTAGTTCGCGAGTTCGGTGACGGAGAAGGCTGCCTCGGTTCCAGTTGATTGTAGTGCTGATGGCAGCGGATCTGGAAATTCGACCCGTGATGTATCATCGGAAGTCTCATCGCCAGGCGCGAGGTCCGGAAGTGCCCGAGAAATTGGGATTTGGAGATTGAAAGGTCGAGAACGTGTGCTGTTACCCGCAAACACATCCAACACAACAGATAAGTCGAGTAAATTGTTTTCTTCACTGATGTCGAGGTGTGTGTGAAGCCACTCGATCATTTGTTGTGGTTTGCCTTTTTCTGGGAGTGTTCCAGATAAGATGAGCCGGTCCTCGGCGCGTGTTGCCCCGACGTATAAGACCCGTTTTTTTTCTGCAACTCCTTTCGCATCTGCCCGATCTTTCATGCGTTCAACAATTGCTGGTGCAGTTTTCTCATAACCTTTTTTGGGGTTAAGTGGACTAAAACCGATACCAAGCGTGTCATCAATGAAAGGCTCCCTATCCGTTTGTCCCTTACGTTCAAGACAGGGGAGTATGACGACTGGGAATTGCTTTCCTTTCGCGGCGTGGATTGTCATAATTTCGACAGCATCCGTACTTGATTCCATTGGTGCTTGTCCTTCGCGCGGCTCTTCATCAATCAAGATATTCAGAAACTCAATAAAGTCCGTAAGGGTTTGTTTATCCTCATCGGCATCAAAGTTTCTGGCGAATTCCAACAGTTTTTGGTAGTTCGCCCACCGTTGTGGTCCCTGTTTCCCCGTTTTCAGTGTACCAATCATTCCTGTTTCATTAACGATAGTAAGGATAAGTCGGTTTACAGACATGCGATGTGCGATTCGGATGTGCCTGTTTAGGGTATCTATGGCATGCCTGAGATGTTCAGTGGGTGCGGGGTATTTCTGCGCTTTTTCCCAGAAATCAGTCCTCTCTTGCAATGAAATTTCATAGAGCTCAGTGTCAGAAATACCGAAAGCGGGACCGCGGAGAACTCCAACGAGAGATGCGTGATTTTCTGTCGGTTTGTTAAGGAAGTTGAGGTAGTTCCAGATATCGTAGATTTCTTGTCGTTGATAGAAACCGATACCGCCAGTGGTGAGGTAAGGGATGCCTGCTTCAAGCAGTGCGTGTTCAATATTAGGAAGATGGCTTCTATACCGAATGAGGATAGCGATGTCTCCATACACTATGGGACGCTCTCCTTCCCTTCCATTCTTGGGTGCCCACACCTTTTCTTCATTCAGTCTCATGTTTTTGATATGGCGTGCGATCAGTGCGGATTCATCAGCGGCGCCTTCATCCTTTGTTCCAAACAGGCACTCAATACTGCCATTTGGCTGCATGGGGCGTGCTTTTTTCAGAGATTCATACGACACCTCAAATCTATTTGTGTCCGCGGTCCCCATCAAACTATGAAAAAAATAGTTGACGAAAGCAATAATTGTAGACAAAGAACGGAAGTTCTCTCTGAGGGAGAGAGCGAGCCCAGCGTTTTCAACAATTTTGTTCCTCGTTTTCTCAAAGATACTGACATCAGCACCGCGAAAGGCGTAAATGCTCTGTTTTGGATCACCTACGATGAAGAGATTTGCGCTTTTGAGTTCGCCTGTAAGAAGCATTACCAATTCGTACTGTAGTTCGTTTGTGTCTTGATATTCGTCTATCATGTAATACTTGTACCGAGATACCAATTCCTGTCGGATGCCTTCGTCGTTTTTGAGGAGGTCACGAGTTTTAATTTGGAGATCGCTGAAGTCAAGTTTGGCTTGCGAGAATTTGGTGTTTTGGTATTCTCTGAGGATTCGTTCGTATAGTGTGAAGAGGTCACGGGTTGTACCGATTAGAAAATCGTCATCTGTTTCATCTTGAGTTTCCGCGTTTTCGTTTTCATCTACTTCCACAGACCGCGCTGTTCTAATAAGTGGAACGGCTTGAATTTTTTTTCCAGTGGTTACCAACAGATCAATTTCGGTTTCAATACCCGTTGTTTTGGTGCCTCTACCGAGAAAATCAGCCTTCGCGATTGTACCACTTTTCGTTGTAATCAAATCTCGAATTTCTTTAAGTATATCCAACACCTCAGACAGGTTCGGATTTTGTTCAGGGAGTGCTTCTAACCGTCCGGTTAACTCTCTAACCCTCTCCGCATTTTTCCCCTTGGCAACATGTAGAGCAGCCTTTAAACACCGAATAAAATCGGTAATATCAATTGCCGATGTTAATTCTTCGCGAATCTGCTGTTCCAAAATTTCGCGTATCTCTGTGTTGTCTGGATTACTATAAATTTCTCGCATGATTTGGGCAACGACATCGCGTTGATTGACCATATCGGAAAAGAAATCGACCAACTTCTGCTGTCCGCCGCAGCGTTGCAGCAAGCGTGCAAGTTCGGCACGGTGTCTATCCGAAGTGTCTGTCGCAATTTCTTTGAGGGTGTCCTTAATAGTTTGCTGTAGCAAAAGTTTCTGATCAATACCTTGTATAATGCTGAAGTTCGCAGGTACACCGGCTTGGAAGGGGAACTCTCTCAGGATACGTGAGCAAAAAGCGTGAATTGTTGAAATGTGCGCTGAACCCATCTCTTCACGAAAATGTCGAAGCGAATGGCTTTGTTCTATACCTTCACTGGTTTCTTGAGCAGACAGTTCTTTGATAATCCGCTCTTTCATTTCAGCGGCGGCTTTCTCTGTGAAGGTGATCGCCACGATTTCTTGTGGTGACTTTACCTTACCGTTGCGCAGAATCTTGAGGTAACGTTCAACCAGCACGGTGGTTTTCCCGGATCCGGCACCGGCGGTCACGCAGACATGACGTTCTATGTTAAGAGCATCTTCTTGGCTCGGTGTTAGTTGCATATTTTTAACTATTAAATCTGGTCATCGTTCCACTACGTTTCACGATGGTTTTTGGTAAAGTCAAGCACCTACTTTAGGTTTTAATTTGTCTTTGCTTTACACTACGTTCCACGATAGTTTTTGGTAAAGTTGAGCACCTGCTTAGGTTTTAAAAGGATTTAGATTTGGCAGTGCTCAGAAACTTATAGTTAGGAAATTTTCCTAATCTGGCAGTGGGATAACCGCCTCTGCTGATATTGCGAGTTGGATCGTGTCTCCCGGTCGCTTCGCTTCGGTGCCGGGGTTGTAGTGGACGGCTTTAAGTGGGATATCTGCAGCCATCAGTTGGTATTCTTCTACTCTTCCCAAATAATTGACGACTGTAACCTTTGCGTCTATTCTGTTCTCAGCACGGTTATTGCCGTTCTGAACACCATCAATGACCAGTGCCTCTGGTCGGATTGAACACTGCACAGTTGCTCCGTGCGTGAGTTCGTGATACACGGCTTCAGAACGGAGGGTTCCGACGGGTGTTTCGATTGTGGCAGTGCCATTTGATATACTCTGGACTTTACCGAAAATAAAATTGGTTTCTCCGACGAAACTCGCCACAAAGGCGTTTTTGGGGAATTGATAGATTTCGCGGGGTGTACCGACTTGAACGATAATACCATCTTGCATAATCGCCATCCGATCTGCCATAGAGAGCGCATCCACCTGATCATGTGTGACGTAGAACATTGTAATATTTGTCCTATCGTGAATCTGTTTTATTTCGTCGCGCATCTGCTGCCGGAGTGCCGCATCAAGATTGCTAATCGGTTCATCAAGGAGTAGCACGCTCGGTTCAATGACAAGCGCACGGGCGAGCGCAATACGTTGCTGCTGCCCACCAGAGAGCGTATTGACGGCGCGATCGTGGTAGCCTTCCATTTGCACCATCTCCAATGCGCGCCTGATTTTTTCTGCTCGTTCTGATTTTTCGAGTTTGCGAAGCGTTAGTCCGTATTCAATGTTTTCAGCAACAGACATGTGGGGCCACAAAGCATAGTTCTGGAACACCATGCCTGTGTTGCGCTGATGTGGCGGGACGTTGTTCATGACGGTGTCATCAAATCGCAATTCGCCGGTATCGGGTTTATAGAACCCAGCGAGGATACGGAGAAACGTCGATTTGCCGCAACCTGATGGTCCAAGGAGAAAGAAAAATTCTCCATCTTCGATTCTCAGACTCACGTCGTTGACGGCAAGCGTTGTATCGAATGCTTTTGTGACATGGGTTAATTCAACTGAAACTGCCATATTTTAAGCTATTAAATCTGGTCACCGCTCCATTACATTACGCGGTGGTTTCCACCTTAGTCAAGTGCCACCTTACATCTAAAGTGGGTTCTTAAATTAATTGAAACCGTTATGAAACG
This sequence comes from Candidatus Poribacteria bacterium, assembly GCA_022822215.1. Classification (GTDB taxonomy): domain Bacteria; phylum Poribacteria; class WGA-4E; order WGA-4E; family WGA-3G; genus WGA-3G. The sequence continues at coordinate 23,283 of JAJECD010000412.1, read as the reverse complement.
TTTTTCTACCAGAAACCGCTAATAGTGAACCCCGCTAAAATACCAAATAGCGTGCCAATTCCGTACATTTTCATGCGAAAAAACAGGTCACTTCTTCGCTGAGCGACGAGAGCTTTCCCTACGGCGTTCGGTTGTGTTGGGTCTGGAAATGACGATTTCTGTTCGGCTTCTCGTTTATACTTCCGTTTTTGTGCCATTACGTACATCAATAGGACGGGAAAATACATAAGGATAAATCCGCCAACGGTCTGAATCCAAGAACCACTGAAAAATCTACTGAGTAAACCGACAACCACAATCATCGTAATGGCAATTAACGAGATGCCTATAAAATCTTTACGCGCGATTCGCTTCATAAATTCACCATCAGTTTTAAGACGAAGTTTTCTTCTTACCGGGCAACGTCTTTTACGCATCGAAATCCAATCGTACTGCCAGATGAGAGATGATACCACCGATCTGCGACTCGGAGATCCTCGGGTGCTCCGCCCCATCCGCCGCCCCGTAGGATACGGAAATTTTCGTTATCGGGTGCGTGTTCTCTGCCGAAACGTGGATTATTTTGTGGACTTACACTATAGAATTCGCTGTTGTATTCGTCAAAACACCACTCCCAGACATTCCCTGCTATATCGTGTAGATTATAGCCGTTGGGTGGGAAGCTGCCGACGGGTGCTGTCCATTTCCATTTGTCTGTGCTACCCACCCCAGCCAAATTTGTATCTGTATAAGTTATTATATCACTATTCGGGTATTTTTTACCAACCAGACCGCCACGTGCAGCATATTCCCATTCTGCTTCGGTAGGTAACCGCTTGTTCGCCCACGCTGCATACGCGGCAGCATCGCGCCATTTCACATGGACGACGGGAGTATTAGGTGCATTGAACCGCGGATTATGCGACAACGGCGGTTGCGGATAACCTGTGCTCTCAACGAACTTCTGATAGCGGGCATTGGTTACCTCATACACATCCATGTAAAAAGCATTGAGGGTAACGGTATGCACGGGTTGCTCGTCATTATCACCGATAGTAGAACCCATCTGAAAGGTCCCGGCAGGAATCAACACCATTGTGGCACCATCGACTTCGGAGATGATTTCTACAGGTGGTTCAGTGGTAGACTGAGAATCCTGCCTGCACGCAAAGATACAAACGCTGCAGCAGCAAATCAGAAATAAGCCTGCTGCTGCACGCAAGTTGTGGGTTCTCGATACGACCCTCATAGCATTTTTGCGACCTCTGTAGCAGTTTCAACGAGCCAAGCCTGTTCTCTCTCATAAATAGTGCGTAGGTCCAGCCAAAAGAGATCGTTCTTGATCCTGCCGACCACAGGCACTGCGGCATCTCGGAAATGTGAGGCGAGCAGTTCGGCGGAAATATCCGTAGGCTCAAGGATAAGTGCAACACTCGGTAATGTTTCAACAGGGAGTGCACCACTCCCAATCTGCCCAAAGGTCTCTGACACCTGAATATCAACCTTTTCCCTGAAGAGGTCTTGGAGTTGCGCCTTAAGTTCCACTGCAAGGGTATGGAGCGTTTCCGTCGAGCGTGTGTAGCGGTTGAGCATCGGGAACTGCTCTGTTATAGTTGCCCTGTCGATAAGATAGCGTTGCAGTGTAGCCGACAAACCAGCGATAATGAGTTTATCTACCCGGAGTGCACGCATCATCGGGTTTTTACGCATCTTTTCAATCCATTCTGACTTACCGACGATGAGTCCGGCTTGCGGACCGCCGAGGAGTTTATCGCCGCTAAAGGTGACGACATCAACACCGCTGGCGATGCGTTCTCCGACGAGTGGTTCATGCGGAAGCCCGTACGCTGTCATATCCATGAGTGCACCACTGCCGAGATCCTCCATTGTCGGGATGCCGTGCTGTGCGCCGAGTTCCGTCAATTCTTCCATCTCAGGCGTTGCGGTGAAACCGAGAATCTTATAGTTGCTTGGATGTACCTTGAGCAACAATCCTGTGTTCTCATTGATAGCCTCGGCGTAATCTCGGAGATGTGTGCGGTTAGTGGTACCGACTTCGCGTAGTATCGCACCGCTTGCTGCCATTATATCCGGGACACGGAACGCGCCCCCGATTTCGATCAACTCTCCGCGTGAGACGATGACCTCCTTGCCGCGTGCCATTGTCTGGAGTGCGAGCAGTACTGCGGCGGCGTTGTTGTTGACGACTGTCGATGCTTCGCAGCCTGTCAATTGTTGTAGGAGCGGTTCTGTGATCCTATCCCGATGTCCCCTTTTACCGGTTGCGAGGTCGTATTCGAGGTTGACGTAATTTTCCGCTGCTTGCTGAATCGCTTCACAGGCAGCTGCGCTTAGCAACGATCTGCCTAAGTTGGTGTGTGTGATTGTGCCGGTTGCATTGACGACGGTCCGCATACGTGCCCCAATTTTCTCTATGATTTTCTGGCGCGTCTGTTCGGCGTATTCGGTATATTCTGGGAGTTGTGTGAGGTTTCCGCTTAGAATATTGTTTCGGAGGTCGGCGACGACGGTGCGGAGTGCCTCTGTCACAAGCGGGCGCGCATAGGTGTCTTGTAGGTCGAGCATCTCCTGTGTGTTCAGGAGATTTTCTATGGCGGGCAGTTGTCGGAGAAGGTTTTGTTTATCAGTAGTTGCCAAAATTGTTTCCAAGGAATCGGTTTCTTTTAAAATAATGATTTTAGTGACAATCTCTTTGGTAGGATAGCATATTATAGGTGAATTGTCAAATTCTATTGAACAGGTGAGTATTTTTGATATAGACACCCTGCATGAGGGCTTATTGTTTTTACAAGCACAAGTGCCTGCAGACATTATTGAGGATATCGTTGCAAAGTTCAACCAGTTATTACGTTGGTATTCATTTCCATTTGGCGGGTTAGAGGCAGTCTTGACAGAAGCCGAAAAGGTTAGACAAGAAGCCATGCGGTCATGGTTAGGCTAAATGGAGGTGTTAGAAACAGAATTATTCGCGCCATCTCTTACAAGAATCTCAGCGATTGGATTCTCGTAAGCCGAATTTGCATAGAAGTTTTCATCATAGGCATCAAAACACCACTCCCACACGTTCCCAGCCATGTCATATAGGTCGTATCCGTTGGGTGGATAGCTGCCCACTGGTGCTGTGTATGCGTAACCATCATCTGAAAAGGTGGCTAACTTTCGCACACCAGACTGTTTTAGTAGGAGCCAGAGAAGTAACAAGAGCAAAGCAGTTAGAAACGTTGGGTTTCAAGGAATTGGATCTTTGCATCTCGCTTGTGCCGAAAGCAGCGATACAAATATCTTTTTAACAACAGACGACGCGATTATCAGCATCGCGAAACGCAATAGCCATCAACTTCACGTGAGCGTTGAAAATCCTAATGTATGGCTAAACGCAGTTCAAGGAGAGACGGAATGAGCACATTAGAGATGACGGATAGTGAACTGTATGAAGCCGGGATTACGGCATTGAGCGATAAACTTGGTGACGCTGAAGCGATCCGGTTCATTCGGCAGTGTCAACCTGGCACAGGTGATTATTCCGTCGACCGGCATAAACTGTCAGCGAATCAATTGGATATTGATACTCTTGTGCAGCGTATCCAACAGCGTAGAACCACAAGAGAAGCGGAAGAGCAGGCACGCGTCCGACGATTCGTCGCAAGTCAAAGCGAAATAGGAGAAATGACGAATCTGGAAATCTATAAAATTGGATGTGAAATCCTTATTCAAAAGCTCGGAGTCGCCGGCTCTATGGGATTTCTACTCCAGTGCCAGCAGCGCAACGATGGTTCTCCTGACTACCTGCCACAGAGCAGAGAAGATGCCAAAGAAGATATTAAATTTTTATACAGCAATCTTAACACTTAATCCGAAAATAGTTGAAGATTATATAAAGCGTGGTAACGCCTATAGTTACATCGGTGAATACACAAAAGCCATTGCTGATTATGGTGCGGCGATAGCACTCAAACCGGCGTATCCGAAAGCGTATTATCGACGCGGCATCACTTATGCCAAGAATACCGAGTATGCAAAAGCCATCGCTGATTATAACGAAGTCATTCGACGCGATCCTAAACATGTAGAAGCTTATCGGCGGCGCGGGGAGGCGTGGCACCACCTCAAAGAGCAGGAAAAAGCCAATGCCGATTGGATGGCTGCGAAAAGATTAGAAATGGATAGCACTGTTCCTGTGACGAGTGCATAGGAATCCTTGTAGAGGGCAAGTTCTTCTCCGCTTTCTGTGCGGACAGTGACTCTTATACCGCGTTGTGGGAACAAATCGGTAGCAGTGACAAATACAATCGCACTGTAGAGAAAACTGAAAAATAGAAATACAGATATTTTTCTTATAGATATTATAGACATTTTGCTTTGCAGGACTTTGAAATGGGTCAAGGGCGGGGTAAGATACTCTTCCCATTTCTGCAACACTATATCACGATGAATTCAAAGTTTTCCTTCTTTTTTCAACTCGGCTTGAATGTCACGGCAGCTCTGAAGGCTGGTTTTCAAGGTGTGGTCTCTGCTGAATTAAACTTGACGATTTCTTCCCAAAGCATGTTCCCATCAGCGTCACAAAAAGTCCCGATGAATTCAGCGGTAAACCTATTGACGACTTTAGCATATTCTTGCACAAACAGCTCATTCTTCTTTTTCGCTTGATGTCCTAAAGGTTCAATGATGTCAGTATAGAGATTATCATCCCCTGAAATAAACGCCCAAAATTTTTGTCCGCACAATTTCAAGTAGTCTCCCTTATCTGGTGTTCGATTTTTTCCATAGCAGCAACCGTTGACAGCAACGACATTTTTCAACGATGTGTTTGTGCTGAGGATTCGTTTGGCTTTCCTAAAATTGTCCCGCAGTTTTGCAACTTGACTACTATTTCCCCAATTGGGTCCGGATTTGATTGATACAATATATCTTATGTTATCTCTTTCAAACTCTAAATCAATTCCCTCTGCCGAAGATTTTTGACCGTTATATACCTTTGAACAAATAAAAATGGCAAGCCCTCCAGAAATCCACCAAAGATCCCCTCTTCTTGTGAAGATAGATGCGCGTCTAAAAGGGTCGTCACAAATTCTGCTGCCGTGTTAATATTTTTCGCCTTAAATAGATACGGATTTTTCCGTTTGACCACATTCATCAGTTTCAATTTTTGGAGGCTATCTAACCTTCTCTGGTGAAAATTCTGAATGTTCGCTTGGACATAATCAGCGATCTCTTGTTGTGTAATGGGTTTCATACTGAGTTTCTTCAAATAATAAGCACTGTGTCGAGCTGATATTCTCCTGTGCCAATTGATAATACTGTGGTAAAATTTCAATACCTGCGGAATTTCTTAATAAACTTTGTGCGACTTGACAGGTTGTCCCGGCACCCGCAAAGGGATCAAGCACCCAATCATTTTCTTTCGTAAACAACTTGATAAACCATTCAGGTAACGATTTCGGAAAAACAGCACTGTGTTTGCGATTTCCGGTCTCTGTTGCTAAGTGCAAAACATTTGTCGGATACGCCATTTTTCGGTCTAACCAATTTGAAACATTTTTACCGAACCCACTCCCCACTTTTGATGTATCGCGGCTCTTATCTGTTTTGCTGAGTTTCTTTAACCGCTTCTCTGCCCAATCTCCCATTGGGATCATAACTGCCTCTTGATACATATTGAATTTCTTGGTTTTATTGAACTGCAAACATCTTTCCCATGCATCTCTGAATCGGTTTGGCCACTTGCCAGGATACGAATTTTTCTTGTGCCAGACGAATTCTTCTGTCCACAACCAGCCCTGTTTTCTCATTTCAAGTATCAACTCAATAACATAAGTATGCCGTTCTCCATTAATGGCTTGCTCTTTGATATTCAGGATGAAGGTGCCAGATGGCTTGAGGACCCTTAAGAATTCCTCGGCTCGGGGTATAAACCAATCCACATATTCATCGGGCCTGATTCCGCCATAAGTTTTAGATCTGCGATCTGCATAGGGCGGAGAGGTCATAATCAGGTCGAATGCGTCGGCCTCAAAATGGGTGAGTACTTCTAAGCAGTCTCCAAGATAAAGGTCTGTTTTTATTTTGGTCATTGAACGCTTGATCCTTACGCGTTGTGCATCATGCTTTATGCATCAGCATACAAAATAGGGTCTCTGAATTTCTGACTAAATCAGTATAGCATATTGTAGGAGTGTTGTCAAATGCATTTGGAAAGAGGTCGGGGGCATTCAGTACAACTGTCTCCGCTCGCCTTGCCACGAGCACATGAGCAGATTAGACAAAAGGTTTCGATTTCTGGGATCTTAGCGAAGAACTCGACGATTGTTTCAGCGGCGTGCTGATGTTCAGGGGTTGGATAGTGGTTCATAACTGTTGGTGTGTTCGTGAATCCGTTGGCGTTCGAGATTGACATTCGGGTCTGCGCGGCGAGGGATGCCTGTGATTGCATCAACGGATTCATCTGCCTTAAAGCGTAGGTAGAGTTTCTGCGACTTCGCGGCGAGTGAAGGGTTCTTGAGGGCGCGGTAACAGCGCATCATGTTATAATGGGCGTCCAAATCCTCCGGGTCAACTTCAAGCGTCTTTTGAAATTCAGCTAACGCCGTTTCGTAGTTACGTTTCAGAAAGTACATGCGTCCGAGTTTATTTCGGACACGGGTGTCGCGTGGGAATTGTGCGGCGGCGTGCTGGAGGTGTTCAATGGCTGTGTCGTAATTGCCGTACGTCTCCTGAACGAGGGCATAGAAATAGTGGACCTTGGCGCGATGCGGATTTTTGGGAGGTAGTGTCCGCTGGATTTCAAACGCTTTCTCAAGCATTGCCTCCGCACCTTGCATATCCCCCTCTTCAATTCGACAGCGGGCGATGTTCACCCATCCATCAAGGTATGTCGGTTCTATCTCCGTCACCTTTGAGAACGCAACTTGGGCGGCTTTCAGATCGCCTTGTAGAAGGAGACCGATGCCGTAGTCGTTCCAACGTTCACGCGCATTCGTGATTTCTGATGTTGACGGCACACGGCGTGTGCCTACTACCTTAAGGGTTGTTTTGGCAGATGCCATCGTGACAATCGGTAGGTTCGGGATCGCTTTGATTTTCCCTGCAACATCTGAGGTATCGCCTGTCCAGACCCATCTGCCGTCGTCGTAGCCCTTATCTACTTGAAAATCGGTGTCTTCCGGGTCGCGGACACCGGCATAAGCCCATTGCGTGTGCCACCAGTTGAACTTGCGGTAGTTAAGTTTCGCCTCCAACGTTAGGGTGTCACCAGAATCGGATGGGATTTCAAGGCGATAGCGGACAGTATCCGCAGCACCCGGTGGAATTGTATTTGAATAGAGGATCGTCCGGGTTGCCCACGCGTTTCGTTTATTGATGAGGTTGCCGTGTTCATCAAGCATATAAGCCCGGTAAAAATGCGCGCTCGGATCGACGGGTCCATTCCCATCGGGTGCGGCGATTCTACCGTTCCAGAAGACGATTTTTCCGTTTTTATCAGTGGCTTTCACCTCTAACCAGATGTCGAAAGCATCAATCGTTCCAGCGGGAAAACGGTGCCCGACGCCGCGTGTACGCACTACGACATCAACGCGTGTGCTTTCGCCGCGTGCGACTGCAATGCCACCGCTTGGGATTGGCGCGCCATCTGCAAACAGATCTAACGTTACGACTTCATTTTGCAGAAATTCTGTCACAATCTTCAACTGCTCTGCGTGCTGATTTACGAAAGGTAGTGCTGTGTTCGCGGCAGGAAAGCGATGGTCGTGAACCTTACCGTTGATATTTCCTGCATCCTCGGAGGCAACGAGTGGCATGTGGCAATCGACGCATTTCTTGGGTGTTTCGGGGTAATAGAAGGATAACGCGCCTTGATGAGAAACACCGCTTTTCTGCCACTGGTCATAGTCGTTGAAACCACGAAACCATCGAAAGTTGTTAACCGGTTCATCGAGATGTGCTTTGTGACAGGTTGAACAGAATTCGGCGGTATTTTGGCGATGGAACGGCTTAAGGAAACTCTTTTTATGAGGTTCTGGGTCAAGCCGGATGAGGTAGTTGTGCAGATTGCGGATAATCGGGTTATCACTGGCGGCGATGTCGTGGAGCGGCGGATATTTAATGACGTACCCGCTGTTGCCCATCGTGTCTTTGACCTTTTCAATAGAATGGCACGCCGTGCAGGCGAGTCCGGCTTGTGCTGCAGGTGTATGGAGATTCTCGCGGATCGGTCTGTCCATCACACCGTTGAGTAAGATCGCTGGGTCGTGGCAGCCACCACACCATTTAGAGGGTTGAATGCCGTTGACCTCTTGCATATAGATAATTGACTTTCGATACCACTGGTTATTGAAGGAAGAGAAATGGTGTGCGGACTCGTTCCACTGCCGATATATATCTGGATGGCACCCCTTTGTGGCACAGGTCTCCGATGTCAAAAAGAAATCGGTTGGAATCAGCCCGCCTGTCTCCGTTTCAACAGATGCGGGGAAGAAGTGCCCCGTCGTGCCGCCGCCTTCTTCGTACATGCTCGTGGGAGGCAATGACGGGTTTTTGACAAGATAGGTTTCATTCGGCAGATAGTGTTGCGCGAGCCTCGCGCCAAGCGGGAAAAGCACAACACCTATGAGTACCGCAACACCGACTTTTCTCAACGATGGCGTCAGAAGATAGCTCTCTCGCAACAGGTGAACGCTGAAAAGAAGACTCCCGACACCGACACTGACGATATGTGTAATCAGGAGCCAACGATAAGGGGTTGTTGCCCCGACAATCATTAGATAGCCGCCCGTGACCATACCGACGGCTATCCCGATAACGCCCACGCGTCCGGGTGTTGAGATATGTCTGAACTGTTTATAGGTGTAGATACCGAAGGGAAGTATCAAAACGATACCGAGCCCAACGTGGAGGAGAACGTTGAAGATGTAAAAGAGCGTCGGTTCGCCGAAACTGAACAGATAGGCACTGTTGAGTAACAGAATGAGGAAGATAGATAAGGAAATTTTTCTCACGGCGTTTCTAAGTCCTTATAAAGGAAACAGCAGCGGAAGATAGTTTTGGTACTGCATATCTCTATCCGGCGGTATAGCCGCCGTCAATCGGTAGAGCGATGCCTGTAACAAACGCCGATTCATCGGAAGCGAGGTACAGTGCACCGTAGGCGATCTCTTCAGGCTGCGCGAGACGGCGCATCGGATGCCTATCGGCAAGTTTGCGATATTCCTCTGGCGTTTTGACGACCCCGGCGACCAAGGGTGTTTCAACAAAACCCGGACAGATGCAGTTAATACGGATGTTCTCCTCGGCATAATCAAGTGCCATCCCGCGTGTGAGGTTTGTCACACCCCCTTTGGAGGCAACGTACGCTGCACGGACATCTGCCCCGACGAGTCCGTAGATGGAGGACAAGTTGATGATAGAACCTCCGCCATTTCTCCGCATTGCCGGAATCGCAGCCTTTGCACAGAGATAAACCCCTGTGAGGTTGACATCCAAGCAACGGTGCCAGTCTGCCTCTGGTAAATCAGCAACGGGGAGGCGCATCGCAATTCCGGCACTACTGAGCAGAATATCCAGTTTTCCGTAGGTGCTAACGGTCTCCGTTACCATTCGTTCAGTGTTGTTTGAAATTGTGACATCGGTCTGGACGTAGATCGCTTCATTGCCTGCCTCGTGGATGTCTGTAAGGGTTTGGTTAGCACCGTTTTCATCAATGTCGGCGACAACAATCTTCGCGCCGTGTTCCGCAAATAAAATCGCGGTGGCTTTTCCGATGCCGGATGCACCACCGGTAATGATGGCTACCTTGTCTTTTAGTCGCATTATTCTCTTTCTTATCGGTTAGCTGAAGCCGTTTAAGGTTAAGAGTTTAGCGTAGATTCTACAATTGCTGGGACACTGTAGACCAGCGAGGTTAAAAACCTCGCCTACCAACAGGGGGTACGTTTCTATGCTACAAAAACACAGGCTAACAGCCTATGCTACAGATTTAAAGGGCTTTCTCTGTCCACTCCGCAGGATTCACTTCGGGTTCACCGATTCGGTTTCTGAGCATACCGATGTTTTCAATTTCAAGTTCAATAACATCGCCGGGTTGAATCCAGCGATCGAGTTCCCATCCGCATCCTTTTCCGACAGTGCCAGAGCCTAAAAATTCGCCCGGATAGAGTGTCTCTGCTTGCGAGACAAACGAGATCATCTCTTCAAACGAGTAATACATATCCGAGGTATTACCGTCCGCCCAGACTTCACCGTTAATTCTTGCAATCATTCGGAGGTTATAAGGATCACCAATTTCATCGGGTGTAACGAGGCAGGGTCCCATAATGTTGCTATTATCAAAATCCTTACCTTTGGCGGGCCCGAGTGCCATCGTCATGTGGCGAAATTGGATGTCGCGGGCACTGATGTCGTTGTAAATGGTATAACCGGCAATATATTCGCGTGCTTCTTCTATCGAGATATTTTTCCCGGTTTTGCCAATGTAGACCCCCCACTCCAGTTCAAAATCGAGCTTTTGGGTGTAGTTGGGCCAGGTAACAACCGCCTCGTGTCCGACGATAGAGGCTGGACTTGTGCTACCGCGATAATAGTTTGGTAGTTTGAACCATTCCGGGGAAATCTCTTTGCCGGTGATGCGCGCAGCGGCATCCATGTGGGTCTTGAATACGCCGAAGTCTCGCAGGCTTGCTGGTTGCGGAAAGGGTGCAAGGAGCTCTACATCAGCAACAGTATAAATCGCCTCGGCGGCGTTCGCGCCGCCTTCAATCTGCTCAAGGCGTTCACGGGCATCCGAGAGGCTATTCTGCTCAAAGAGTTGCGTCATATCTGGAGCGATTGCGGTGAGATCGACGATCCGATCATCAGCAACCCATGCCCCGATTTTCGCGACGGTATCTGTCGGTCTGGTTTTAAAGGTAACAAGTTTCATAAGTATTCTTTTTTAGATGGTTATGCCTCTTTATTTAAATAGTTTTGCAGTATTGATTATACGATAGATGCATTTAGAAATCAAGATTTTTTGGAAGTGGTTGTTATCGGGTTAATATTTTGCTTGTATATGCGATTGCGGTGTGGCATAATTATAGTAGATTTTAAGATGAGGTGGTTATCGGTTGTTGGAAACACCGTAAGGAGTCTGACATGGTGAGTCGGGAAGAAATTCAAGCAACATGTGATGCCATCGTGCGCGAGTTTTCACCGTTACAGGTTATGCTCTTTGGCTCTTACGCCTATGGGGTCCCCAGGGAATACTCAGATGTTGATCTGTTGGTGGTGATGCCGGTAGCGAAACCGGAAACCCGTCGGCAAGAGATAGAAATTAGGGACCGTATTCCGTGCCCTTTTCGCCTGCATGTGCTCGTGCATTCGCCTGAAGAAATCGCGCGTCGCCTCTCGTATAACGATTGGTTCCTGCACGAAATTACGGAAAAAGGCGAAGTGCTTTATGAATCGCCTAATTTTTTTCTCAAACCTGTGAAAAAGGAGCCGTGTGCTGTGAATCCATTGACGTTAGAGTGGGTCCAGAAAGCGGAAGACGATTATACTGTGGCAAGCCAAGTTCAGCAAATGCAGAACCCGGTGCGTGATGCCATCTGTTTCCATGCCCAGCAATGTATTGAAAAGTATCTAAAGGCGTGGCTGCAAGAGGTGAATATCCCATTTCCGAGGACACATGATTTACAAGAGTTATTGAATTTGATTGTCCCGGTTCTTCCTGCTTGGGATGCGTGGCGGGAAGATTTTTCAAAGCTGTCGGAACATGCGGTGGATCCTCGCTACCCCGGAAAATTCGCGAGCGCAGCGGAAACTGCACACGCGATGGGTATCTGTGATGAAGTCCGTCAAGCTGTTCGTGAGCAGTTAAAACTATAGCACGGTGAAGACGCGCTTTATGCCGTTAAGGAAAGGAATAACGCCTCCAATGACATCTCAGTCGTTCGCATTTCGAGGAGTTTCCATCCGTGTCCGACAACGGTTTCTGCGACTTCCGCCCGAATGTCGGTTTCTGGTGTAGCGTGAAGGTGAAATGTCAGGGTGTCGTCTGTCTGTGAAATGCCCTGCTCAACCTGAACCACGTCTGGAATGTCCTTGAATGCAGCCAAGACATCATCAACCGGCGCGCCTGCGACTTCAACAGAAAGCGTTAGGGGTGGAACTTGTAAGTCCTCTGTATCATCAGAGAGAGCGTCCTTCTGCTCGGATACGGCACGCCCATTTTCCAACCGGACATCCCCGGTGATTTTTCCCCTACTGATAATAATTAAGCGTTCGCACGTGAGACTCGCTTCAGGTAAGATGTGGGTGCTAAAGAGGATTGTTCGTTCTTTGCCAAGTGCCTTGATTAGCTCGCGGATTTCGACGATTTGGCGTGGATCTAACCCAGAAGTGGGTTCGTCGAGAATCAAAACATCTGGCTCATGAATAAGTGCCTGGGCTAAACCGACACGTTGCCGGAACCCACGAGACAATTGGCCGATGATCTGATGCCGACGTTCAGTAAGCCCACATGCTTCAACAGTTTTATCCAACTGTTCTTTGATATGACTACGGAGAACACCGCGGATCTTCGCCATGTACCTCAAGTACTTCGTCACGGTCATTTCCAGATAGAGGGGTACGTTTTCGGGGAGATAACCGACGCGTTTGCGGACCTCTCTGGAGGCTTTGAAAACGTCATATCCGGCGACGGTGACGCTTCCGCTGCTTGCCGGCATAAAGCAGGTGAGAATCCGCATAGTTGTGGTTTTGCCAGCACCGTTGGGACCAAGAAAACCGACGATTTGCCCCTTGTCTACCTGAAAGGAGATGTCCTTGAGTGCCTGGAAGGGACCGTAATTCTTTGTAACGTTCTGAACTTCAATCATTCTTTTAATTTGCCCCTGACGGGAGCTGTTAGGTGAAATTTGGCATTCACAACTTTTTCAAGAACCCGCATCGCGCCGATGTTGCGATGCTGCTCCCAGTGGCTAAGGTCTTCCAAACCCCTAAAGGGAATCCCGTCGTTGGATACTGAAGTTTAAATCCCGATCTCTGCCCAATAGATAGGGGTTATTATCCGGGGCGACTGCCTCTGACGCGGCAAGTACATCCGGAAGGTCAATCGTCTGGGACTGAACATCAATTCGGTCCGGGTAGACCAGTATCTGTCGCCACATCATCGGATAACAGATAATACCGGACGAGACAACGCAGAGCATGCCTTGTTCTCGGAAAACTCGGTTGAGATGCAGATGCCCACAGAAAAACGCCAAAATTTGTCTGTCAAAAGGGGTCATCACTTCAAGAAGCTCTGCGGAATTAGCGACTCTCGAACCGACCCCCTGAAACTCAACACTCGGGAAAGGGAGTTGATGCGAAAAAATGAAAACCTCTTGATCGTAATCCCTTGCCCGTTTTAATTCCCGTTCCACCCAAGCTAACTGGTTTGTGCTAATATACCCATGCGTCAAATCTTCCGGCACTTCTTGGGAATCAAGGAGAATAAATCGAATATCTTCATGGATAAAACAGGTGGATCCCATGCCGTTTATACCGAATCGCGCCAAATAAGAATCTTTGACTCCGGTTTCAGGGTGTAGGTCGTGGTTACCCGGAATATAATAGCAAGGTGCATTTATCTGCTGACCGAGTTGTTGTGCCTTATCAAGCGTAGCCTCGTATTCTTCGGCAGACATACCAAAACTGTTGCCCCCGCAGACAATATCTCCACCGTGAATTACAAAATCAGGCGCGAAGGCATTCAGTTGTTCAACCAATTTCTCATAGAGTAAAAGGCTATTTTTTTGTTGTTGCAGTCCGCTTGAAAAGTTTTGCGGCGCGTTTAGGTAGAGATGTGTGTCTGTAATAAAGGCAAATTTAAAGAGCGTCATAGCATATCTCGTTTTCAGGCAAGATTGAAAACCACACCCGGGAAAGAGGACGTTTAATTAATTTTGTAGGAACGCGGGCGTTTCGTTAGAATTGCAACATAAGTCGGCATAGTCTTCGAGTCGATATAGCGTTCAGCCCGCCACGCTGTCCCGTCAAGGATGTCCTCCATCTCAGGCTTTGAAACAAACAAATAATCAAACCAAGGTGTAGCATACTGTCGGTAGCGGATTCGGAATCGCAACTGTCCACTCATTCGCCCCCGGTTCCTGTTAAATTGATGATAAGCGAGGTGACAGGGATCTTCCGTTTGATAGGGGTCCATTGTTTCGGCTATAATTTTTGCGGTATCCGTTGTCATCGCGGCGAAGCGTCTCAATAGCCACTTCGCTCTTTTATAGCTCCCGACGAGTCCGAAATTGTGTCCCATCATGAGGATTGTATCGAAAGTGCCAATTTTGGAACTCAACTGCGTGATAGGCACGACGCGTGCGTTTTTGAGTCCACGCTGTTGACACGTCTTGATGGCTAATGGCGAATTGTCGGTTCCCAGAACAGCATGTCCCTGCTTTTGAAGATAAAGGGAGTGCCGCCCTGCACCACAACCGATATCCAAAACACGTCCGGCAGCGTGTTCCATTGCGAGTTTTTGATGTTCAGCCCAATTCTCATATTCAGCGAAATAGTTGAGAGGCCCCAACCGACTTGTATCAATGAAACCATCTTCCCTTTCTACAATCTCGCCGGTTTCTCGACCGTCGTGATAATCTGAAAGCAGATGTCCATAGGCATCTTGGTTGTCGGTTAGCATGCCATTACTCCTTGACGTAGCCAGTCGTTCCGTTCGGGTTGACCCATTCCGTTTCCCAATGCGTTTCAATACCCTCGCGCCATGCCTGCGCTGCTGCTGTCAGTTCAGCGGTGAGTTCGGGATGTGCGTCTTTCAGATTTCTCGTTTCTCCCATGTCGGTTTCCAGATTGGCGAGGTGTACATCGTCTTCGGGTGGTGCGCCTTCAACCAATTGACCGTTGAGGACCAATTTCCAATTACCGCGGCGCACGGCGGTCTGCTTGCCCATCTCCCAATAGATTTCAGGATGCGGTGTAGGTTCACCGTCCACAACCATAGGTAGGACATCCCGTCCATCCAGCTCGTACTCGGATGGATCACCACCGGCTGCGGCGAGGAAGGTGGGGAAGATATCCATTGCTGCCCCGATTTCATCAATGACTTGTCCGGCGGGAATCCGTTGGGGCCAGTTCATAATTCCTGGTGAACGGATACCGCCTTCGTAGAGGCTGAATTTGTGTCCTTTCAATTTACCGGCAGTGCCGCCGTAATATGGATCTTGTGTGCCGTCCAACCAGTTTCGGGTTTCCCGCGAGGGTCCGTTGTCGCTCTGGAAATAGGAGAAGGTATTTTCAGCGAGTCCAAGCCTTTCTAATTCCGCAAAGATTTCGCCGACGCTATCATCAACGGCACTCAGCATCGCCGCCATAATTTGCCTGTCCCAAGGCAAATCCGGGAAGCGATCGACGTACTTCTGCGGCGCGTGCATCGGATAGTGTGGCGCGTTGTAAGGCACGTATAGGAAAAAAGGCTTCCCGAGTTCAACCGACTTACGAATGTATTGAATCGCGTATTCTGTAATAAGTTCAGTGAAGTATTCACCGTTTCGGTAAATTTCCTTACCGTTCTCCCAGAGGTCATGTGTCTGGTCCATGTCGGGTTGTGCCATTCCCCAATAGAAAATGTGGGAAAAGAAATCAATGCAGCCAGCCATAAACCCGAACCAGTCGTCGAACCCGTGGTGCTCCGGTCGTGATCCATCTGCAAGCCCCAAATGCCACTTACCAGACATAGCAGTGTAGTAGCCGCGTGCCTTGAGTGTTGTTGCGAGGGTCGGGACAGAAGGAGGCAGCCCTGTCGCAGTGCGATGTCCTGCTAAAATGGAGCGAACTCCTGCATGGCACGGGTAGCGGCCTGTTAGCAGTGAGGCACGCGAAGGGGAACAGACAGGTGAATTCGAGTACCAATCTGTGAACCGAGCTCCGTCTGCTGCCATTCTATCAAGATGGGGCGTTTTGAAATCGGTCGCTCCCATACAGGAAAGGTCACCGTATCCTTGGTCGTCGGTTAAAAAGATAATAAAATTAGGCTGCATTTTTCCGTTTTTTTAATTAGTCGCCAAGCGTAGGAGAAATGGCTATGTGCATGCACCATTCCTGCTCAGAATCCGCAAGCCTCCGTTGTTGACTTGCTGCTTGCTTTTGCTAATTTTAAAAACCTCTCTTTGTAGGATTACTTTTTCCAGAAGCTTCGGTCAAGACTCCGATATTGTATCGCTTCAGAGACGTGTACCGCTTCTATATTTGGGTTGTGATCTAAGTCGGCGATAGTACGTGCAACCTTCAAAATCCGGTCATAGGCACGTGCGCTCAACCCTAATTGGTTAATGGCGACTCGGAGCAGTTCCTGCGCTTGGGCACCGACCTTGCAATACTCTCGAATCTGTCTGGGTTGCATCGTCGCATTGGCGTGTATCGTTGTACCAGCGAAACGCTGTTGTTGGGCTTGGCGCGCTGCCTCAACCCTTCTCTGAACAATTGCTGAAGGTTCCCCAGTTGTTTCATCAGCGAGTTCAGCGTATTTCACGGCTGGCACTTCAACTTGAATGTCGATTCTATCCAACAGTGGACCGGAGACACGGGAGACATAATTCTGAATCTGGGTCTGTGAGCATTTACAGTCTCGGGTCGGGTCGCTGAAGAATCCACAAGGGCAAGGATTCATCGCGGCGACAAGCATAAAATTGGCGGGATAAGTGAGGGATGCCGCTGCACGGGAGATTGTTACCTGTCGATCCTCAAGGGGCTGCCGCATCACCTCAAGAACGTTCCGTCGGAATTCGGGGAGTTCATCTAAAAAGAGGACACCGTTATGGGCGAGGCTCACCTCACCCGGTCGCGGGATATTTCCGCCGCCGATCAAGCCGGCATCTGAAATGGTATGATGTGGGGAGCGATACGGACGTGTTACAACCAAAGGTGTATCGTTTGGAAGGACACCGACAATGCTCTGAATCTTGGTTGTTTCCAAGGATTCCTCGGTTGAAAGTCTCGGCAAGATCGACGGTATCCGCTTGGCAATCATCGTTTTACCAGAGCCGGGGGGTCCAATCATAATGAGGTTATGTCCACCTGCGGCGGCGACTTCAACAGCGCGTTTGACGTGTTCTTGCCCTTTTACATCAAGTAAATCAAAAAGGGTCTCTGGGGAAGTGCTATCGGTATCAGTGCCGAGGGTATGGGGTTCTGGAGAGATCGCTTTCTCGGCATTAAGGAACGCAGCAGCCTCTGCCAAACTCGCGACTGGATAGACTTTCACATCTTCCACAATCGCTGCTTCTTTGGCGTTCTCAGCGGGTAGGATGAGGTCTTGAACCCCATTTTCTTTTGCAGCGAGAGCGATCGGAAGCGCGCCTTGTATGCCGCGAACACTTCCATCCAGAGCGAGTTCGCCCAAAACTATCGCATTTTCAAGCCTTGTCGGAACTACCTGATTGGTAGCAGCCATAACACCGATTGCGATAGGGAGGTCAAACGCTGAGCCTGCTTTTCGGATGTCCGCTGGCGCGAGATTCGCAGTGATTCGGGTTTGAGGAAAGTAGAACCCGGAGTTCTTAATAGCTGCAGTAACTCGGTCTCTACTCTCCTTGATAGCACTGTCGGGTAAACCAACGGTGCTGAAAGACGGGAGTCCACCGGCGACATCGACTTCAACTTTCACAATATAAGCATCAATTCCCAACATTGCACTGCTCAGGACGGTTGCGAGCATACACGTATTTCCTTCCTACAATAAGTTCTGACGGCATTATATCACGTTGAAAAATAAGGTGTCAACGCTTTTCGACTAATTTGGATCTCCCGTGAGTTTGTGTAACATTTGTAGCTGCCTCTGGTTGGCGATGACTAACAAAGCATCACCAGCGACAATTCTCGTATCGCCCGGAGGATTATAGTGGAATTCTCCCTCTCTATCCTGGATTGCAACGACCACCAATCCGGTCTGTTCTTGAACATTAGCGGCTTTGAGAGAAATCCCTTCCAACGGCGAGTTTTCTTGAATAACGGATCCCGTAAAGTGTGCGCCATCGCTATTTTGGGTCATGTTCTCCAAGAACCCTACAAGTTGGGGTTGGAGTATCCCGGTTGCGAGACGGAGGCCGCCAATATGGTCGGGTAGAACGACTTCGTCAGCACCCGCGGTGATGAGTTTTCCGGGTGAATTATCTTCAACGGCTTTGGAAGCTATTTTTAAACGCGGGTTTAATTTTCTTGCGGAGATCACGACGAAGAGATTGTCTTGGTCGCGGCTGAGGCATGTGACGAGTCCTTGGGCGCGCTCAATCCCTGCTCGTACAAGCAAATCATCATCGGTTGCATCACCATGAAGGTATGGAAAGCTGCGTGTGTCAGAAAGGTAAATAAGCCGTTCCTCATCGAACTCAATCCCGACGAACTCTACCTCTGACCTCAGCATTTCGTCGAGTACATGTACACCGGTGTCGCCGAGTCCGCAAACAATATAGTGATTTGATAATTTATCGACAGTTCGGACCATTTTTTGTTGTCGGAAAAAATTCTGTAATTGCCCCTCGATTAAAAAAGCAGTAGCGATAGTGACACAATAGGTGAACACACCAATTCCACCAATGAGGAGCAGTATTGTAAAAATACGTCCGTTATCGCTCATTTTCAAATCATCGTGTCCGGCGGTTGTTAAGGTAATGACGGTCATATAGACTGCATCAAGTAGCCGCCATCCTTGTTCTGGGTTATTTCTTTCGATGACGAAGTACCCGAGCGTTCCTGTCAGAAGCAACCCCCAGAGCATAGCAAAAGCGATGATGATTTTGCGTTGGTAATTCATTCCCCTCGTTTTCTGAATCTAATACCGTTTTTTAGCACTACGTTTGACGGCTGGATTTGGATCATGTCGAGCAATGTCGAAGATATCTTGGTGTTCAATTCTATCAAGCAGCGGTAGAAGCCTTGCGACTTCCATGCGTACGCACGCCGCTGGGTCTTTGAGGCCGCGCTCAAACCAACGTTCAGGATCGTCCGAAGTGTGTTTCGCGAGGGCTGCGAGGGCACCTGCGCGGATACGTTTATCCTGTGATCGAGCGTAGGGTAAAAGCGGTGCAACGTATCCGTCATCGCAGCGCTGCATAATTCGCAAAGCGTTGCACACCACATCCACCGATTCGTCTTCAAGCTGCAAGACACACCAATCAAAGAGTTCCTCTGCTCCGATTTTTTCGAGAGACTGAAGTCCGCGTATGCGTCGCCTCGGATTCTGATCAGAAATGTCAGCAATTCCTTTGATATAATGCTCATCAACTTCCGCTGGCTGGACCGACGCTTCGGATGTATCCGGGTACAAGACGCGAACCAGAATCGTGTCATTCTGAAGATGCTGAATGGGCGAGACTTCAGGATTGAACGGCATCTTATCAAAGAAGACGGGCAGCCACTGCTTACCTTTCGCGAAAAATTCTTGCCAATCAATACGTCTGCCGGTGCCTGACCTCATCCGATTATCCATCCAATGCGCCAACCGAACGATACCCCAATGGTTTTGACCCACGCCGTTGTGGGAATAGAGTCCAAGTTGGCGGTTGATCCATTGCGCCAGTGCAACTGGATACGCAAGGAGTTCAAAAAAGTTAGATTGTAGGAGCTGAATAGACAGGTATTCGTTGATGGCTATAATGCCCCCTCGCGCATGGATTTTCCCTGGACCGAGGCGGCTACGCAGGTCTTCTGGCTCCAGTTCAGTTTGAAAGACGACCGGTCGATCATGTTTTCGACGTGCCTTGTGTTCGGCACGGTTCTTCGCATAGTTCCAATGGTTTGTGAACCAAACGGCACCGCTGCGTGGACGAAATCCGTTTTCAATGATGCCTCTCGCGCTACCGAGCGTCGTGCCGTGATAGAATTCCATAAATTATTCTCCTCAATAGTTTAATTAGGATTAACCCAATCTATAGCAGATAATTCATGAAAACCTGATAGCTGTTGGCTAATTGCCATTCGCGGTTAGCGGGTCGTTTTCTTCAGCGGGTGTCTCTTCTTCAGTTTGTTGTGCAGCTGCTTCCCCTTGTGTAGCTGCTTCGTGTCTACTGAGAACGCGTACGTAACTCATTCTCAGTTCATAGAGGGTATTCGCCAAGAAATTGGCTTCCGGTGCCGTGAGGTTTCCCTTGGTTTTCTCCTCAAGCATCTCAATGGTATCAATAATATATTTCACGAGCGGGAGGTTGATGACCACCTCGTCCGTCTCTGGATTCCGGATTCCTTCTAAGTAGATCCGCGCTGTCTCCACCTGATTTGCAAGAAAACTAATAAAATCAATAGGTGGAAGGTGCTGTGCTTCCTCCTGAGCGGTCGTCTCTTCCATTTCTTATTCTTGCTCCTGATTTGTTGTGCTACAGCGTGCCGATGTTTGCACGAAAGATTTCGTTATTCCTCATCAAAGATTATGATTTGTGCAAGTAAGCTGCCCGCTTGATTATTGTTGCGAGGGTTTTCATTCATAGCGAGAAAGATGACCCCGTCTGCAGGTGCCGGATTGTCGTAGCGTGAACCGACAGCAAAGACGGTGTTCCCAATTTTAGCAACAAGTGCTCCGATGTTCGTGCCGGGTAGCAGATAATCACTGGATCCGGGTGTCTTGGGGACACCATCTGCGCCACACCAGCCGGTCCGATTTTGTAAATCTGGGGACCACGCGCCCTCTGCATCAATGATGAGCCGCTGCCCTTTTTTGACGCGTACATAACTTTCCTGCCAAACGGGGCTTGGCCGTGCCGTTCGGATAACAGTTAATGCCATCTATGCCTCCATCTAAGTAGTTATCAGTTTTCGGTTGTCGGTTATCGGTTAAGAGGTTTCCTTGTAACAATTACCGTCTGCTTGGCGTACTCCAAGAAGCCGTGATTTGTTACATAAGCTCTCTTAACTGACAACTGACAACTGATAATCGATGACCTATTACTCTTTGTCTCGAGTCGTAATATTTGTAATTGCATCACCAACAACAATGCTGTCAACAACATCCATGCCACTGATGATGTTCCCGAAAATGGTGTACTCACTATCCAGAACAGCGTCTCCTCGGCAGATAAAGAATTCGGACGCGTAGGAAACGCTTGCCCCTTCTTCTTTCGCCATAGCAACAACGCCCCGCGACATTTCTTCTGAACCGTTTTCAATGGGGAGCGTATCACCAGCGGCAAGTTTCGATCCTGCTTGGATGAGGAGTTCTTCAGCGCGGTTAAACTTCTCACCCTTGTAATACATGACTTGCGCGTTTTTGATGAAATTCTTGGCAGTTTCTGGGGCTTCGGTTCCGAGAAATTCAAATTCAATAGTGCCTTTCGCCGTTTCAATGACGGCTACCACGGTTGCTGGGTCAATCTGTGGTTTCGCCGTGGGCTGCGCTGTGCCTGTCCCTGCCCGGCGTGCGCGCGGTACGGGTGCCTGCCTATCTTCCTGTGCGCAACTCAGCAGAAAAGTAGCGAAAAAACTCGCTAAAATCAAGAGTGCTGCAGCTGCGAAGGGTTGGTGTTGGTTATTCCGCTGTTGCCTTAACATATTTTGACTTCGCCTCCAATCGAATTCTTGTCATGACATCGTCGATCTCTAAGCGATCAACGACACCCATCCCTTGAATGACACCACCAAAGGTCGTATACTGTCCGTCAAGGTGGGGTTGGGGTTTGAAGCAAATGTAGAATTGGCTCCCGGCTGAGTTCGGCGCGTTTGCCCGAGCCATCGCCACAGTGCCTCTGACATGCGGACGTTGGTTCGGATTTGTGTACTCGTCGACGATATTCCAACCGGGACCCCCTGTTCCATCGCCTTTTGGACACCCGCCCTGAATGATATTCAGCCCGGGCGCGTCGACTTTCCTATGAAATGTCAATCCATCGTAGAACTTCATGTTAATCAACTTGATGAAGTTATCTACTGCTACTGGCGCAGCGTCAGGATAGAACTCAAACACAAATATACCTTTGTCAGTTGTAACGACCGCGACCTGCTCTTCAGGCGTTAAGTTCCGGTTGAAGGGGAGCGCGCAGCCAGCTATAGTTAGTAGTAATAAGAATAGAAACGTTAAATTTTTGTATAGAGAAATTTGACTTTTCAATATTAGCGTAGGTCCGAATTGTGTGAAAAGATTAGGCACTATTTTCATTAACTCTCCCCTGCTGTCTGAATTACTTGGTTTTAAGGCGTGCCCAGACGGTTGCTAACTTGTCCTGTGCATCGACGTGCAGCGTGACAGGCTCTTCCATATCTTTGAGCAATTCAGCCTTGGTTAAGGCGTAGTTATACATCTTGATTTCATCAAGTGCCCCAGTCAGAAAGCGTCCACTCCCGCCGCGGGCACCGATAAAGAGTGGATCGTTGTTCGGCACCAATTCCCCCTTACACGGCATCTCGGCTTCGAGTTCACCATCAATATAGAGTAGGATATCGTTACCGTCCCACGTGCCAGCGAGAAAATGCCACTCGCCATCTTGGATACTTGGACCAACATTGTCATCGTTACAGGCATCGGGTAAATCGAAAAATTGCAGGATTGTTCCGCCGTTGTAAAGTGCAGCGAGGTTATATAAACCCGAAACCCAAGCGATTCCCTTTTCAACGCCACTCTGGATGGCTTCCCCACCTTTAACGATTGCCCAGAATTCAATAGTAATTCCGTCAACAATATCAAGGCTGGCGTGGTCAGGAATTTGTCCAGAGGTCTTGCCATCAAACTCCAACGCTTTTCCGAAAACGCCATCAATTAATTTCGGATTGCCTTTAAAGGTGGCATCATTACCGAATTCGGACAGATCCTTTGCGACATCGCCGGCTAATTCATCAAAGGAGAGATGTAAGACCAGTTCTTGTGCCTCACCAACCGCTGTCATAGTTATCAATAAAAAGAAAAGACCTAATAAAAAAACGCTCTGTTTCAACTTTGTACCTCCTAATATAGGATTATAAGCGACATTTTCTTAGATGTCAACTCAATTTGGCTTTTAACAACGTACGTATTCTTAAGATAGCAAGGGAAGAAAAAAAAAGCAAGGGTTTTCAACGTTTTCGGAAACCTCGCCAGCGAGCGTTAAAAAAACAGAGCAGCGAATCGAAGTCCACTGCTCTGATAGGTTAGTTAGAATATCCCTGAATGTAACCTTGTTTTTAGTCTCCTGCTTTCAAATCCGCCCACGTCGTCGTCACTTTACCTGTTGCCGTGACGTTGCCACGCAGATGTGTAGTCGCCAAGGTCGTGCGCTTGCCGTCAAGGGAGACATCCTCGATCTGATAGTAGTAAACAATGTTGGGTTTCGCAGTTGTATCTGTGTA
>JAJECD010000071.1 GCA_022822215.1 Candidatus Poribacteria bacterium | reverse complement strand
AAATACACACTTTCATCCCCCGGTAGGTGCGGTTTTGCGGCGTACTCGACCAAATGCGATGTGCATTCCTAACCGCACCGATGCTAAGTGTATAAATAATTACAGAATCTACTATAAAATCCTGTAAATCCTGATTCAGACAACAAACACACTTCCAATATGCCCAAAAAACCGCTAATCCAACACTCCCAAGACTTCCGAGACGCATTGTTAGATTGGTTCAGAGACTACCAACGCGAGATGCCGTGGCGGAATACCGATAACCCTTATTACATCTGGGTCTCCGAGGTGATGCTCCAACAGACGCAGGTCAAGAAGGTTGTCGATTATTATGAACGGTTCATCGAACGGTTTCCTGACGTGCAGCACTTGGCAGCCGCGCCGCTACAGGATGTGCTGAAGGTCTGGGAAGGCTTGGGATATTACGCCAGGGCGCGCAACCTCCACAAAGCCGCGCAGGTTATTGTGAACGAGTTGGGCGGTGAGGTGCCGCGCGATTATGCGACTTTTCGGAAATTGCCGGGTGTCGGGGATTACAGTGCGGCGGCAGTGCAGAGCATCGCTTTTAATGAACCTTACGCCGCTGTGGACGGGAATATCAAGCGCGTGGTGGCACGCCTGTTCCTGATGGACGCACCGGTTAACGACGCGAAGTCGGCAAAACAGTTTCAAGAGCAAGCCGATGAACTTCTGGATCGAGAGGCTCCCGGACTTTTCAATCAAGCAATGATGGAGTTGGGCGCAACTGTGTGTCGTCCGCAATCGCCGACCTGTCTTATCTGTCCGGTGAATGCGTTTTGTGAGGCGTTCCATACAGCACGTCAAGACGAATTCCCGAAACGGCGAAAGGCAAAACCTGTGCCAGAACATCATATCGCTGTTGGGGTCATCTACAGAGGAGACGAGGTTCTCATCACACAGCGACAACTTGACGGGCTGCTCGGTGGACTCTGGGAGTTTCCTGGCGGTAGGATCGCTGATGGAGAAACCGCTGAAGCGGCGTGCGCTCGGAACATCTCGGAGGTCGTTAATCTCTCCGTCAGCGATATAAAATACCTCACCCGTGTGAGGCACGCTTTCACCCATTTCAAGATAGTCGTGGAGGTCTTCGTGTGCGATTATCAATCGGGTGAGGTGGTGTTGAATGGACCGCGGGACGCGAAGTGGATTCAGGTCGAGGCCTTAAGCGATTATCCGCTCCCGCGTGTGACCCATAAGTTTAAGGATAAGCTAATCGCCTGATCCGAAGCGTGCCTCGTACTTTTCCCATACTTCATCTGGTAAAGGCGTACTCGCGGCGCGGACGTTTGCCTCGAGCTGCTCGACATTTAGGCTCCCGATGTTGTTGCCCTGAATCCGCTCTTCTTTCAGACAGAACTGGAGGGCAAGTTGAAGCAAATTGATGTCTTCTTCAACGCACCATTCCCAAATTGGGTATGCTGCTGCGACGTCCCCTTCTTTTTTCCAACGTCCCCTTGCGATTTCAGCGTCGAGATCAACACCTGTGAGGATACCACGCAGGATAGACCAGCCGTTCATGACACCGATATCGGCTTCAGCGGCAGCAGGTAGAATGTCGTCAGCGGCGTTCTGTCGGACGAGGTTGTAGTCGTTGAAGCACAAGATGAGATCGACATCGCCAGTCGCCATCGCTTTGAGGTGGAAATCGTGAGGACGCATCCCGTAGCCGAGGAACCGGACGAGTCCACGCGCTTTACACTGGAGCAACCCGTCAAGCGTGCCACCCTTTTCAAGCGTCGGATCGATTTCACCGGGATCGTGGATGAGCATACCATCGAAGTAGTCTGTGCCGAGGAGTTCGAGTTGGCTTTCGAGGTCGGCGATGGCGCGTTCAGCGGAATAGTCGGGTCTGCCTTCTCCGTAGCCACCCCACTCTGCAGCGGAATGACAACAGAGCCTTCCGGTAATGATGACATCCTCGCGCCGAATCTCCTTAAGTGCCAATCCGAGTTTCCGCATGGAATCGCCATAGCAACGCGCACAATCGAAGTGGTTAACCCCGATAGACACAGAGTGTTTAACGAGTGCCACGGCATCTTCATCTGAAACGAAACCGAAGTTGTTTCCGAACCCCTGCGTGCCGAATGGAATGACAGGGATACTCAGTTCCGTGCGTCCCAATCGGCGTCTCGGAATCGTAGGTAAAGCTTGATTGGTGTCCATAAAAATCCTTTCGATTAGTTAGCAGTCAGCAGTCAGCGGTCGGCTATCAGCAAAGAGATAGTTGTGGCGGTTACGGACGTTTGTCATTCCCACAACATGCTGCTGACAGCTGAGAGTGGAGCGAAGCGGAACGCCCTGACTGCTGACAACCTCTTAATACTTATCCGAACCTTCGAGCGGGAGTGGGACTGCCCAGGCGTTCCGATACCGCACGTCGTTGCCGTGGTCCTGCAGGCGGAGCGGTCCGGGTTGAGCGAGTTCTGAATCGATGCTTCCACCCGTTGTGCCAGCGAGCTGGGCGTTGTTGATGATGACTAAACCGTTCTGAATAACCGTTATGCGTGGACCTTCCGTCATCTCACCGCCGTCGCCAAAACGCGGGGCACGGAAGATGATGTCGTAAGATTGCCATTCAAGCGGGGGTTTACAGGCGTTAACGAGCGGTGCGAATTGGTTGTAAATTGCGCCGCAGTCGCCCATCCCAGGGACCGGGATGCCGTAGGAGTCCAAGACCTGAACTTCGTATCTACCTTGAAGGAATACACCGCTGTTGCCTTTCGCTTGACCTGTCGCTTCGGGCATATCGGGACATCTGAATTCGATATGGAGGAAGTGATCCGTAAAGGTCTCTTTACTTATAACATCGCCGGTGCGGGGAACGACAAGCATTTGCCCATCTTCTACTTTCCAAGTGGGATCGCTGCCGTCCAAGCTTGTCCAGTTGCTGAGGTCTGTGCCGTCAAAAAGGATGACTGCTGATTCTGGAGGTGTTTGTGCCATGAGTGTTCCTTTCATACATTGTGCATGTGCAAATCAATGCTGTGTGAATGAGATTTTTCACTATTTTAACGAATATCGCTTTTTTGTCAAGGGATTAGGAACGGGAATCGGGAAAAAACCTTTTGAAAAAAGAAAACGCTGTGTTATAATAAGAGTGTATTTAGACACGTTTAATGGATGCACACGCTTACACATAGAGAAATAGAAGTCGTTATGCTCAAACCGAAACCCAGTATTGAGACAATTCAACCCTATCAGGGAGGCAAACCGATCGAGGAGGTCCAGCGCGAGTTGGGCATCACTGATATTATCAAACTCGCATCCAACGAAAACTCGCTGGGTCCGTCCCCGTTGGCACTACAGGCGATTGCTGAGAGCGCGGGGCAGGTGCATCTCTATCCCGACGGCAACGCCTTCTATCTCAAAAACGATCTGGCGGCGCAGCTGGGGATTTTCGCTGAGCATCTGATTTTAGGGAACGGCTCAAACGATGTGCTGCAGCTCATCGCTGAGGCATACCTCGCTCCCGATGATGAGGTCATCTATGCAGCTGGGGCGTTCGTCGTCTATAGCCTTGTAACGAAGTTGTGTAGTGCAACAGCCGTTGTCGTACCGATGCAGCACGATACACACGACCTCTCCGCTATGGCAGCAGCAATCACGGATAAGACAAAGGTCATCTTCGTGGCAAATCCGAACAACCCGACTGGCACGATGGTCACAGCTGAAGAAACGGCGACGTTTATGGAACAGGTCCCAGACGATGTGCTTGTCGTTTTCGATGAGGCGTACTACGAATATGTCCTGCGTTCCGACTATCCGCAGACGCTGCCCTACGTCTTAGAAGGACGAAATGTTATCATTACTCGGACGTTTTCCAAAATCTATGGACTCGCTGGACTCCGTATCGGTTACGGGATCGCACCCCCTGCGTTGATTGAAACGCTGAATCGGGTTCGGCAGCCCTTCAATTGTGGTTTAGTGGGACAGGCAGCAGCGCGCGCTGCACTCAAAGATACCGCGCATGTTAAAAAGAGCCAAACGAGCAACACAGCCGGGAAAGCCTTCCTCTATGAAGCGTTTGACGATATGGGATTCCGCTATACCGAAACTGAAGGCAATTTCATCATGTTGCACTTGGAGCAGTTAGGTACAGACATCGCCGACGCACTCCTGCAAAAGGGGATTATCGTCCGACCCATCGGAGGATATGGGTATCCGAATGCGATACGTGTGACTATCGGCACGCAACAGGAAAACGAAAGATTTGTTAGGGCTTTACGGAATAGCGGATAGCAAATAGTAGTTAGCCGATCGCCAACAACCAAGTACCTATAACCAACAACCACTATGAGAGAATTAATACAACTCAATAACAGACGACCTACCCGAAAGATTATGGTAGGCAATATCCCGATCGGTGATGGAAACCCCGTCTCTATCCAGACGATGACGACGACGCTGACCCACGACATAGACGCGACCTTGGCACAGGTAGAGCGGTGTGCGGAAGCAGGCGCGCAGATTGTCCGCGTCGCTGTACCTGAAGAACCGGACGCGAAGGCACTCGCTACGATTGTCCGGCGCGCACCGGTTCCGATCGTCTCAGACATCCATTTCAATTACCGATACGCCCTCGCTGCAGTCGATGCGGGGGTGGCAAAAGTGCGTATCAACCCGGGGAACATCGGGAGCGAAGATCGGATTTCACAGGTACTGTCTGCGGCAAAAGCTGCGAATATCCCGATACGCATCGGCGTGAATGAGGGTTCCCTCGAAAAAGATCTGTTAGAAAAATATCCGTCTCCAACAGCCGAGGCATTGGTAGAGAGTGCGATGCGGCATATCAATATCTGTGAGGATCACGACTTCAGAGACATCGCCATCTCCGTTAAGTCGAGCGACCCGCTTCGGATGATAGCAGCGAACCGTCAACTTTCAGCGAAAGTCCCGTATCCACTACATCTCGGTGTAACAGAAGCCGGAACACCGCGGCGAGCGCACGTCAAGTCGACCCTCGGTATCGGCACGCTCTTGCAAGAGGGGATCGGGGACACCATCCGCATCTCAATTACGGGTGACCCCGTTGAAGAGGTCTTGACTGCGAAAGAACTCCTGCGGGCACTTGGTATGGCATCAGATATGCTGGATGTCGTCTCTTGTCCATTCTGCGGTCGTGGCGATCCGAACGCGGATTATGAGAACATCGTTGCTGTTGCTGAGGAACTTCTGGAAAAGCACGGCATAAAGATTCCGGTCGCTGTGATGGGATGTGAGGTTAACGGACCGGGTGAAACGCGCAACGCTGAAGTAGGTATCCATTTAGGCGGCAGAGAACTTGCTGTCTTAAAAGTCCGTGGCGAGCGAGTCCGCACGTTCCGCGGCAGAGATGAAGTTAACCCTGAATTTTTAGCAAACGCATTGTTAGAGGCTGCACAGCAGTTGCAGGCGACTCAGAGCGAAACCGTCTCATAAAAAAATGAATAATCTTTGGCAGTCTATTCAAAAAGCAGTTCGACGGATTCCTGTCCAGATTGGATTGCTCGCGCTATTTTTTTGTGTCTACCACCTATTCCTGTTTTACTGCATGCGTGAAACAGCCGTCAATCTCGGTGCAGTCCGGTATAGAACGCACATTGTCCCGCTTTACGCTGAACCGAGTTTCGACTTGAGTTTATGGGTATTGCCTGCTCTCGTGGTATGTGTCGGTTTTCTGTATCTCTGCCACAAATATCTGCTTTCCGGTGTGTCCGTACGACGTTTAATCTGGATAGCGATTATCTGTTTCATTGCGATTAACGTTAGCGTTGCCTTAATTGATGGCTACCGAGAGATTAAACAAGAAGGCGAAACGACCCGGATCTTAGGGCTCTTGGAGCCGTATACGCGAACTTCGTTGGAGTATTACGGCGATGTCCCACGCGTTGATGAACTCGGACTCCGTACGTTTCTACAAGATTATAGCAAACCGGAATTATTCGAGACACTTTCAGGACACACGCGCACCCACCCACCGGGGGGTGTGCTTTTCTTATGGCTCTTTAGCAAGATTTTCGGTTACAATCTTGTATCGGCATCGCTGGTTTCAATCATCTTCACTGCGCTTGCGGTGATACCGATCTATTACCTCGGCGAACGGCTCTACGACAAAAAGGTCGCCCGTTACGCCCTTCTCCTTTTCCTTATCACCCCGAACTTCGTGATGTTCACGGGTACGTCGATGGACGGTCCGTTCAGTGTTTTCCCAATTCTCAGCGTCTACCTCTTTTATGAAGCGCGAGCGCGGGAGACCTTACCCGACCAAACGTGGCACGAATTTCGTCCCTATAGTTTATTGACAGGGCTGGCACTGGCACTCGGAATGTTCATGACCTACTCGACGGTCGTCGTGGGTGTTTTTCTCTGTATTATCCCCTTGCTGGAACGAAAGCGGTTCGTACAGTATCTGAAGGTTTTACTCTCTGCAGCTTTGGGGTTTATCGGATTTTATCTGATACTTTTCGTGCTGACCGGATTTCGCCCAATTGAAGCACTCTCGGCAGCTATTAAGAAAGATGAGATGGGGATGGGGACGGGGTATGAAAGCCTTTCACGCTATCTCCACTTGAGTTTCGCGAACCTATTCGCTTTCCTCATCGGTGTCGGATTGCCGATAACGACAGTCTGGCTCCGGCAGGTCATATCGGCAATAGCGGAATGGCGACGGGACGCACTTCTATTGGTACAGGAGCACTATGATCGGCGTATTCCTTGGATATTCCGTCACGAAAAATCAGACAATTTCGTCATCGGTTTCCTGATAACACTCCTCTTTTTCACATTCTCTACCCTGTTCACGATGGAGGTGGAGCGTATCTGGATCTTCATGGTACCGTTTTTTGTGATACCTGTCGCCAAACATCTCGTCGACCGCTCGACATCCGATCTCTATTGGGTCGGCGGTATACTCGCTGCCCAACTCATCGTTGCAGAAGTTTTGCTCTATACGTATTGGTAATAGCGAACAGCGAATAGCGAATAGCGATCTTTATGCGAATTCTTTACGTCATCGACTCTATGACAAAAGACGGTGCCGAATCGCAATTACTCAAAACCTTGGACCGGTTGCCAGCAGAGCAGTATGAGGCGTACGTTGTACTGACCCGTGCTGAAGGGGAACGTGTATCCGAACTCCTCGAAATATCCTGTGTTCGGGATGTCGCTACGTTGATGGGTGAAAATAGACCGAAGCGATTGCTGGAAAAGGCGTTTGCGCTCGGGGGCATCGTCAACGCTGTCAGACCGGACATTGTGCACAGTTGGTTGTGGTATTCCAATTTTCTCTCTGGACTTTCGCGGAGATGCGGTCTTTGGCGTAAGGTGCCGTTCATCGCCTCACAGCGCGGTGATTACCATGCGAGGTACGGCAAATTCCGGCTCTGGTTGACAGAAAAACTTATCTACAATCCCGCCGATATTCTCCTAACGAATTCTGAACAAATTAAACGGCATCTCCGTCAACTATACCCTGACAAACAGATTTTTAGCATCCGGAATCTATTAGAATTGCCCGCCGAAGCATGGTCTCCACAGCACCAAGGTGATACCCGCGAGAAGTTAATCGTAAGTGTCGGACGCTTCGCACCTGAAAAGGGACATCGGTATCTGATTGAGGCGTTGTGTCTACTTGATCAGCAAGAGACGCCGTGGCGATGCACGTTTCTTGGGGACGGGGAATTAGAGGCAGAACTCCGCGCACTTGTAGAAAAGCGTGGACTCTCGGAATGTGTGGATTTTCTGGGTTTCCATGAAGATGTCTTCTCTGTGCTTTTGACGGCGGATGTCTTTGTGCTTCCGTCGCTGCATGAGAGTTCCCCGAATGCCTTAATCGAAGCGATGGGGGTCGGGATGCCGTGCATAGCGTCAGATGTCGGTGGGATTGCGGACTTGATTGAGAATGGGGAGAACGGTGTTCGAGTCCCGCCACAAAATTCAGAGGAGTTGGCAGCGGCGCTGTATTGGGTGTTGACGCAACCTGATGTTGCAAGAGCGTTGGGCAGAAACGCACGCGCAACGATTCAGCAAAGGTTTGATAGCACGGAATCTATGCGAAAGTTAGAAGATATTTATCAGCAATTTTTACAAGTAGTAGGTTAATAGATGCGTAGTTTTCTTAAAAACACAGTCGCCACTGTCATCTGCCTATCGGGTGCATCATTTCTTATTCGAGAGTGGATGTGTCGAGATCAGGTGGCTATTCTCCTCTATCACGACCCAAAACCCGCTGTTTTCGCGAAACATATCGCCTACCTCTCTCGCTGCTACACGTTTATCCCCTTGGATATGCTTGTCGCAGCTATGCATCGGAACGATTTCTCAGAGATCCCCCCGAAAAGCGTTGTGATTACGATTGACGACGGACACGTCGGTAATTTTGAACTCTTGCCGATTTTCAAGCGGTATCAGATACGTCCGACCATCTACGTCTGCACGCAGATTATCAACACATACCGACACTTCTGGTTCAAGATAGATGGGCAATCCAAAGCGGAGAAAGAGATGCTGAAACGAGTGCCGAACGCGGAACGGTTGGCTCACCTCAAAAGCATTGCTGACTTTGCCTCTGAAAAAGTATATCAAAATAGACAAGCACTCGATATATCGGAAATGAAGGAAATGGCAGCGTACGTTGACTTCCAACCCCATACACGGTTTCATCCGATCCTGCCGCATTGTACAGAAGCGGAATGTCAGCAGGAGATTCTTGGAAGCAAAGCGGATTTGGAAGGACTTTTGGATGTTGCGTGTTCGCATTTTAGTTATCCGAACGGCGACTATACCGAACGCGAAATCGAGATTGTGAAAGCGGGTGGGTTCCATTCGGCTCGGACAACTGAGATTGGATGGAACACGTTAAACACACCACCGTATCGACTGAAAGCCATTCCGATGACCGATACTGCTGGACTCACGCGCTTCCGTGCAGAACTAACGACGATTCCCCAACGGCTTAGCAGATGGGTGATCTCTCTATTGTGGCGTAGATGAAAAACGAATTGACAAAATGGCACACTGCTTACATTCAGAACGCTTATAGCGAGTTGGAACGTGGCACAACCCGAAGGCGACTCGAGGCGTTAGATATTGACGCGACCGGCAAACGCGTATTGGATGTCGGTTGCGGACCCGGGAACCTTCTTGTCGCACTCTCTGCTGATGCACCGGAACTCCTTATTGGTGTTGATGTTGACCCGCGCTTCTTGGTGTGTGGACATTCTCACATCGAGCAGTTAAATCTGCAGCCTTCCCACACACCGTACCTGATTTGTGGTGCACTCCCGACTTTGCCCTTTGCAGACGAGACTTTCGATCTCGTAACCTGTTTCCTCGTTATGCCACATGTGCCGGATGATAAAGTTGCCCTAATCGAACTCGCGCGCGTTCTGAGACCGGGTGGCACACTGGCGATTTCTGGGCACGGTTTCGGGTTCCCGCTCCGCTATCTCAAACACTTCAGGCTGAAGCCGCTACAGATGTATTTGGCGAGTCTCATCTACAGATGCACTGGGAAGAAGTGGATACGAAACACGTTGCAAAACGACCAGAAAATGTGCGACATTTTAAGCAGTGTCGGTGTAATCCCAGAGATTCTGCACTATAATCAGCGGGTGTTTGGATGTGTCGCAACTTACTGGATCAAGGCGATGAAGAGGGAGATTAACCCTAAGCCGATGCAGTAGTACGAAAAAAGCGAGAACTTGCCTCTGTTCAGCACGACGAGTAGAAACCGCAAAGCAATATAACCGACGATAAACGCAGCGAGCATGCCGCCACCGACAATGTGGATCGCTATCGTTGGGTCTTCAAGGTCTCGGATCTTCAGGGCAACTGCACCAAGAATGGCAGGGATCGAAAGGAGAAAAGAGTATTCCGCCGCTGTCTTTGCAGGAATTCCTAAAAACAGTGCTAACGAGATGGTTGTTCCAGAACGGGAGATACCGGGTGTAATCGCGCAACCTTGTGCGATGCCGATGAGCGGCGCGTGCCACGCTTTCAGTTGTCTGACCGAATCGTCAGGAATCTCTGTGTCTTTCCTGCAGAAGCGAGGCAGTTGGAGAATCGCACCGGTGAGAATTAGCATAACACTCACAATAAGGACTTCCTCGAAAAAGGATTCTAACTGCGTCTTGAATACCACTGCGATAACACCTGTAGGGATCGAACCGAGCAGTATTAACCAGATAAATTTCAGCTCAGATGCAGTGCTAAGCGTCGTCCTTGGATGTTTCCACAATTGCGAATTGCCGAGCGTAGAAAGTCCACCTACCACTAATTGCCTTATCGCATCGCGGTACGCGACGAGTACAGCGGCTAATGTGCCGACGTGAAGCATCACATCAAAAAAGACGAGGGGTTCCTTGAGTCCGAGAAATTGCTGGGCTAAGACGAGATGTCCCGAACTGCTAACCGGTAAGAATTCGGTTAGACCTTGTAGGATACCAAGGAGGATTGCTTCAAGAAAAGTCATAGTGTCATTGTAGCATTTAATCTACTAACTCACAAGATCATTTTTTTGTTGGAGGGGTTTGTAACCCCGACTTTCTTATAGGAGAAAAATATGGAATTAAAAGTTTGTGCACTCGGAATTTTGTTTAAAAATGGAAAAATTCTGCTCGGTAAAAGGTCCAATGACAACCGACGCCCTTTCTAATTGCTACAATTCCAAGGTTGGTGTATAATGCATTGACGCTGTTCCATTTTTATGTTAAAATTCTTTTAAAATATTTTAGGGAGCATAAAAATGTGTAGAAATTTATTCCTATTTGGAATTTCAGCGATCTGCTGTATATTCGCTGTGAGTCTCTCGGACGCTATTGAGGAAGAAGACATCCTCGTCTATTACTCTTTCGATAAACTCAGCGGTAATAAAGTTACGGATGATTCTGGTAACGGCAACGATGCGGAATTGGTTGGAAAAGGTGCGCTCGTTGACGGCGCGTTCAATAAAGCGATACATCTGAACGGCGGTGTTGTCCAGATGGAGCAGAATGACTTTATCGTACCAATCGGTGAGAAAACGGAAATCACGATGGAAGCGTGGTTTTATCTCAATAAACACGCCTCTTACGACGGGATAATCTCTATTGAAGCCGCTGCTGCTGGATGTTGTGAGTTCCGAACGATGGTGAACCCGGGGTTCAACCCGTTCTGGGATGCCGGACATCACGCCGACAAAAGCCTCGCGAATTATCAATTTGAATTAGATGAGTGGTATCACTACGTTTTGGTTGCTGACGGTGTAGATGGCAAGATTTATGTCAACGGCGACTTTATCGGTGAGCAGAAGGAAAATTTCAAGTGGCCCAAGTTCAAAGAAGCGGCGATCTACATCGGAGCGGGTGAGAATCCAGGACTCCACAAAGTGGAAGATGCTATCATTGATGAAGTCGTCATATACGCCAAAGCGTTGACTGAGGACGAGGTGAAAGCATCAATGGAACTGAGCGTGCCGGTTGTCCTTGCTGTTGAGGCGCACGACAAATTGGCAGTGACCTGGGGTGAACTGAAAACTGATTTCTAATTGGCTATCGGCGGTCAGGGCAGTAAAGTTTAAAGTTCAAACTTTGAAAGTAGTAACCCGCCCTGATCGCTGATTACCGACCACTAATAGAAAGGAGATTTTATGAAATTAGGATTTTTATCAAAGATTTTTGAAGGTGCATTGAGCATCGAAAAAACATATAACCAGTGCGATGCAGCGCTGAGTCAACTCAAAGCGTATAACGAAAACCGTCAACAGCCGGAATTTCAGATCTCTCTTGAAGACAAAGCCGCATTGGATGAAATCGTCAATACTGCAATTACGAACGCAACGCGTATTGTTGAGCAAGAAGGCAATCGGAATTGGCCCGGTGTGTTTCGAGAGATGCACAAAAATTTAGCGGACCTCTATTTGGAACTCGACGAACTCGACAAGGTACGGGCAACTTGTGAACGTATGCAAGATTACGGCGAAGTTGGTAGACAAGAAGCCGATGAAATACTGGAAAGCCTGAAGGAAAAAGAAGCTCTTTAACAATTGAATCTGGTCGCCGTTCCATTTCATTACACGGCGGTTTTCAGCTAATTCTAACAGCCTGCTTTAGGTTATGAATGGTCTTTTAACGACTCAAAAACTGCAAGCGACAGTAGAGCGCAGTGCCAGGAGCAATCGTTAAAAAATGCAATTTCTGAATCCTGCCGCGTTTTATCTGTTAAGTGCAATTCCGATTGTCGTGTTCCTGCACTTCTTGAAGTTGCGCCGCTACACCTACCTTGTTCCGAGTATCATGCATTGGCTATCCACCGACGAGGATCGGAGAGCGAATGTCCCGTTCCAACGGCTTCGGCATCTACTTCTCCCACTTCTACAAGTGCTTTTTTTGCTGCTCCTTACGTGTAGTGTAGCGCGTCCTATATTGCGCAGACCTGGGTTCATACCGGGAAAGGCGATTCTCATTGTCGATAATTCTGTGAGTATGCTGTCCGAGGAAATGGGGCAATCTCGTCTTACACTCGCGAAGACGGCGGCATCGGAACAAGTGGCGCAAATCTCTGCGGGTGGCGGGATCATGCTCATGACGACGCAAGGGACTCGCACTTATATCCAACAAGCCTTCACGACTGATATCGCGCAACTCCAACACGCCATAGAAAATATCACGCCGACCCATGCACCCCGCAACCTCCGTCCGGTTTTTGACGCTGTAACACGCTATACCGACTCACCCCAAGACCAAGTCTTTTTTATCAGCGATACCTTTGAAAATTTACCAGACCTCCCGCTGCCACTCCATAAAATCGCTGTCGGCGCGGATGCCGCAAATATCGGCATTGTCCTCTTCAGCGTTGCCCTTGTCCAAGATCAATACGAAGTTCTGGTCGGCATCCAAAATTTCACACAGACACCCAGAGAATTTAACGTTCAATTGGCAGTGGAAAACGCTCCTCTTGATGACAGGACAGTCTCCATTCCGCCAAAGACAACCAAATCAGTGCTTTTTTTAGGGGATCCAAGGGGTTTAGCGGGAAAGGTGATCAGTGTCCACCTTGGAATAGAAGACGATTTTTCGCCCGATAACAGTGTCTCCGCAATCCTATCGGGTGTATCACCTTTGAAAATCTTACTCGTCAGTGACAATCAGAAATCTTTGCTGCCTGAGCTACTGCGTGCGTACGGGAACCGTGTCGATTTAGACGTAGTGCCCCCCACAGATTATCACGGGACGGGTGATGCCGATATAGCGGTTTTTGAGGGTAGCACGCCTGCAGGACGTGAAGCACTCGGTAATCTTTCTGAGATCCCTCCCAGAACGGGGATGATCTTTATCAATCCAGGCAGCGACCTACCTTTCATTTCTGCAAGCGGAAAAGCAGAGAAGCCCAACACACCAGAACTTGTTAGAATTAACCCTAAACCGCTGCGGAATGAAGGGGAACAGCGACCAGATTTAATAGTTAAGAAAAGTGGGACTACACGCGTGATTAGAACAGATGCGGCGCATCCACTCATGGCGGATGTCTCATTACAAGGGTTGCAAGTGCGGGAATCTATGTATCGAGCCCTACCCATCTGGGGACATGCTCTTGTTGAAACAGAGAAGGGTGCGCTAATCTGGTTCGGTACCGAAGCCGGCACGCAATGGCTCGTTTTCGAGTTTGATGCCTTCAATCCAGAAATATCCACGTTCGCGGTGTCTATACCGGGACCGCTGTTTGTCTATCAGTGCTTAGCGTGGTTTGAGGCAGGGGCTGCCCCGCTTCAGCCCTTTGGTTCTCAGGCGGGGAGGACTCGGCACGCATTCGGAACCGGAGAAGAGGTCATCATCGCGTTGGAAAACAGGGATATGCCGTTTCGCGTCCAAAAACCGGATGAAACGATGGTCACGTTAAACAATGCAGTATTCACGGAGACTGATCTCGTGGGTGTCTACAAACTTTTCGCCGATGACGGTAGGGAATTGGAGCGGTTCACAGTCAATCTGCTGGATACTGCAACGTCCACGCTCTCTCATGCGACAACAATAGAAAGGGAAACTGAAGACGTTTCAGCATCCCTTGAAACCGATTTGCAACCGATGGCGCAGGAGATGTGGCGTTTCCCGGCACTCCTGGCGCTGATTGTTTTGCTTGTGGAGTGGTGGTTTTACCATCGGGAGCGGCTGTAATAGACGCAGGAAACCAACGGTCTCCTACGCTACAAAGATGTACAAAAAAAGGGCGGATACGCAATCCGCCCTATAGTCTTGATAGGTTCCTATTTTTCCTTATTTGTTTATGGCATTGAGAATATTCTGCAGAAGCCGAGCTTTGGGCATCGCGCCTACGAAACGTCCAACGACTTTTCCATCTTGGAATACCATATAAATCGGTTGCCCTCTAACCTGATATTTTCGGATAGTTTCCCGATTTTCGTCATTGTTCAATTTCGCGACAGCGAATGTGTTCCTGTTCTCTAAGGCAATTTGGGTGACAACTGGCACCATCTGTTTACAGAACGGTCACCAATCCGTATAAAACTCAACCACGATAGGGATCTCAGACGCAAGGACCAGGGTATCAAATGTTGCATCGGTGACTTCAATGGGAATACCAGAGGTTCGACTTGCAGTTGTGAATCTAATCTCGATATCAGTTGCGTTCCCCGCGGCATCACTAACTTTTCCGGTGATAACGTAGTCAACTTCATAGCTGAGTTCTGCCCCTTTAACCAGTTCAAGGATTCCCTTTTTCCCGTCAACTTCGCCGATCCAACCGACATCAACGCCTGCTGGCGTTTGCAGTGTGATGTTCCCAGTTACCTCTTCATTGAAATCAATTTCAATCCGTGCCCGCGTGTTAACCACATCAGGCTTAATGTCCTCGTCACCATCACTGACGGTACCCCCTGTAATTCGAGGTGCGTCGGTATCGGGTGTACGGATGACATAAGTAAGCGTTTGGGATCCATCCGACCAAGTGATTGTCAAAGCGAGGTCACCCGGATCAAAAGGACCCGTGATTTCCACAAACCTTCCAGTGGTTTCTGCAACACCTGTAGAAACCGTAACGTCCTCTGGTCTTCTGTCGAAAGTGAGCGTAATCGTATCGTCACCATCAAGCGTCGCGCCGGCTGCCGGTCTTGCCCTGACGAACGTCGTAGGTTGTCTGACGGTATACGTGAGTGTTTGGCTTCCGTCTTTCCACGTGATAGTCAAGGTAAGATCACCCGGATCAAAGGGACCTGCAATTGTCACGGTCTCATCAGCGATTGTAGCGACCCCTGCGCTTACTATAACATCTTCTGGTATACTATCAAAA
>JAJECD010000043.1 GCA_022822215.1 Candidatus Poribacteria bacterium | reverse complement strand
ATCTGGATTAACGGCGAAAAGTGGTACAATAACTCCGCATGGACGGGTGCCGCACAAGAAGTCGATTTTAATATTGAAGTTGACTTGGTGAAAGGCGCGAATATCGTCCTGTATCGGTGTGGTGAATCCGGCGGACACGCCTATATGAACCTCCACTTCGACGATAAGACCCACGATGTCGCCGATTTCTATCCGGACAAGTCAGACGATCAAGCGAGTTTCTTCAAGGAAATCGCTGGTGTCTTAGATGTCGAAGCTGCGGGTAAACTGACCACGACATGGGCGGATATTAAACGGACTAACTAAAACAACGAAAGTCCCTGCTTCTCTTTTGAGGTGGGGACTTTTCTTTTTTTAAAAATTATGCACCTTTTCCAACCTAAAATTGTGTCTTTAAGAAGTAACAAATGGCTTCTCTTTACTGAATTCTTTAAAAGTGAACGGCATACGGTGTATGCCTACTACCAAGGAGGACACGATGTTCGCAAAATACAGGTATTTGCAACCGGTTTTAGTGCTTCTATTTGTTGCGATTTTTCCCAGTATGGCTGTCGGTTGGGAACAGGTAACCAAGCTGCCGACGTTAAGGGTGGCAATGGCATCTGCTGCTGTTGGCGATAAAATTTATCTTATCGGTGGCTTTAATAAGGATGAGGATTTAGGGGGTAGCGCGCCTGCACTTTCAAGGGTGGATGTCTACGACACACAAACGAATACATGGCATCAAGTTTCAGGTATGCTCACACCGCGCATCGGATCGAGGGCTGCCGTTTTTTCCGGCGATATCTATGTGTTTGGTGGCTACATTCGGATGGCACTCCGCAATGCGTTGCGCAAAAAAACTGTTTACACAAAAACGATTGAAGTGTATGACACGCGAACCGACACGTGGACCAAGAAACGGGATATGCCGACGCTCCGTAGTAGCTTCGGGACTGCTGTTGTGGATGGGAAAATATACATCATCGGTGGAAATGTTCACAACAAACAACTCGGTAAGCAGGTGTCCACAGGTCTCGTTGAGGTTTACGATCCGTTGACCGAGAGATGGGAACGGGGGGCAGATATGCCGACAAAACGCGGGTGGCTTAATGTGGCTGTCGTGGATGGTAAAATCTATGTGCTTGGCGGGTACATCTTGCTGGAGCAGGGATTGGGACTTGATGTTGACCGTTATTCCAGACGTATTGAGGAATATAACCCGAAAACCAACAGTTGGCGTAGACTCCCCGACATACCAATATTCAAACATGATTTTTCAACCGTTGTTGTGGATAACGAGATTTACACAATAGGCGGCTATGATATGGACAATCGGCACGCATATCTTGACCTCGTAGAGGTTTATAATCCGAGCGTCAACAGATGGCGACCCACCGTGCCGATGCTAACGCCGAAAGTGACAACAGCAGTGGTCGCTAACGGTACAATCTACCTCCTTGGCGGTAGCGGGGATGGACCTAAAGGAAGAAACGAATTTACACCAGTGGTTGAAGCGTATGATACCGGTTTTCGAGCGGTTGACGCAAAAGGCAAACGCGCAACCCATTGGGGTGAGATAAAGAAACTGAATGAATAACGTGAGTTTGATATATAATTCGGATTATTATTATTGACAAATTTTCGTAAGTAGATTATACTGCTACATAGTATCGTCTCATAAATACAATTTTGTTCACTTGCGCTGGCGAGGGCTTCAGAAGAACCCGTAGGCGGTTCTTTCAAACTTCGCCTTGTTTTTGCGCTATCAGGACAAATAGGTTTATGGGATAAGTTCTAAGTTTTGAAAATTTTATCAGGAGGCATTGTATTTTCAATGAAAATGTTTTACCAATTGCCCCTCACAACAGCGATTATATTTGCGCTGCTTGTGGGCATAACACACCTCGCATTCGCGCAGAAAGTCAATATTGATGACGGTCCGATAGCCGAAAAAGATTGGCTGGCAAATCCTAAAGTCGCTGCACTGAACGAAGATCATTCAGGGGAAAAAACGTGGATTACCAAGTGGTACGGGCCCGATGGCAACTACGAAAACAACAACGGTTTCGCCGTTTCCGCACCCAAAGACCTCATCGATGAAGCCACTAATGGCAAATTGACCCAAGAGAAACTTTCAACAGCAGCGGGTTTGAAGTTGACACAGACTGTCGGTATCAACTGGAAAAAGGCGAACGGTGGTAACCGCGAATGGACTGTCTTTGAACTGAATCCTGCCGATGGCAACAATATGAATAGAGGCGGTCCCGCTGACAATATTGATACCTACGGGATTGTCGTTGTTAAAGCACCCAAAGCCATGAAAGCCGTAATGTCCCCAGCGCATGATGACTATGCACAAATCTGGATTAACGGCGAAAAGTGGTACAACAACTCCGCATGGACGGGCGCTGCGCTTCAAGTTGATTACAATATTGAAGTCGATTTACAAAAAGGCGGCAACGTCGTTCTCTACCGGGTCGGTGAATCCGGTGGTTCTGCTTATATAAACCTCCACTTTGACGATAATACGCACAAGGTCTGTGACATCTATCCCGATAAGTCAAACGACCAAAACAGTTTCTTCAAGGAAGTCGCTGGTGCTTTGTCTGTTGAACCGACGGATAAATTGACGACCACCTGGGCAGATATTAAGCGGAACAACTAAAAAGCCCACTTCACCTTTTAATTTCCTTGACAAATCTCCGTCAAAGTGTTACAATAAATTGTAATGCTGAACGCATTTAAGCGTTTTATAACCTGTCTAAAGAAGCTTAGGGAGCGTCCAACGCAACCTAATTACTTTCAACCCTTAATGAATCCATAAAAAGGACATAGTATTCAGAATGAAAAGATTAGATACTTTTGCAATCGCGATCGCGATTATTTTCGCTTTGAGTATGAGTTTCTCACACCACGCGTTCGCGCAGGCTAACCTCATCCAAGGCGGTCCCTTGGCGGAAGACGTACTCTTAGAAGATCCGGACCCGAACACTGATGACCTGAGAGAAGACCACGCCGATGTGGAAAGCTGGATTAGCGTCTGGTACGGGCCCGACGGTAACTACGAAGAAAACGGCGGTTTCGCAGTTTCCGCGCCGATCGATCTTATCGACGAAGGCACTGGCGGTGCGCTCAATCAAGTTTCACTCTCAACTGTTGATGGCTTGCTCATGACGGCAGACATTGATGTGGAATGGGGCGACGACCACGGCGGCACCCGCGGATGGTCTGTTTTTGAATTAGATCCGGTAGACAACAACCACATGAACAGAGACGGACCCGCGGATAACGTTGATACCTACGCTATATGTGTTATTGATTCACCGAGCGACATGACATCTGTTATGTCCCCAGCACACGATGACTATGCACAAATCTGGATTAACGGCGAAAAATGGTACAACAACTCCAGATGGACGGGTGCGCCGCTCACAATTCTTCACAACGTCGAAGTTGAGTTACAAAAAGGGATCAACGTCGTCCTCTATCGTTGTGGTGAATCCGGTGGTTCGGCATATCTGAACTTGCACTTTGACGATGTAACGAACGATGCCGTTGACATCTATCCCACTGCTGACATGGATAAAGCAGGCTTACTTGATTTCGTGGCTTCGTCTGTTGATGTTGAAGCGAAAGGCAAGTTGGCAACGACTTGGGCGGACATCAAACGCAAGTAAATGCTTCTTATTATTGTATAGGCGCGCTTTCTGAGCGCGCCTTTTTTTGTACTCACTTTTCGCCTTAACATTAGCACATGGAGGGGGAAACATCTGAGGGAAAAAGAAACTTTCATTGACAAACACAGACTCACACGTTAAAATATTTCTGTAGCATCGATGGATTTAACAGACGTATCGACAGCAACGATGGGAACCGTATCATGCAAAACTTGTGCCGAATTTGTATTTTTATCGTGCTTTTCATTGGACTTGTCGGATGGTTTGGGGGTTGGAAACGGACGCTGAAAGCGGGGAACGAAGCGTACGCACTGGGGAATTATGATGCGGCACACGCTGCCTTCCAACAGGCGACCTTTGAAAATACTGGCACGCCGGTTGCGCCGTATAACCTCGGCACGGCACTCTATAAAAAGGGTAGATTCAAGGAAGCGATGCTCGCATTTCAGGAATCGCTCTCCAAACACAGTGGGCAAACGGAAGCACTTCCGCATCTCGCAGCGATCTATTACAACTTGGGGAACGCCCAATTTAAGAGTGGCGACCTCGGACGCGCCATCGAATCATACAAACAGGCACTCCGTTTGAATCCGCAAGACACTGATGCACAATACAACCTCGCATTGGCACAACAACTCCTGAGACAGCAGGCAAACTTCGCACAGCAACAGCAGCCGAAAAAAGATGCTACGCCGCAGACTGAGGTGAAACACATCGGTAAGGCAGAAACAGTCCGCCTCTTGGAACGTTTAAGTAAGAATGAGAATCGGATACGCCAAAAATTATTACAAGAACAACGCAAAAGTGGGGTTCGGCGGGAAAAGGATTGGTAAGTCGCCTTGCTCTTTTGTAGCACAAACTTTTAGTTTGTGTTTCCTCTTAATATTCCCGCTTTTTGCTGCTACCCAAAAGCCGATCGCAGCGGCAGCAACACATCCTGTTATCAATGTTGCTGCGGTTGTGAAACCTCGTTACATCCAGCTCGGCGAGAAGGCGCGTTTGGAACTTACCCTTTCGGGGGACGCTTTCATCGAACACATCAAAGCCCCCATGTTCAATTTTCTGCCCGCATTCCTCGCTGTTCCACTCCACTCCGAGACCCTGCCACACCTGAAATCAGATAAAATTGCTGTCTCGATGGCATGGGTTTATGAACTGATCCCGCAAGCCGTCGGTGACTTCACACTCTCTGATATCCAGTTCGACTATCAAGGCAGTCTTTATTTTGCAAACCCGGGTGCTATCCGTGTCAGCGGTACGGACACGTATCAGGAGGCTTTAACAGGTGGCGTGCATCAGGTTGAGGTTGAAGTTGAGACATCGGCGCCGTATATCAACGCCCCGTTTACGTATACTTTCCGCTACCTCTATACGGTAACTCTCCCGACGCGCGAGTCTCCGACGCCACGACTCCCGGAGTTCCGTGATTTCTTCGTCGAGAAATTGGAAACACCACCGCCATACACACGGCAAATCCGTGGCAAGACGTTTTGGGTTGAGGAATATACACGTAAGTTATATGCGAAGAGAGCCGGACAGATTGTCCTTGACCCTGCAGAACTGCTGTTGCCGCTCCCGCAAGGACGCAGAACGTTGAAAACGAAACCGTTGACGTTGACGGTGCAACCGCTACCAGAAATGGGTAGACCTGCGGACTTCAGTGGTCCTATCGGTGAATACCAAATCTCGGCGGAACTGGAGCGCGGTTGGGTTGAGGTCGGCAGCGCGCTAACGCTTACTGTGCGTGTCTCTGGACGTGGGAACCTTCAGGTGGGTGATGCAC
The DNA here is from genome assembly GCA_022822215.1 of Candidatus Poribacteria bacterium. GTDB lineage: Bacteria > Poribacteria > WGA-4E > WGA-4E > WGA-3G > WGA-3G. Next base: position 2,436 of record JAJECD010000043.1, on the reverse strand, counting down.
CCAAATCGCCCACGATCCCTGGTGTCATGGTGAGCGGTCCCAATCTCTCCTATGATGCGATGCCAACGAGTATGGCTTACGTTTACACGCTAACTCCGCTACGGACGGGGACACTCCGCATTCCTGCCATTCCTTATGTTCACTTCGATCCGAACCGTGCGACTTACGTAACAACTCAGACAGCACCTATGCTGCTTTCTGTCCGTCCGTCCCCGAACGACCTTGTTGATGTTGAGACTGAGGACAGCGCGTGGCGCTTCTGGGTGGCACTCCTATTGGTTATCTTGCTCGTGGGAGGTCTGATAGCTGGATTCCTCTGGTATCGCACAGGATTCCAAATGCCTTCAAAAGGTTCCGCAAGCACCCCGAGTGGGACGCATGGACCTGAGAAGCGTCAAGCGAAAGACCTAAACGCGTCGGGTTCATCTGAAGAACCCGTAACACCGGGTTCACACGCGCGGGAGGCAATCGCTGCCCTCGCGAATACGGACACTACTCACGATGTCGCAAAATTTGCGAATACACTCGCGCAAGCACTTTATCAGTATCTGGAGGGGACGCTTGCACTCTTACAACGCAATGTAGATACAGTCCGTCAGGTAGGCGTTCAGGCACAGATTTCGGAGGACATCCTTGCGGAACTGGTTGATCTGCTTACAAAGTGTGATTACTATCGGTTCGCACCTGTCCGGCTTAGCGGAGATGAACGGGATGGGCTTATCGCTCGTGCTGAGGCGGTTATTGACTATATTGACAACCTTCAGAATGCTGATACAAAATAGTTGTTGGTTGTTGATTGTCTGAATCAGGATTTGCAAGATTTTAGGATTTACAGGATTACGGACACTTCTTCGTTGAGGATTGTCCTTCATAGAATTAAAGGAGTCATAAAAAATGGAAATATTTTCGCTCTTCATGCTCTGGTTACACATCATCGCTGCGGTTACATGGATCGGCGGCAATCTCATCTTAGCGATGGTGATTGTTCCGCACTTCCGGCAAAACCTACCCCCTGTCCAACGCATCCAACTCCTAACGCAGATCGGTAGGCGTTTTGAACCGGTTGTGTGGGTATGTGTCGGTGTCCTATTTTTCACGGGTATTGTTAACATCTTCTACGCTGTAGACCTTACCTCTCCGACCGCGCTCTCTGGTGCGTTCATGCGGACGCTTTTGATTAAGCTCGGACTTTTCTTCGTGCTGGTTATCCTGACGGCGTTGCACGGCATGGTGCTTGCGCCGCAGTTGGCTGCTGCAACCGAGAATTTGGATCCAGATTTGGAGGACCTCCCACCGGAAATCAAACCGCTCCGTTCTCGGATGTCGATTGTATCGAGTTTGATGGGGGTTGTTTCTTTGCTCATCTTGCTCGCTGCGGTTGCTTTGCGTATGGGGATATAACATCCCAACCACACTTGTAGGAGCGAGTTGTACTCGCGACTTTCATACTGATTTTTTCAAAGGATCCCAAACTATGCGCATCAAAATTCTCGCCGATGTCGGGGAGGGGATCACTCTCCCCATTAACTACAATCACTTACTCACCGGCGTAATATATCGTTTCCTCGCCGAATCCAACCCAGAATACGCCGACTTCCTACACAACGAAGGCTACGGTGATGAGCAGAGACGTTTCAAACTCTTCACCTTCTCGCAGCTCATGGCGGAACGCCGACGCGTGACCGGAGATCGTATCCGTTTCGGTTCAACCTTAACGTGGTCCGTCTCGTCCCCAGTAGAGACCTTTCTATCCCATTTCGCCGATACACTGCTAACTGAGGGCAGACTCACCCTCGGAGGGCATCAACTACAAATCCGAGATGTCACTATACCACGTATCCCGCGTTTCCAGTCGGAGATGCGGTTTCGATGTCTCTCTCCGATTGTAATGTCCACAGTGCGTGAGCGAAACGGCGAGCGGGTCATGCACTACTGCCTCCCCGACGATCCTGCATTCTCCGACCTCGTCCGTCAGAACCTGATTCGCAAACACGAGGTTATCCACGGCCGCCTTCCATCCGACGACGCATTTACCCTCGAATTCGATAAAAATTACATTGATAGAAGACGGGGACGCGTTACCCGTCTGATAGATTTCAAAGGCATCAAGGTCCGAGGGGTTTTGTGTCCGTTCAGCGTATCTGGCAATAAGGCATTGATTCAGATTGGCTACGAGTGCGGTTTCGGCGATAAAAACAGTGCGGGTTTTGGGATGGCGGAAGTCTAAGATAGTTATTGATTGTCAGTTGTCTGAATCGCGGATTGCCTCGGATTACACAGATTGCTCGGATTCTTTAGACGTTCGGTGTTTGCCTGAATCTGGATTTACATATCGTAGGGGCGAGGTCCCCTCGCCCTTTCCAGAAGCGTTTGATGTTCCTCTGAATCAGGCTTGACAGGATTGAGAAATGCCAGACACAAATGAAGGAGATGCCA
>JAJECD010000132.1 GCA_022822215.1 Candidatus Poribacteria bacterium | reverse complement strand
CGATTCAGGGCGAGGTGCCACTGGATATTGTCATACCTGACGATCAAGTGACAATTGCCCCTGACAATCCGGAAGTCGTCGGTGTTTTGACGACAGAAGGGTTAGAGCGGGAAAGCACCGATGGATTGGAACTTTACCGCTATCTCCGACGTTTGAACCCAAAGAAAAATGAGGCTTTTAACTATAATGAGGTTGTGATTCGGAATATCCATAGTCGTCTGAACACACTGCGGATTAATCAAGAGCTTCGGGTGCAGGTAGCCTATACCGAACGCAGAGAACCGTATACCCGCTTTTCATATCAAATTAAGTTGTTGGGTGTTTCGGAATACTCAGGTGCTAACATTTCTGATGACAAAGACTCTGAAATTGCGTCCTCGTATGCTCAAGGCGAGCAGCAGCACCTACCCGAACAGAAAAATATTGAGAATCCAAGCCAACCGATTTATAGAACGACGAATACGCTTGAGAAATTAATCGCTTTTACCCAAAAACTCCAAAAGGAATTGGAGCAGACCCAAGAACGTCTCGGGGCAATGATTAACAAAGTTCAACAATTGGAGGCTGATCGGCAGCAGTTCCGCGAGATACATAACCTTGTTGAGGCGGTTCTCAACCGAATCAGCCGCTTAGAAGGTTTGGATGCCCGAATCCAGTATCTTGAAACGGATCGGCAGCAGCTCCAGGATCTTCAGCAAACTTTGCAAAAGTTTCTCATGGCATTGAACCGACAGACGAGAATATCGCTGCAAGAAACTGACGAGATTGGTATGGATGAGTAGGACTTGTGAAAAATACTAACGGGCGATTTTGCCGGTACACCGGTGAGAAAAGGAGCGTTGGGTATGATGAAATTGGGCACGATGTCTCTAAACGTAAGAAATACGACGGCTACTGCTTTTGCACAATTGGTATATGATCTCGGATTTGATGTTATTGAGTTGCATTCAAGTGCGTTTGAATCGACTGATGCTGACTATCTGCGTGCATTGAAGATGGATCTCATGCGGAAAGGGTTGCCGCTGGGTTACATCGGTATCAGCAATAACTTCGGTCGCCCTGTTGAGGAACACCCCGCGGAAGTTGCGTTAATCAAGCAGTGGATAGATGTTGCGGCTTTTATGAGCTGCCCCTTGGTGAGGGTCTTTGCTGCTTATGTTCCTGACGATTGTGAAGATGAAGAGACGTTGTGGCCACCGATGATTGAAGCCTTCAAGGAAGTCGCCGAATACGGTTACGAATCGGGGATTCTCGTCGGGCTACAGAATCACAACCATAACAATGTCACGCGTGACGGGGCGGCGGTCTTACGCGCTTTAAATGGGACAGACCATCCCTATTTTACACATATTTTAGATACGGGACAGTATGCCGGTTCTCCGGGGGCAAGCGGGCATCGCGGTTCCTCACATCCAGGTTACGACTGTTATGCGAGTATCGAACAAACGGCACCGCATGCGGTGTATGTCCGGACGAAGTTTTATCAGATTGATAGTGGTGTGGAGGAGTGGTTGGATTACCCGCGTATTTTAGACATTTTGCGGGGTGTCGACTATAACGGATGTCTGTCGATTGTCTACGAAGGTGAATCGGATCCGGTTGAAGCGATGCGAAAAGCGAGAAGTTATATGGAGTCTATATTGTAAAGAGGGTCAGTTGATGAAAACGCGTGCTGCGGTTATGTATGAACATAACCAACCTGTTGTTGTTGAGGAACTTGAGTTAGATGAACCGAAGGCGAACGAGGTCCTCGTTCGGACCGCGGCGAGTGGTGTCTGCCATTCCGATTTATCGGTCGTCACTGGGGCTATCTATTACGATGCTGCTGTTGTGCTTGGGCATGAAGGCGCGGGTGTTATTGAGCGCGTTGGTGCCGATGTCACGGGGTTTCGTCCGGGTGACCATGTGATCTTATCGTTTGTCAGTTATTGTGGCGGTTGTCGCATGTGCCAGATGGAAAAGGTCTGTCTCTGTGAGCGTTACGATGTACCGCGCGGTTTTCAGTTAGATGGCACCTATCGCCTCTGGAACAGTTCAGGGGATGGTATCCTACAGATGGCGCGGATTGCAACGATGTCTGAATACATGGTTGTCCCGCAGCAAAACCTCGTCAAGATTGACGATCACTATTCGTTGGAAAAGGCGGCGCTTGTGGGGTGTGGTGTAACGACGGGTGTCGGTGCTGTGTTGAATACTGCGAAGGTGGAACCGGGAAGTGCTGTGGCGGTCATCGGGACGGGTGGTGTGGGTTTGAACGCTATTCAGGGTGCCGTGCTTGCACAGGCGGAACGCATTATCGCCGTTGATATTGCCGAGAAGAAACTTGACTTTGCGAAAAGTTTCGGCGCGACGGATGTCGTCAATGCTTCAACATGCGATCCGGTTGAAGCGGTTCGAGAATTGACGGCGGGTCTCGGTGTAGATTATGCCTTTGAAGTGATTGGGAATCCGAAAACCATTCTGCAAGCCTACAATATGGTGCGGGCGGCTGGCACTGCTGTGATTGTCGGGATGGCGCATCATGAATCGGATGTGAGTATTCCGGCGCAGCACCTCGTCTCAACGGAAAGACGGTTGATCGGTTCGTTTTATGGTTCGTGTCAGCCGAAGGTGGATATGCCGAAACTGCTCGATCTCTATACGGAAGGCACGTTGAAGTTAGATGAGTTGATTACACGGCACTATCGGCTTGAGCAGATTAATGAAGCGTTCGCGGACATGGAAGCGGGTGAAAATGCCCGTGGTGTTATTCTTTTTAATTAGCTAATTCCTATGAAATCTATACACACTGCTGTCCGAGAACAGTTTAGCCAGCATGCAAACTATTATGCCCAGAGCAGCGCGCATGCCGAGGGGGATACCTTAGACATTATCCTCGATTTCGCTGCGCCGAAGGGGACGGAACGGACGTTGGATATTGCAACGGGAACGGGATTCACGGCGTTTAAGCTCGCGCCAGAGGTTGCTTATGTGATTGCCACGGACTTGACACCGGAGATGCTTACAAAGGCGGCTGAACTTGGAGAAAAAAACGCTATAAAAAACCTCGCTTTTTCCGTTGCTGCTGCGGAGTCCTTGCCTTTTGCTGATGCTTCGTTAGATTTGGTGACCTGCCGAATTGCCCCTCATCATTTCCAAGATGTCCCTGCCTTTTTGAGCGAGGTGCGTCGGGTTTTATGCCCAGATGGACGTTTCTGCATGGTGGATTCTGTCACACCTGAACCTGAGAAGTTGAGAGCGTGGCAGAATCAGGTGGAGTGGCTCCGGGACAATTCGCATGTGTATGGGTATCCGCCATCTGTGTGGGATGCAATGATTACGGATGCGGGGTTGTCGCTTGAGAAGACGGCACACGTCCGAAATGCGCAGATGTCGTTTCTGTGGTGGGTGCGTCCAGAGCAAAACCCGCCGGAGGTCGTGCAGGAAGTTCGTGATGCATTCGCCAAGCTTTCACCGGACGAAGCGAAAGAACACTACACGGTCCATCCAGCGGGTGAGGATTTCTATTTTTCTTGGCCGATGTATGCTGTTAAGGCGAGACGTATGTGATTAGTAACCGAATCCTAAATTGGAAACTAAGACGCGGATGTCTTCGCTAAAAAGACGACTAATTTTTACTGCTCCTCGCACCATTTCGCAAAATCTGCCTCGATCTCCTCAGACCATTTCCGATCTATTTCACCCGGCGTATACACGCCTTCACGTAGCCGTTGATGCCCAAACCGGTCTCGGAGGGCGACCTCTTCGCCGCGTTCAACGACTTGCTGCGCGAAATGTGGGGGAATAAAGATAACACCACCCCGTCTTCCTAAAACCACATCTCCGGGTAAAACCGTCGCCTCTGCAATGCGGATGGGGATATTAATACCGGTCAGCGTGACGTTTGCGATACCTGTTGGGTCTACACCGCGCACGAACGTTGAAAAATCGGGCAATTCGTAAATGCCGTCCAAGTCGCGGATACCGCCGTCAATGACCATCCCTGTGCCTGTTTTCGCATAGATGGAGTTGCCGAGGTTATCACCAGCGAAGGTGCCGTCCTTGACTTTACCAAAGAGGTCAACGACGATGACATCATCGCCGACGAGTGTATCAATCACCCACGAGTTTTGCCCACCGACGCACCCGTCTTTCTCGCCTTGTGCGGAGACAGCATCGTTAAAGTCAGGGCGAATCGGCACAAAGGCGCATGTCACTGCTCTACCCACCAGAATTCTGTCTGGATGGAGGTTCATCCAATCGCCAGCGAATTGGAATTTATAGTTGTTGCCATTCAGGACACCCCACGCTTGTTCGATGCTAATCGCCTTCATGCGTTGAAGAATGTCATCGGGAACGCGCGGTCGCCCATCAGGGAACCGATCACCTTCCCACAGGTGTGTCATCGCGAGGATGCTCTCTTTATTAATCAGTTGCACGTTGAGTCATACTCCTATACTTCGTCTGCTAAAGTTGTGAAGGGCTAATTGGCGTTGCCTTCTGCCTCCGTAGAGAATACTATCAGAGGTAGTTAATGGTTAATGGCGATTTGCGATTTGCCGACGGAGGCGTTCGAGTTCATCCTCTATTTCCTGTCTCCGTTGTGTCTCAGCTACAGCGAGGGTTTCTGCTGCTTCCGCACGGTCTTCTGCTGCTTCTGCACGCACTTCCGCCTCCACACGGAGATGATGCTCTTCCATAGAAGTGGTAACCGCAGTCCCATCCGGAAGATACGGACGCAAAAGACGAACCTCGCTCTCTTGACGATCCTCACACCTAAAATACAGATTTAACGACTCGCTGAACAAGCCACCTGACGCATCACGGATAATCTCAACTATATCCCCTGAGATAGAACGCCACCCACGAAACTCCGAAGGTTTCTCCAACTCCGGTTGATGGATGAAGTACTCGCAGACGCCCACTTCATTCAGATATACCGCAACCTTGTCTGCACGATCCTCTGACGCGGTCGCATCCGACAGAAACTCAAAAACTGTCGCAGGGGCAACACCCTCTAACCATGTGTAAAAACTCCGACGCAGCGGATACTTCGCAGCACCCAGAACAACATAGACATCTGGCGCAACGACCTTCGTCATATCTCCTTCACGGTAGTAAATGAAGTTATCAATGCCGACGTGGATATCCGCATTGATCGAAAAATAGCGAGACAGTTGTTCGTAAAAGATACTCAGCTGCTCACCATGAAATTCTGTTGCAGGCATCGGCACCTCATCCTCATACGGATAGCCTTCTATATAAACCGTGGGTTTACCCGCCGCTTTTGGAAAGATGGGCATGTATTTTCTTTGCTTGAATACGAAATCATTTACTGTTTCCACGATCCCCTCCGCGCCCTCAAAAAGGCATCAACTATAGATTCAATCTTTATATATAACCTAACACAATCTGCCTAACCCGTCAAGGGGTGTGTAAATTTTTCGACATCTTCTCTGGAGGGAGAGGTTCTAACCTTGATTTACTGCACTGATAGCCTGCATCCGCCGAAGGCTGTCATTCGGGACGCGGGGGTGTCCGTCAGGAAACCGATCGCCTTTCCACAGATGTGTCATGGCGAGGATACTCTCTTTATCAATGAGGCGCGTATTAACCCCCCCCGCCCCCCTTATCAGGGGGAAACTGGTTTATAGACCTGCCCCCCTTATCAGGGGGAAACTGGTCTATAGACCTGCCCACTGTCAGGAGAAGACTGGTCTATAGACTTACCCTCTATTAGGGGAAACTGGTCTACAGACCTGCGTTTTCCCAAACCTGATCCAGTGATTCTGCTGTGGCTTTCGCCGCGTCTGGGGGTTCCATGCTGTTCACCTTTTGACTGAAGGGTTCAGGGGTCACAGGTCCTTCGTAACCAAGTTCCTGCAAGATTTGCATCAATTCGGTGAGCGGGATTACGCCTGTTTCGGCGGGCAGACACCTGATGTTGTCTATCTGATCGTACGGGTCAATTCCGGCGGGTGCGTCGTTGATGTGGACATAGACGACATCTGATACAGAGAGTTTGCGGACATCATCAATGGCGGAACGGCAGGTGTACCAGTGCCATGTGTCAAATAGGAGTCCGACGTTCCCTGTGCCGACTGCAGCGGCGAGTCCTAACATCGCATCCATCGAATAGGCGAAGAGGTACTTGGAACCTTGGCGGCTTGTCGCGGGTCCAATGAACTCAAGTCCAACGGAATGTCCGTGTTCTTTGAGAATCTCGGCGATGGGACGGAGGCGTTTGACGGAAAAAGCCCAGTTTTCTTGGAAGGTCATGTCGTTTGAAGCGGGTCCAACGACGGTCGTTGTGCGGTAACAACCGAGTTCCGCGGCGAGTGCTGCGCGTTCGGGGAGCTGCGCTAAACCGGCGTTATAATCGGCTTCGGGACCGCGCCAATTGACTCCGAATCCCCATCCACCCATGGCAATACCAGCTTCTGCCCAGAGGTCTTTGACATGTTGGACGGAGTGTGCTTGTGCGAGTTGGCTGGCTTCGTCAATATTCAGGTCGAGACCTTCAAAACCCGAATTTTTTGCTAATGCTAAGCCTTCTGTCATGTTTGCCCGGATGCCGATTGCACCGGTACTCAAGTTTTTAAACATAAATAATTTTCCTTTTTCTATGTAGGTTCCATTTGCCACAAACTAACAGTTTGTGCTACATTCAGACGTTTTTTTGCCTCGTAAAACTTTCGCAGCAACAGCCCACGGATAATCATTGTCCTCCGCTTTTGCGTCGCGATACGTGGGGATCCAGACCCAGCGTTCTTCACCAGATCGGTTAGGGTGGCTGGAATGGAGCGTCAAATCGTGAAAAAAGACGGCACCCCCTGCTTCAATTTCCGCTGTGACGGCGAGACTTTCATCAACGGCTCCCGGACGGAGTCGGTTTCCGAACCCGTGTCCATCGCTGGCATCACCGTCATGTACAATCGCAGATTTGTGAGAGCCGGGAAAAAGTTTGAGGCATCCGTTTTCAACGGTCGCATCATCAAGAGCCACCCAGATTGAGAGTTTATGTGCACCGTGCCAGTAGTGCCAATCTTGGTGCCAAGGGCTTGCGAAGGTCATTGCTTCGCTCTTGAACACTACCTTGTCGCTGAGAAATTCGATATTCGGCGCGAGAATGCCTTCCAAAATATCGAGTAACCGCACATCACCAACTGCCGTTTGAAAGACTGGACTCCGCACGGCTAAACCGACATAAACACCGTGTCCAGCGGCTGTACCTGTCTCCGCTTTAACGGCTTCCAGAATGTCGATGCATTCTAATTTAAGCCGTTGGGCTTCGCTGCGTGTGAACAGGTTCGGTGCGATAGCGAAACCGTCCCTTACGAAATCGTTGCGAAGTGTTGCCATGTCAAGGGTCATTTTTTATCCTTCAGCTGCTTCGATTTGAACTTCGCGCCCTGTCTCAGCACTTTTGAGCAAACCTTCCATCATCTGCTGGACAATCAATCCATGGCGGAGCGGTGCTTTGCAGGTTACGTCGTCTAAGATACACGTAATGAAGTGATCAGCAATAGCGTCCCACGTTTTATCGTATTGACTCGGTGGCAGATTAACATCTATATCCTCAGATACGCCAGATGCGTCTGTCCGATAAAGGCGTAGCGGTTTCAGCGTCGCACCGGCTTCCGTGCCGAAGAGTTCTATCTGGAATTCATCGGGTTGGTGTGATGCCCAGAAACTTTCGACCTGTAAGCCGACGCCATTTTCAAAGGTGATGAACCCACCTGCGTAGTCGTCTGACTCATATTGCTCGTAGGTCTCCTTTGGTGGTTGGCTGCGTCTCCAATAGCCGCGACCCCGCGGTCCGAATTTCGCACCGGCGGTACCGAGGACTGCAATCGGTTTTGGCAATCCGAGGATCCACCAAGCGGAATCAAGGACATGGACACCCATATCGCGGAAGGCACCGCCGCCCTTCTTAATGAAACCGAGATTCCATGCCGGAATACCATTCCGACGCACGCTCCGCGCCCGGGCATAGTAGAGTTCGCCGAAGTAGTTATCGCGTGCGATATTACCGAGATACTGGCAGTCCTTCCCAAAGCGCGTTGAGAGCGACATCATATTGACGACACCTGCTGCTTCTGCTTCAGTGACCAGTTTTTGCGCTGCTGCCTCGGAATCGGCGAGTGGTTTCGTCACCATGACGTGTTTGCCGTTCCGCACGGCTTCGAGTGCTATCGGGACATGCCACTGATTCGGTGTGCCGACGAATACCGCGTCAATGTCAGGGGCTTTGCACATCTCTTTGTAATCTGTATAGAATCTGACCTCGTCCGGTAGGTCCTTGGCGAAGGCTTTCATCTTGTCTTCAAATAGATCGCAGAGCGCGACGACAGTGCCGCGTGGGTTGTTCGCGAGTGCCTCGCCGTTCGGTCTACCAATACCCATACCGACAACTGCAATTCGGACTGATTTTTTTTCTGATGCCATTTTTTAAACTATTGCTCCTTGTCTGGGTAGGCGCGAGACCTATCCCTATGGTTTAGCTGTAGGGCTATTTAGTTTTAAGGTTTTGTCCAATTCGTTCAAAGAGTCGGGATTTGGAAATCCCTCCTACA
>JAJECD010000184.1 GCA_022822215.1 Candidatus Poribacteria bacterium | reverse complement strand
TATCGGTTGCCACACGGAGGGTATGAAGGATTTTGAAGATGGTGTTCGTTCTGTGGTAGAGCAGACAGCAAATCCGACTTTTGACAAGGACCATGCTTTGCGTCTGTATGTGGAACAATCTGTGATGGATAATCTCTTAGTACAGGACACGTCCCGTTATCGTTTGGCGTTGGAGGCGACGGGCGGTGTGTTCGGTGGTATTGAACCTGTGCATCGGTTCTTTGAAGCGTATCAGGGCCCGCTTAATGCTGAACAAGCTGCGGCGGCTTTAGGTTTAGAGCCGGAAATGTTTCTTGCGGAAATTAGAGAGAAATCGAGTCTACAGCGTTTAGGGTTAGCAGGCTTGGTGGGTGATGGCAACGTGAAGCGTGATGCCTGGACAGATGCGTTTCAGGAAATTGTTTCAGCGTTGAACGCACCGGATACCTCGAATCCGAGTCGGACAGATAATGTGCGTCAGACCCAGACACAGGTACCAGGAGGGGGTGTTCACATCCCGGATGCGAACTTACGCGCTGTGATTGCGGAGCGTCTCGGCAAGGCATCGGGGACCCCGATTACCTCTGAAGACATGCTGAGACTGGACCGTATTGAAGCCGATGAAGCGGGTATCCGCGACCTGACGGGACTTGAACATGCGATGCGACTCGAGCGAATAGAGTTTCGGCATAATGCGATATCCGACTTATCTCCCTTAGCGGGACTGGTGCGTTTGGATAACATCAAGTTACGAGGGAACAAAATTACCGATGTGTCGCCGTTAGGAAAACTCACCAACGTAGATTGGCTGGGACTTGAGGAGAACGCCATCACGGATTTATCGCCCTTAGCGGGCTTAGTGAAACTCAACGGGATCGGTATTGAGGGCAACCCCGTAACCGATGTGTCTCCCTTGGCGAAGATGGTAAGTTTAGAGGGTATCGTGGCTTGGAATACAGCTATCACGGATTTCTCGGTGTTGGCGAAGTTGCCGAGGTTTCGATGGATAGAACTCAGCGGCAATTCAATCTCAGAGCTTCCATCGCTAACGGGCTTAAAAACACTTAGACGTTTAGAAATCAATAACACATATATTTCGGATATTTCGGGGCTCTCGGAGTTGACGCAGCTGACAGAACTTGTCCTTGAGGGCAACTTGATATCGGATATCTCCGCGCTTTCAAATCTAAAAAATTTAACCCGTCTGGCGTTAAACCGTAATCTTATCACAGATGTATCCCCGCTTGCAGGATTAACTAACTTAAAGCACCTCTCCCTTAATAACAACGCCATAGCCGATTTTTCGTCTCTAAAAGGATTAGCTGAGAAGATTTATATCCACGCCTCTAACAATCCAGGAACGCTACGGCAAGGTGGTCCAAAAATAACGGGCCCCTGGTTGTGGGTGTTGTTTCCGGAAGCACAATTTGAGGATTTCCGCAACAGAGATTTGCTTGCAGACGCAAGTGGGAGAGAGGTAACAGAGCTGCAGGTTGCTACCAATGGAGCAACTGCAGGTCAGTCTGTTGGTGACAAAGTCTGGGTTTCTGGTAAAATGGGATCTGCCAACTGGCAGAACATCAGCCAAATGTTGAGGACCGTGGGGACCCCTCCAGCGGATAATACACAGAATGTCGTCTACGGCTCTATTACCTTGGATTCACCGCGGGAACAAGAAACGAGAATGTTTGCCGGAAGTGGTGCTAATCATAAGGTCTGGTTGAATGGTAAATTGGTTAAAGAAAGTCATGGTTGGAGTGAGGATTACCAGGAATTTTTCCCTGTCACATTGAAACAGGGAAAAAATGTCTTGTTGGTTTCTATCCACAATTGGAATCATCGTCTGAATGGTCATTTTGGGTTCGCGCCCGATGCTGAATACACGGTGTTATCCCCTGGCACCAAATTCTCCTTGTCCATACCTGTAACACGGCTTCGGAAAGGCGATGCCTTCACCCTCCGCCTCAATGCTGCAGATATCACCGATTTAGCAGGTTGGCAAACCGATATTGCTTTTGACCCCGCGCTTCTAAAAGTGAACGGTGCCAACGGCATCAGCGAGGGCAACTTTCTGAAGCAAGGCAACGGACGCACCTTCTTCCAGAAAGGTACAATTAAAAATAAGCAAGGTAGCGTCACGGGTATAAAATCAGCACGGATCTCCAGGGGCGGTGCCACAGGCGAAGGTACCCTCCTATCCGTAAGATTTACAGCACTTGCCAATGGACAGGGACGTGTAGTGTTCCGTAACTTCCGAGCCGGTAACAGTACCGGTGAAACAATCTCATCTACACTGCCAGCAATTACTATTCTTGTGGGCGGGGCACCTGCCGCGCCAGTCTTGCTTCCTGACGAAACCGCATTACTCGTAAACTATCCGAATCCCTTCAACCCTGAGACGTGGATACCTTACCAACTCGCGGAATCCGCCGAAGTTACGCTGCACATCTATGCTGCAAATGGTGCCTTAGTCCGGACGCTAAGACTGGGACATCAACCCGCGGGTATCTATTGGTACCGGAGTCGTGCTGCGTATTGGGATGGCAAGAATGAGGTTGGCGAACCTGTCGCCAGCGGTGTCTATTTCTACACCCTCACCGCTGGCGACTTCACGGCTACTCGGAAGATGTTGATAAGGAAATAGCAATTAGCGATTAGCAGTTAGCAAATAGCGAACTACGAATCACTAATAGAAATTAACCAATATAGGAGTCAAAATATGAATGAAAACGAAAGTAAACCAAAAGTCAGTCTCGGGCTGCTTTATGGTATTGTGATTGCCATCGTTGCCGGTGCCCTCATTGGGGGATTCGCACCAAACATCGCAATCCACACAACAATACTCGGCGAAATATTCCTCAATCTACTGAAAATGATAGTCGTTCCGCTTGTCATCTTATCCATGGTTGTCGGAATAACAAATTTAGGGGATATCCGCAACATCGGTTCTATCGGTGGACGAACTGTTCTCTATTACATGGCGACAACCGCTATTTCCGTTCTCATTGGAATAATTCTCGTCAATATCATTTTGCCAGGCAAGGGACTATCGCAAGGTGAAGAACGACCCGATCTGAGTTACACACTCTCTGGTCCAGAGATGCTGACGCTTGAGTTGAGCGAGGAATTCAATCGTACCTATAACAATAAATATGTCGTTACCCTCACCGACCAAGACATCCGAGGTGAAGTCGAATCAATTTCGGGGACAACCGTCACAGTGAAGTCGTGGCAACCGTTTAGGGATGCACGCTACGTCACCACAGATGATGGGGAACGTTTGTTATTTTTTGAGGGTCGCCTCGTCCGGATAGAACCTCAAGATACGGGCAAAGGTATCGATATCAGTTTGCCGATCGCCACAAGAATGTCCGACAAAACAGAGCGAACTATGGGCAATACGCTCAAAGAGGTATTCCTCGGCAACGAAGCGACTGGCAAGGAGGGGATGATCCCTTCCAACGTCTTCAAGGCAATGGTCCATACCGATATTCTGCCCCTCATTTTCTTCTCACTCCTCATCGGTGCTGCGTTATCTATGCTTGGTGATATGGGCAAGCCCGTTATCTCCGTGATTGCGGGGCTCAATGAGGCGGTGATGAAACTCGTCCATTGGATAATGTTCGTCGCCCCGGTCGGCATCTTCGGCTTAATCGCAGGTCGGATTGGTGAAGCGAAGGGGTTTGCAGGCTTCTGGCCCGAACTCGTTGCAGTCGGCAAATACAGTGCCACAGTCCTGTTAGGCCTGGGTTTACACGCTGTTGTCGTTTTACCGTTACTCCTGTTATTCTTCGGGCGGAGGAACCCGGTTAACTACTTCAAGGGTATGGCGACTGCCTTACTCAATGCTTTTTCAACGGCGAGTTCGAGCGCGACGCTCCCCTTAACAATGGAAGGCGTTGAGAATCAGAACGGGGTTTCCAGACGCACTTCCAGTTTCGTTCTGCCCTTGGGTGCCACTATCAATATGGATGGCACTGCCCTCTATGAAGCAGTCGCGGTAATGTTTATCGCTCAGGTCTATGCGATAAACATGGATCCAGCACAACAAATCGTTGTCGTGCTGACAGCGACCCTCGCGGCTATCGGCGCAGCAGGCATCCCTGAAGCCGGGCTCGTCACAATGGTTATTGTGCTCAGAGCTGTTGACCTTCCCGTTGAAGGGATAACGCTGATTCTCTCTATCGACTGGCTCCTTGATCGATTCCGAACCACAATTAACGTCTGGGGCGACAGCATCGGTGCAGGTGTAATAGAAAGATATGAATCTGGAGATTCAACTGAAGCACCAGCAGTAACATAACGACTTTCTGGTCCAGGAAGTTTGAATACCGCTCGGATGGAAGAAAGGAAGGATGGCGGAATGGAGGAGATGAATACTCAAAACGAGCCGACCTCCCAGCAACCAGCAGTCTTTTCGACAACGATTCTCGCAATTATCAGTGTCGTGTTTGCGGCAGGGTGGATAGCGTTCGCCTACGCTAAAAGCAACGCAGCCGATAGCGATCGGATACTGTTATTACATCCGATAGTCCCGATCCTCCTGATCGTGCTGCTCACACGTATTTACCGTTGGATCGACATAAAGAGCATTGTTGTTTTGGAAATCCTGATGATAGGTGTGTGGCTTTTTACTCGCCTACTGGGAGCACTGACACCTTTTATTTTAGGGTTCGGTTTTGCTTATATCTTCAGATTTCTTTGGAACGCCTTCCCCTTTGAGAACAAGTATCAACGCGGTATCGCTACTGTGGCGATTCTCATCCTCTGTGGCGGTGTGCTTTTCTATACTGGCAGACAAGTGAGTGGGCAAGCAAGACAAATGGGCAGCGGGTTGATAAAGTTTTATTACGAAATCGTTCTACCTTATGTCAACGGAGAGACCTTTAAGGCAGTTGCTATCAACGCTCACCCACTTACTGGCAAAGACAACAATGAATCTTCGACTATTCCGGAAAACCAGCAAGTCGAAATTTTTTATCTTGGGACGAACTACGGAATTTATGAAATTCAATCAGAATCCGAAGGCGGACGCTCCCGTGTCGGTCTCACAAACGGGGCACTTCTCGGTAAACGGATAGAAGCCCTTACGACCAGTGGAGATATTATCTACGCCGGTACCACAAGAGGGTTATACAGATATTATAAGGTTCTATCGGAAAAAGAGATTGAGATGATTCGCGCCGATGGAAGTGTTCAAAGGATCCAGCCACAAATCTGGCACAAGGTAGAAGGCACACCTTTTGATACCGCATCCATTCAAGCCGTCAACACACCGCATTGGGATAGTACCCAAATCTACGTTGGAACGCAAAACGGACTTTACATGAGCAATGATTCCGGACGCACTTGGCGTGAAGTTGAACCCACTATTTATGGGAAAAGATCTATCGTCGGTATCACCTCTATTGAAGATACCAATGGTGATCGAACAATTTATGTCGCCAGTACAACACCGCCTGATTCAGCGTCTGCAGAACCTATAACCACGACAGTGCATTGGTATCTTGAAGGCTCATCCCTCGGATGGGAGCTACTCCAACCGATAGACCAAACGGTTTACGCGCTCGCGGTAGGCTTTCAAGCTTCCAATGCTGAACTATATATTGGAGCATCTGATGGACTCTACACATGGAATCGTCTTGCGAATTGGCAGAAAGTAGAAGAAACAACAGAAATTACGCTCTTAGCGACTGCAGCTTCCGGATTATACGCCGGGGACCCAACTGTTATTCGCCAGCGCATTAAACCAACGACTGGATGGAGAGCGTTTGCTATTAATAAGAAAGGTGTTACCGACACTTATAGAGACGACCCAATTGTTCA
>JAJECD010000010.1 GCA_022822215.1 Candidatus Poribacteria bacterium | reverse complement strand
AAAATCACATAGGTAGCAACTTGGGTTATAATAATTTCCGTTACTATGGGCTTTGCAAAAATTGGAGCACAATTGCCTGACCGCACGGAAGAAAAATGAAAGTCGCGATTCGCAAAAATATCCCAAAAGCCCTTGTTATTTCCATTGGGCTTCATATTTTGTTGTTTCTGACGCTTGGCGCCTTGTACCGACAGAAACCGGATCGGTATATTGAGACAGGCACTGCGTTTGACATCGCCAAAATCCACTTGAGGACACCGCGCCTCCCGATGAAAAGAATCCATCAGATACCCCTGAAACCGATGGTGACCCCCGAAAGTATGCAACACACACAAGTGTTAGAAGTCGAAACTCCATCGCTGCAACCGCCGGTCGCATCTGTATCCCATCAAGATGTCCCTCTCGAATTGGAAACACCAGAACCCTTCTCAGCAACCCACTCAGCGGCATACAACCACGGTAAAGGTCTGCAAGCCAAACCTGTATCTGGTAGTGGTAGCAAAACAGGCATTGGATTAGGTTCAGGACCCTTTGGGAACGGCAGCAAACCGAGCAGACACACCGGTGGATTCATAGCAGAAACGAACGGACAACCTGCCTCGGACCTGGGTGGACTCACACTGCCTGATCTCGCGCTAAACAGGATCGCTAAGCATATTATCGCCAGCAGGCGTACAAATCTCGTTGATATCGTCTTCATCATTGACGGGAGTGGGAGTATGAAAAATGATGTTGACGCTGTCCGTGAACATCTCAATAGTATGACCGACCAATTTGTGAATGCCGGGATCGACTTCACCATTGGGATCGTCGCCTTCCGCGCCGGCACTGGCTATAGCCTCCTCGGATTGGACTTTGAAGTGGTTCCGCAAACCCGCTCAACCGAGCAGGTCAAGAAAGTCCTCCGTCAACTCAAATTTCGAGGAGATGAGAAGGGCTTGGACGCACTTATCCGCGCCGCCGATGAGGTGACATTCCGAAGAGACGCTGAAGTCCATTTCATTTTTGTAACAGATGAGTACGTAAGCGGTGCCTACTCCTCAATAGATGTAATGATGAAGATGAAGACTGCGAGAATTAAAGTAGACGTTATCGGGCGGGACGAACCTTTCCAGAAATTTATTGCTAAAACCACCGGCGGCTTATGGCTGCCTATTTCAAGCCTCGCAATCCAGTAAGAGCATAGAGGTGCCACGATTTAAAGATCGCGGCTGTCATGATGCGTAAAAAGGAAATACACTACGCACTCGGTTTAGCACTCCTTTTTCTTGCAGTAGGTGCGTATACGACAAGCCACCACGAAATGTGGCGGGACGAGATTCAGGCATGGCTCCTTGCCCGCGACAGTGCCTCGGTCTTTGAACTTTTCGCGCACCTCAAATATGAAGGACATCCCGGAATATGGCACCTCTGCCTTATGCCACTCACCCGCATCACACACTCCCCTGCCATTATGCAGGTGTTCCATCTTCTGCTTGCAACTGTCACCGTCTATCTATTTGTGCGTTACGCACCCTTCAATCGCTTCCAAAAATTTATCTTCTGTTTCGGTTATTTTGTGCTTTATGAATACGCTGTTCTTGCGCGAAACTACGCCCTTGGGTTGCTACTGATAACTCTTTTCTGTATTCTTTTTACTGAACGTTACAGACGCTTTATTTGGATCGGTTGTATATTATTTTTGCTTTCGCATACGAGTGTCCATGCATTAATCCTTACCATAGCGATAGGATTCGCGCTCTGCTGCGAATATCTCCTCCGCAATTGGCTCTTTAAACCCCTTGCGGAGGAAATTGAGGCAATACGTAATAAAACATCGATCTGGATCGGATTCGCCCTTATCGGCATCGGTATCATTACAGCAGTTCTGCAACTGAATCCCCCAGCAGATACCGGTTTCGCTGTTGAATGGCGTTTCGCTTATGATTCAACAGAATTCAGCAACGTTATTAAACTTATTTCTCGCGCGCTTCTACCTATCCCAGAATTCTCGCTTAATTTCTGGAACAAACACCAATTAGAGACGTATAACATTTTTCAGTCCATCCAAATTCCGCTCTGTTGCCTTCTGATTCTTTGCAGCATCTTCTTGTGCCTTAAACGACCCACTGCCCTGCTGATATACCTCGTGGCAACATTTGGGCTTTTAGTGTTTTTCTACGTGAAGTATTACGGCAGTATGCGCCATCACGGATTCCTGTTTATTACATTTCTCATGACCGCTTGGATTTATAGAAATTGTCCTGAGATAACGCTCCCCTTCAAAAGCCTGAGTGCATTGCCACAACGCCTGTTTTCTTCGTTTGTCACTTTCATCTTCATCTGTCAGTTCATTGGCGGGATAACAGCTGCCACACTCGAGGACCGCTATGTTTTCTCTTATGGAAAACAGGTGGCTGAATATATCAAAGCAGAAGACAGGCAAAACATGACAATGGTCGGTGAAGTCGACTACGCTGCCAGTACCATCGTTGGATACCTCGAAAAAGACGAAATTTATTACATACACGGCAGTCGGTTCGGTTCTTTTGTCAGATGGGACGATGTCCGAATGCCCGACATCGACATCCCAGACGCTCAGGTCCTTGCGGAAGCAAATAGCCTCAGGACACAGACCTCTCAAGCCCTTCTCATTATCATGAACCGCTCCTTAGACCCCGAACTCAGCGAACAACATAACCTCACTGCCCTAACCCAATTTACGGGTTCAATTGTTGATGACGAAGGCTTCTATTTGTACCTAATGCCAGTACCCTGAGAAAACTTTTTGCTTGACAGAATCGACAATAAGTGATAACCTATTAAAAGTTGTTTTTGTCTGAAGATATGTTGCAAACGGAGAACGTCCAGATACATGCCAAAACGTAGAAGAAAGTCTAAGCATACAGCTACTTCAGATGTCCGTGGAGAAGATAGTGTAGTCCTGCATGAAACAACCCCTTTGCAACTATGCTATTACGGCGACCCGGTACTACGCAAAAGGGCAGAACCGGTGTCTGAGATCACCGATGCAGAACGTCAATTCGCTGACCAGATGTTGAGGACACTGGCGGCTACAGGTAACGGTATTGGACTCGCCGCGACACAGGTCGGTGTTTTGAAACGGCTCATCGTTGTCAACATCGGTGAGGAGGAGGATGAGGCATACGAGCCTTTGGTCCTGTTTAACCCCGAAATTCTAAGTTCCGATGGAGAAATTGTCGCCGAGGAGGGATGCCTGAGCATCCCAGATGTGACTGCCGATGTGAAACGTCCAGAAAATATTGTCGTTGAAGGACTTGATGCACACGGCCAATCTGTTCATATTGAAGCCGACGGTTTACTGGCACGTGTCCTGCAACATGAAATAGATCATCTCAATGGTATACTCTTTATTGATCGAATCAGCGGATTAAAACGACGGTTGCTCAGTGACGAATTGCAGAAACTGCAACGCGCCGAACGTCCCTCTTAAAAGTAGTAGGCACGCTCCGAACGTCCCTCTTAAAAGTAGTAGGCACGCTCCGACGTGCCGTTACACCCAGAGACGATTATGTCAAACCTAAAACTCGAACCTATCTTACAAACGAAACTCGAAGAACTCTATGCGTGCTTGCGTGCTTATGAGAAGGTCATCGTCGCCTTTTCCGGTGGTGTTGACAGTACATTTCTCGCAGAAGCGGCACAACACGCCTTAGGTGAGAACGCTCTCGCCGTTACAGCTATCTCTGATTCCTATCCCATCCGAGAAATGAAAGCAGCACATGAAATCGCTAAGCAAATTGGGATTCACTTTGAAACAGTCAATACACACGAATTAGACCTTGAAGGGTACGCAAGCAACCCTACCAATCGGTGCTTCTTCTGCAAGACAGAATTGTTCGATAAACTCCGTCCGATCGCTGAAAAGTACGATGTCGGTACAATCGTTTACGGCGCGATTCCAGACGATGTCGGCGACCACCGTCCCGGAATGGATGCCGCAAAAAAGATGGGTATCCAAGCACCTTTGATTGATGTTAACTTGACAAAGGCGGAGATTCGTGAGATTTCAAAGGTGTGGAACCTTCCCACATGGGATAAACCGGCGTTCGCTTGCCTCTCCTCACGATTCCCTTACGGTATGCGTATCACCCGTGAATTGTTACGACAGGTAGATGCTGCGGAACAATTCCTCTACGATTTAGGGGTTCGTCAGTTTCGCGTCCGACATCACGGTGAACTCGCTCGGATTGAGTTAGAGGCGGAAGAAATCTCGCGGATGCTCTCAAAAGCCGTGCGGTGTGATATTAACGAGCATTTCAAAACACTTGGATATGCCCATGTTACGCTTGACTTACAAGGGTATCGTTCCGGAAGCCTTAATGAAGGAGTGACGAAAATCATCACAGGAGCATAAACGATGGAAACGGTCTATCAATTTTTCATGGGAAATAACGCTTCGTTCACCAGACCGAGTTATACAGATCCACCGTTGCTCTCCTATATGGATATGCTCATTGGCGCAGCCGTCTTAATCGGAAGCGTCGGATGTGTGCTAATTTTTAGATTGCTTCATAAAAAGTGGAAGAGCCGTCAAACCTCGCACGTTGCATCAGCAGTGCCACCTTCAGAGAAGAAAGGTTTTACACAACACCAGAAACGAATACTTTCACAAAAGATTCAAGAAACCAGAACCAATAATCTGAAAAAAAGTTTCGCTGGCGAAGACAACTCTACCTATATGATACTTGCTACAATAGGACTGATTGTGATCGCTTTACTCTGGCTGCTGCATGCTATATCACAAGGATTTAAACCGTATTAAGGTGCTTACAAAACAAATTTAACTATGCCCAATCAACACACACAATCGCTTATCGGTGTAGACACCTTCAGTTGGAAAAAGTGGGATGCTTGTACACATTGTGGACTTTGCCTACCTACCTGTCCAACCTATCGGGAATTAGGTTTAGAAACGGATTCACCAAGAGGTAGACTCTATCTTATGGGGAGTGCCTTCAAAGACGAAGACGCTACGCCACTCAACGAGGAATGGTCAGAATACATTTATCGGTGTTTAGATTGTCGTGCATGCGAAACCGCGTGTCCCTCTGGCGTGCATTTTGGGGAACTCCTCGAAGAGGCGCGCGCTATATACGAACAGAACGCACCGCGTTCAGCAGCTTACCGATTTTGGACAAACCTTGTTTTCAAGCAAATTCTGCCGAATAAAGAACGGTTGGACTTAATCTTTGAATTGATGTGGCTCTATCAACGACTCGGTATCCGGTGGCTCGTCCAAAAAACAGGTATTCTGAAACTAATGGGTCAACTCGGGCAGATGGAATCCCTGCTTCCGACTATTCCATCACCCCAATTGAAATACACGATACGAGACATTACACCCGCCGAAGGTGAAACCCGATATCGCGTCGGATTCATACCCGGATGCATTATGAACCAAGTCTTTACAGAGACGAACGTTGCAACCATTCGGGTTTTAGCAAAAAACGGTTGCGAAGTTGTGACACCGCGGCAACAGACCTGTTGTGGGGCATTACATCTTCACAACGGTGTACGAGATGTCGCTTCCGATCTTGCCAAGCAGAATATTGACGCTTTTGAAGACGAAAATTTAGATGCGATTATCATCAACTCCGCAGGTTGTGGCGCAACACTGAAGGAATATGAAGCACTCTTGGAAAACGATGGCACCTACGCGGAAAAAGCGGAACGCTTCAGCCATAAGATGCGCGATATTAGTGAATTTTTAGCCGAAATTGAGATGATACCACCAACAGGAAAAATTGAGAAACGGGTCACTTATGATGAGCCGTGCCATCTCCTTCACGGACAAAGCGTTCAGATGCAACCCCGTAAGGTACTCCAAGCGATACCCGGACTTGAGTTGACTGAGTTAACCGAGTCGGAATGGTGTTGTGGTAGCGCAGGTATCTATAACATTACACAACCGGAACTCTCACAAGAAATTTTGGAACGTAAAATGGCGCACATCGCAGAAACTGACGCTGACATCGTTGCCACTGGAAATCCGGGATGCCTGCTTCAGATTCAACTCGGTATCCAAAAACACAAGTTGCCGATGCAAGCGATGCATCCTGTTAATCTCTTAGACTACGCCTACCGCGGCATCGCTCCAGAGGATTTTTTACCTGAGCAGTAAGAGAGTTCAAACCTTAGCGCTTAAAGGCAATTCCAAAATCTACTATAAAATAATGTTCTTATCAGATACAGACATTCTCAAATATATAGATAAAGGGAAAATCAAAATCACCCCTGCGCCGGATTTGAAAACACAACTCGGCAGCTGCTCTATTGATTTCAAACTGAGCAACACCTTTCGCGTTTTTGAACATAGCAAGCATCCATACATCGACCTGCAGGCTGAAATTGATACCACAGACTTGATGCGAAGAGTCGATGTCTCCGATGGCGATGCTTTCACGATACAACCCGGAGAACTTGTCCTCGCAGCGACCCAAGAGGAACTTGTATTAGCAGACGATGTGATGGCACGGCTTGAAGGCAGAAGTAGTTTAGCGCGCCTCGGCATCATCGTCCATAGTACTGCGGGTCTTTTCGACCCAGGTTGGATAGGCACGCCTACATTGGAACTGGGGAATCTTGGGCGGATGCCAGTGAAATTATACCCCGGTATGCGGATCTGTGCTTTCACCTTCGCGCAGCTCTCTTCTCCAGCACGTGTTCCGTATCAACTCAAACCCGCAAACAAATACGCAGGACAGGAGGGACCTGAAACAAGCCGATTTGACAAAGATGTCGAATTCGCGTAGCATTGAAATCTATCTGCTGGAGTGGAATACTATGTTCTATCCCTTGCCAGCCACGCGCAAAAAATGGGCAATGTTTTGCCTAATAATTTAGCAACATCCCACACCTTTTTATAGGGAATGTGGACAAAATATTGGAACAGTGGGTGGTTCACAGCAAAAAATCCGCTGTAATCCGTAATTTTAAACGAAAATTAACCTGTTTCTTCAATGAATGTCGTAACTTTTACAATCACCGTCGATTGGCATAAATTTTGCTTACCTCTTTATCAAGACACACGTCAAGTGGTATGCATTACGCATTTAATTGACGAATCTAAGGACATTTTCTGAAATATCGAAACCAACATCCGTAAAATCAAGGCACCGTGCCTCGGTTTGGCTATGCGGTTTCGTAAAATTATCGCCTCTGTCTATTAGATCGAGGTAGTTTTGACAGTAAGTTACGCCGAAATAGGAGGATATATTGAATGACACCAAGTGAGGTGGTTGCACTTGCAAAAGAAAATAACGTCAAAATAGTTGACTTCAAATTCATGGATCTGCCGGGGATGTGGCAACATTTTTCCATGATGGTAGGCGAGTTGACCGAAGACCTTTTTGAAAAAGGGGTCGGCTTTGACGGTTCGAGCATCCGTGGTTTTCAGGCAATTAATGAGAGTGACATGTTGCTCTTTCCTGATCCATCGAGCGCGCTCGTTGATCCAGTCTGTAAGGTACCAACACTGAGTATCACGTGTAACATTAAAGACCCAATTACGTTGGAGAATTACACGCGCGATGTGCGGCACATCGCACAGAAGGCTGAAGCGTACCTGGAATCCACCGGAATCGCTGATATAAGTTACTGGGGACCAGAAGCGGAATTCTACCTTCTCAACGACATCCGCTACGAACAGAACCAACATTCTGGTTTCTATGCCGTTGATTCCGTTGAGGGCAGCTGGAACTCAGGCCGCGAAGAGAATCCAAATCTCGGTTACAAACCGCGCTACAAAGAGGGGTATTTCCCAGTACCACCTTCCGACACACTTCAAGACCTCCGCTCTGAGATATGTCTGAAGTTGATAGAAGCCGGTATTGATGTCGAAGTTCATCACCACGAAGTCGGAACCGCAGGACAAGGTGAAATTGATATCCGTTATGGTGAACTTACAAAAACAGGCGACAACATTGCTTTGTATAAGTACATCGTCAAAAATGTAGCACGTGCCAACAATCTTGTTGCTACTTTTATGCCGAAACCGCTCTTCCAAGACAACGGTTCGGGGATGCACGTTCACCAGAGTCTCTGGAAAAATGGCAAGAACATCTTCTACGATCCGCAAGGGTATTCGCTCCTAAGCCAGGAAGCACGGTACTACATCGGCGGATTGCTCACACATGCGCCCTCGCTCTGTGCCATTATTGCCCCGACAACTAACTCTTACAAGCGGTTAGTTCCTGGATATGAGGCACCCGTCAATATTGCTTACTCACAGCGGAACCGTAGTGCGTGTGTTCGTATCCCTGTCTACTCAACAAGTGAAGGTTCAAAACGGATTGAGTTCCGTACACCGGATCCGTCCTGTAATCCTTACCTCGCCTTTAGCGCACTACTGATGGCTGGACTTGACGGTATACAGAACCGCATCGATCCGGGTGAACCGCTTGATAAAGACCTCTATGACCTCGAGCCGGAAGAACTCGCGGACATTGAGTCCACGCCGGTGTCCCTCGGTGATGCCCTCGATGCCTTGGAAGACGACCATGAATATCTCCTCAAAGGCGACGTGTTCACTCAAGATGTCTTGGATGTCTGGATTGATTATAAACGTGAAAATGAGGTCGATGCGATAAATATGCGGCCACATCCGTATGAATTCTTCCTCTATCACGATATCTAAACCGCGTGAACGAGGCTTTTAAGGAACGTTCTGTAGGGCAGGTTCTCATATCTGCCCTACACACTTGTTTCTGTCAGCCTTGAGGGCAGAGATTGCAAGCCTTGATTGAAAGGCAATTGTGCAACTAAAGCACAATGTGCCTTTACTTTACATTAGATTTTCTGCCATACAACCCTATTCACTTTTAGCAAGGAGAATCTCATGAAAAAACTGGAATGTATTATCCGCCCCTTCAAATTGGAGGAGGTCAAAGAGGCACTCAGCAGTGTGGGTGTTCGGGGCATGACAGTCAGCGAAGTTCGCGGATTCGGGCGTAGCCGCGGGCACACCGAACTCTACCGAGGCAGCGAATACACGATCGAATTTGTCCCGAAATTAAAAATCGAAATCGTTGTTGCGGAAGAAAATGTTGATAAAGTCGTTGAAGCCGTTCAAACGGCCGCCTCGACCGGTAAAATCGGCGATGGCAAAATCTTCGTACTGCCCATTGATGAAACCATCCGTATCCGTACAGGTGAAAGAGGTCCTGCTGCTGTTTAACTTTCTATTTTTTAGGGGGTGGATGTCTCTCACATCCACCCTTTTTTCATGTCTCACTCCTTAACCCATTTAGACCTGCCCACGTGTATATCTGCTCTTTTGCTCTCCTGATCTCTATCTGTTATTGTTTCGCTTTTCATTTTCTATCTTCACTTCAAATTAATTTTTCAATTTCAGCAAATTGTAGAAGCGGTTTCCAACTGCGATGTGTGCGTTTGAAAAAATCGACGGAAAACCTTCTCTGATTTAAATTAGGTATTTTTTTAGAATTCACTTGACAAAAAAAAAAAGAGTATAATGCCTTTACGAAGTTATAGTAAAATCCGAAAATAAGTTTACACTTGTAGCATAGGCTGTTAGCCTGTGCCTCCGTAGGGGCTGGGTCCCCCAGCCCGATGCCCACCGAATGTGCAATTAATTATGGGATCC
>JAJECD010000397.1 GCA_022822215.1 Candidatus Poribacteria bacterium | reverse complement strand
AGCGATGCGGATTATGTCGCATGGTGGGAAAACCACCTATTGGGGTAAAGACACATGCTATCGCGGTTTGTAGTAGGGAAACCATTCATTGCCCGTTCTTTTAGAATGAATATATGCACGTTTGTAGTAGGGCAATTCATTGCCCGTTCTTAAAGAAATGAGAAGCACATGAAACACAGATTTGGCTTTGATGCACCAAAACAGAAACCGATTGAAGAATCAATTCGGTGGGCTGCTGAAAATGGGTTCGGGTATATCGACTTCCAAGCCGATGTGCCACCAAATAACATCGCTGCGTTTGACGCTACCCGCGTCCGCACAGTGCGAGAGTTGTGTGAAACACACGATATTGCTATAGGAATCCATCCATCTTCCGCAATCAACAACGCTGAATACACACCGATTATGTCTGAAGCCGTAGACGACTATCTCTTTGCGAATTTAGACCTCGCCGAACGGCTCGGATGTGGGTGGCTCATCGGACACGGCGGCTATCATTTTGGTGACGTTGCCCAACGCCGCGACGCTGCAATCGCACGCATTCAGCGGTTAGTTGATAAAGCAGAACAAGCGGAAATTGTCATCTTCTTCGAGAACCACAACCGCGAACCAGAATATGCCGAAATCCACTACATTCCACACAATGTTGAGGAGACACGTTGGTTCTTCGACGCAATGGCTTCTCCCTACCTAAAGTGGGCGTTTAATGTCGCACATGGACATCTCGTACCTGAAGGGTGGCAAGGGTTTTTGGATACGTTTGGCGTAGAAAACATAGGGCAAGTCCGTCTCAATGACAATACCGGAGAATATGAAATCCACCTCGTTCCCGGCGAAGGGACAATTGATTTCGTGGCTCTATTTGCGCAGTTGAAGGGGCGTGGCTACGATGGATGGTTTAGCCTCGGCTTCGGGGATGAGGCAGATAAGGTGCGCGTCCGAGATGAATTCGCTGGATATTTGTAGGCGGAATTTCCGAATTGCGACAACCTACCGATAAAACGAATAAACAGAAATCCGCCAAATCAACCGGATGAGTACCCACGTCCCACCGACAATGAATTGTCCAAGTATCAGCCCTAAAAAGAGTGGCAACACCTTATGATAGAGACGGATGCCGCCAAAGCGTAAAACAAGGTTCTTGATCCCCCAACTAATCAACACGGAAAACCAAAGCCAGCCGAATGTCCACATACTACTCGCCACCGCATAGCCAGTAGGGTGAAACGGAAACATCGGGAAACGGGTACGCAACCACCACAAAAACCCCGTAAACAGAAACCCGACACCCATGAATGCGACTGCCGGAATATTCGTTTCCGTCGGGTAATATAGCCACGAACGGAGCAGGTTATAACCCCCGCTGCCCAAGCCCGGATTCGCGCCTATATCATAGGAGACAACCAGATACGCCCAGAACGAGGCAAGGATACCAAAAAAGACCCCACACATGAGTGCGACAACCATCCGTCTTGCTCGCATATTTGCGACTTCTACGAGTTTAAAAGCCTCCAGCGTATGTGGCATCGGATGCGCTCGATACCCGCGATTAAAAGCGAAATAGAGCGACATCATCGTTAGGCTCGGCGGTGGAATCATCCGCGAACCGAGTGAGTCGATAATAAATTGGCGTGGGTTCGCCACGAACATCTCGTGGGTCGGAGGCCCCACCTCCGCACGGACCCGTGTAATCCCCAATGCAAGAAGATAGTAGATAGCAAAATATAACGCGATCATCCAGACCGCCATTCCACCGCGGTGTGAAAAAATGAACAGAAAAAGCAGCCCGCCTATCAGTCCTGCCAGGGGCCATCGATAATCCGTAGCGTCTTGCATCTCAGGTGGAAGATTCTCATCTCTCTTTCCCATGAGACCTCTGAACATACCATAAAAATGCCTACGTCCACCGTAGAGTCCAAAACAGGCAATCCCCAAATATGCCCCCACGCCTTGGGGACCATCGTAGGGAAATGCGGGTAATACCTGGAGCCCCATCGCGCTCCCTAAGACACGCTCGCCCTTCCAGAATAGGTAAAAGAACCAGAGCGAAAACGACATTTCCAACGGCATCAAGAAGGCAAGTCCGACACCGAACGAGAGAATATAGACAGGGGTCCACCCGATTGCACTCCACGGTTTCTCATTGAAGTAGACCCCGAGATCCGCTTTACGGACAGGTATCTCTGGAAACGTTGGAAAGAAAGCGTGGATACCATTAATTAGGTCTATACCGCCCGCAATCGCGAAGCCTGCCCATAGCATTTTGTTTTTAAAAAGCCGTCCGTCCGTGTGGGTTAACTCTATCGGTAGGCGAACAATAGGATAGGTGAGCCGCTCCCGATCAATCCACTGCTTACGGAGAAGCAGATCGATACAAATCATCACCCAAATCAGAACAGATAAAAAGATCGTCCACCATAAAATCGGTTTCCACCACGCCATCAAATATCTTTGCCTATAAAAGCTTGTATCGCCATCATAGAAATCTTGCAACACGGACAGATCGCTGAGCGTCATCCAACTCGGTAGATACCGCCAGAAAAGTTGTTGCCATTCGTTTTCAGGGGTCGCGAACCAGAACCCGTTGGGAATAACGGGGACCACGGTCTGCATCATGTCGTGTCCGGCGATTGCTGAGGAGATGGAGAGGATGACATAGACAGTTAATAATTCGCCTTGACGGAACGCAAAACGCGGGAGTAGTAATTTGAGCAAGAAATTCAGGCAGGTCAACACCACTAATGTCACGACGACATTGTAAATCAAAGACATCGTCGTCGGCAAAGTACTCCAGAACCGGAGATGGTTCGCCATAATAAAATAAGTGTTTGGCGGAATGAGGATAAGACCCAGCAGAATCGCTCGAAAGGTGACACCAGGATGGTCAACCTGCGATGTTTCTTGAAGGTCTGGCGAATATTTCAACGTGTTTGCCATAGAACGACTTTTCAGACTCCACAGAGGAGGCGCGGTTTTGCGGCGTACTCGCCCAAATGCGACGTGCATTCCTAACCTTGCCAATCGATATCAAAAACGCACCCACTTAACCAAAACAGAAAATATCAGAACGGATAAAACACTAAATAGCCCGATGTTCCATGCCCACAAGTTCGTTGGATCCCCGTTAAAGATTGATAAGAGCGCGTATAACGGGCTTATCGCTGCCAACACTGGAACCGCCTCAAATAACACAGAAGGAATAGCGGGTAAGAAGGTTATGAGTAGAACAAATCCATAACTTACCCCCTTTGCCGGAATTGAAGAAAGCCATAATGCCGCGCCGATACCGAGAAGTGCGAAAAATACACTACTCATCAATAAGACCACACCGCATTTCATCCACTGTAATGGTGCCGAACCCCCTATGTAACTTGAGAGGGCAAACAACGGAACCGTTAGTAAAATCCCCCACATCGCCCAAACGACAACCCCTATCAGTTTACCTGCTAAGACCTTCCAATTTCCCAAAGCGGTCAAGGCAAGTAGGGCACCGTTCTGTCCGCTGGTTCTCAGATATCCACGCTCCATGTCTATTGCCTCAACTGCATGTCTTGGCACCAAAAATTGGACGATGAAAAGGGCAATAATGAAAAGCATATACGCCTGTTTCCCAACATCAAGTGACTCCGCCCCCCGGCGATGTGCATAGAATTCAACCGTCGCCATAAAAAGCACGAGCGAGAGCGTGCATAAAGCAATAAAATGGATGCGTCGATACTTGCGGGAATTGACATAGCAGTAGAGATCCTTGAAAATAATAGCTAACATAATCTTTTATCCGGTCTTCTATTCCAACCCTCTTTACTGTTGCAGCAAGGATTTACGAATTAACCCTTTTTACAGACAACCAACGTATTTTCATTGACACTTTTTTGCTAAACTGCTATCTTCAGTACCAGCAAAATATACGAGATACAGAATCACCATCAGCCATCAAAGGAGGTTTTCTATGTCCAAACTTAATATCGCTTTAGTCGGTGCGGGACGGCGCGGCGCAGGTGCGCATCTGCCCGTTATTGCCAAACTCAAAGAGGTCTACAACCTCGTTGGGATTTGCGACATAGACGAAGAGGCTGCAACACGCTACGCTAAAGAATATAACGCAACGCCATATACCAACGTTCGCGATCTCGTTGCGCAAGAAGAACTTGATGTTGTTGACGTTACCGTTCCGGGTGTCGCCCATCATGCAATCTGTTGTTTCATAGCAGACGCGGGAGTGCATATTCTCTGTGAAACACCCATAGCCGTCACACTCCCGACAACCGATCTGATGATTGAACGCGCCAAAGCGAATCATGTTAAACTTGAGATAGCTGAAAATTACTACCGTGCCCCTCGCGAACGGTTCCTATCAAAGGTGATTGCAGCAGATATTATCGGAGAAGTTGCCCGAATTTATCGTATCTTCTATGAGGGCGGCTATCACGGCATGAGCATGCTCCGTCTTCGGGCGGGGGGTGAACCAAAATCAGCACTCGGTATCACACAGACAACCCCTGTCATCCCGATCATTGATAGGATGAAACGGCATCATACCAGCGAAAGATGGAGCCTCGGCTTCATCGAATTCAATAACAACGCAACCGCACTTATGGTGTACTCGAATGTCATCCATGCCCGTTCCTTGGGACGCGGTCAGACAGGTATTTCGCAAATTGATGGGAGCAAAGGCACCATCGTTGGTGAAGACATCTATGTTACGCCCACAGACGAACTACAATCCGGGGCGAAAGGGGTCCCCTACCGACCTAAGCGCACTACCATTGATGTGGATGGTGTCAACGTGACTGCGGCGATCGAACTGCAACTCCCAGACCAAACTGTCACGTGGGAAAACCCGTTGAAGAACTATCCACTCTCCGAAAATCAGATTGCTGTCGCAGACGAACTCCTTAGTATTGCTACAGCTATCCAAAACGATATGGAACCTGAATATGGCGCAGCACGTGCCAGACAAGACCAAGAGATGAATATCGCCATGAGTGAATCGGGCAACCGCAGCCGAGAAACGCTCACATTCCCATTAACAGCACTCACAACAACCGAACAAGATATCCACGAAAACTATCAACAACAGTACGGACACCCCATCGAAGATGTTGAAGCCGGAATTGATACGTTCTTCCCACGTAGGTGACATCGTAGCATGTTAGATGAAAGAATTCAACCGTTTTCTCCGAAAGCGATGCTATCTTATTCGAGAATTGTGGAACCTTGATTTATTTCGGATCGTAGCAGCCCTACAGTCTCAATTCTGTATGCAAAACCGAAACCTGAATCGCTGCGTCCGCACGAAAAATTATTTGCGGATACGTCGGCTTTATGATATACTTTATAGAGAGTATACAGACTGCCATATCTCATTAAAGGAGGCGTGAAGAACATGGGAATAGGCGGAATGGAGATTTTTGTCATCCTTGTGGTAGCCCTTATCATTTTCGGACCGAAGAAACTACCGGAAATGGGACGCTCCCTCGGAAAAGCCATCAGAGAATTTAAGAGTGCCGGAACCGAACTCCAAGACGAGCTGACGAAAGCAGCAAATGAAATCGACAAGGACATCGACCCAAATATCAAACCTCCAAAATCGTCCTAATCGCTAATTTCGTGAGCCGTACATACTATGGAATCTAACGATGTTGCAATGACCTTCTGGGAGCATCTTGAGGAACTCCGAAGGCGAATTATCATCTCTGTTATTGCGATAACTATCTTTACGGTGTTGAGTTTATCCTTCAGTAAACCAATTGAGCGGATAATTAAGTTTCCTTTAGAAACTTCCATGAACACCTTAATCGCGAATGCTATTGACACCACAGCCGGTTCTGAAGGCTCAACACTCGGGTTTTTCGCACTCACCTTGCGAGCGGGGAACTCCAG
>JAJECD010000388.1 GCA_022822215.1 Candidatus Poribacteria bacterium | reverse complement strand
TGCACAATGGGTTGAGTTGGTTGAAGAAAATATCGAGGGACACACCAAAAAACGCTACGTCTATGGTGAATTAACGAGTCGAACACTCGACTTCACTACGCGCGCAGACATTAGTTTCACACCGACGTTGAGTCTTCAATTCTATGTGCAGCCCTTCATTACCATCGGCGACTATACCAACTTCAAAGAATTGGTCGAACCGAAATCATATCAGTTTAAACCGTATGCATTGAACGAAAACCGGGACTTCCATCGGCGTTCATTGCGTGGCAACACTGTCCTGCGCTGGGAATTCCGTCCTGGCAGCACTCTCTTCTTAGTTTGGTCTCAATCGCGCGAGGCTGCCTTGGAATCAATTCAGGAGGCGGACCTTGATTTCCGTCCGTTGCATCGTTTGCGTAGCAGTTTCACGGATGAAGGGCGTAACATCTTCCTGATAAAATGTCGGTATTGGTTCGGGATGTAATATTATAGTAGAATCCGAAAATAAGTTTACACTTGTCGCATAGGAAACCGTTGGTTTCCTGTGCCTCCGTAGGGGCTGGGTCCCCCAGCCCGATATCCGCCGAATGTGCAATTAATTATGGGATCCACTATAAATAACGATGGAATGTTCACAAAATCTGTGTTTATTTACACTATAGTCAAAAATTAAGACACTTTCCATGTAACCGAAGCAGGAGAAACGCACATGAAAAACGTAAGTAGACTTTCTGAACGTCTTGCCAGTGTCGCAATCGCCGGTCTGATGCTAATCACCATTGCAGCTGGGATGATGGGGTGCGGTGATGCTGAAGACCCGCTTGATGCTCCCACAGCCCTGACGAAAGACACCCAAACGGGTGTTTTTGCTCAAGAGAAGTATGGTGATGGCATTTCTGCAGCACCTCTGGCACCCCAGAGAGCAGGCACACCTTTTGTCAAAGAGGTTGCCTTCTATCGTGATTGGCAGCTGACAAAACCCATTATCGAGCCAGTCTCAGTGGGGACACGGGTATTTATCCATGTTGTCTTCTCTGAATCAATGAGACATGTTGTCTCAGATGGCAAGGAAGCACGTCCTGTGCTCTATCACAGACGTGCTGGAAAAGAGGAAGCGTTGGTACGCTTCCGGATGGCAGAGCGCAACGCAGGCGGCAATGACTTTGTCGCTGGCGATGCGAAACCTTTCCGAACTGGTACCGAAGACTACGTCTGCAAATACAGAGTTCTGCCAGAGGATGCAGGTAAAGGGATAGCTATCATGGTCGGCAAACAGAGTGTAGACCTAGAGGGTAACCCTCTGTCTGCGTTCTACCGACATCCAACACCTCTTGAGGTGGAATCTCATCCAGGAGTTGAATCTGTTGACCCAGCAGCTAATCCTATGCCTGCTCCATTCCAGCATCCGATGCTGGTTGAGGAGCCGGTGACGCATCGGTATTACCATAACGATCCGAAGCAGGTCGTATCAGATGTCCTTCCGCCCTCTGCATGGGTGTTGGACTTCCCTGGTCCGTACAGAGAGTACACTCCACCGAGGAGTGGCCCAAAGGACTTTGTCGGCCGAGTGGCTATGCCTGTTGGAGATGTTGACTATGACAACTGGATCAGTATGGGTGGTACTGCACCTGTCTCTGGTGTCGTGGTAACGATCACCTACGGACCGAGAGAGGGTGAGTGGGTACTCACTGATGCAGGTGGCTACTACCTCTTTAGAGACATCCAGGATGACGAGCTCTACCTCCGTGTAGAGCGAGCGTATCTGGAGCCAAAAGAGGTTATCGTATCCCGCTCTCACCCGACCGTGCTGCAGCAGGTAGGCCCACACAGGGTCCTAGACCCAGAGAACCATAAGCAGGAAAAACAGCCTGGCACTATCCTGATGGGTCTGCGCTGGCCTGAGCCGGTACGCTTTGTCCTGGAAAATGAGACAATGCTGCATGATCCATTGCTTGTAGAGACCCCTAGGATATCCGATCAAGAGGCACTCAGTGGGTATTATGCACACATGGTGATATACGAGGCCAACCCCTCTGAGAGACGGGGCAATGCTGAGAGAGGTGCGCTTACATATGCCACCATCCAGCACGAACTCGCCCATGCACGGCAGCATGCCGTCGCCCTCTTGCATGGGGGCGACTACATAGGTCACTGGGACAATACTCCCGAGGCAAAGGCCTATAGAGCAGCGTGGGAAAAAGACCTAAGAGAGGTTCCCCTAGATTTTGCTACTGGAAAGGGGTTGTATCTTGTAGATGATCAGGCGGGATACACCTCTCTGCTTGAAAATGCTGCTGAATTCTGCGACCAATATTGGGATTTGGGATCGGGGATAGATCAATACCTTGCCAGAAACATCCGTGGTATTGACCCTATACAGGACTTTCGAGAGAGAGCACCAAACCGCTTCAAATGGGCAGAGACCTACCTCAACACGAGGTATTGATCTTTATCGTCGCTTCCACCGCCACTGTTATTGCTAACGCCAGTTTGAAAGGTGTCAGTCGGTTCGGCACAGACGATACCTTGCCTTGGTGTATAAAATCTGATTTTTTTCTTAAAAACGGGGTTTAACTGGATAAAATACCCTAAAAAGAGAGGAAAAAATTGGTGACAATTAAAAAGAACCTTCTGACCGCCTGGGCGTTTTTCGCTGTTTTTTGCGTTGTACAACTCCCAAGCGGTCTCAAGGCTGAAAATGAGGAAAAATCACCGCACAGAATTGCGACGGCTATCCGTATTAAAGGCAAACCTCCGCAGTTAGACGGCGTGTTAGATGACAATATCTGGCAGACCGCCCCACTCCATGAAGGCTTTCGCCAACGCGACCCCGATGAAGGCGAACCTGTTTCCCAACACACGACATTCCAAGTTGCTTATGACGATGAGGCAGTCTATTTTGCTGTTATGTGCTATGACAGGGAACCCGATAAAATCGTTTCTCGGCTCGTCAGACGTGACGATTACGTTGAATCCGATAAAATTCAGATAATCCTGGATCCACATTACAATCGACAGCGAGGCTTCTCCTTTACTGTGTATCCCTCTGGTTCTGTTATTGATGGTATTGTCGGAGGAGGATGGGAAAACTGGAATAATGCATGGGACGGTGTGTGGGAGGCAAGAACTCGTATCCACGAGAACGGGTGGGCAGTAGAGTGTAAAATCCCGTTTTACATGTTTCGCTTTTCACCGAAAGATAAATACACGTGGGGACT
The DNA here is from genome assembly GCA_022822215.1 of Candidatus Poribacteria bacterium. Lineage (GTDB taxonomy): Bacteria > Poribacteria > WGA-4E > WGA-4E > WGA-3G > WGA-3G. The sequence goes on along the minus strand of JAJECD010000388.1, from coordinate 15,283 downwards.
CCAGGTAGAACGGGAGATTAGTCGTAGAAAAGAGCGTTCCCATTGGCGTTTGATTAAGAAAGGTGATCCAGGGTGGCTGTCGAATTTTGGTGATCTGGTTGGGATAGAGAACATCCATCCCGCTCGCCATCTGGAATTGATACCTTATGCAATGGGCAGAACGGCTTTGAACAATGATACTGATTTGTGGGGGAATATTGGGGGCGATGTTCAATACGGCATCACCTCTGGGATTACGCTCAATGCAACAATCAACCCCGATTTTGGACAGGTAGAGGCGGACCCTGCCACTTTAAATCTTTCTGCTTATGAGGAGTTTTTCGATGAACGCAGACCCTTTTTCGTCAAAGGGTCGTCCAATTTTAACTTCGGGGAAGAGCAGAGCCAATTCTTTTACTCACGGAGGATCGGACGGCAACCCGGACACTTTAAAATTCCAGAGGGCACTGCTGAACTCAGCCGTCCGGAAGCGACAACGATTCTGGGGGCCGCCAAGATCGTCGGAAGAACTAACAGTAACACCTCCTTCGGTATCATGGAGGCTGTCACAGCACCAGAGTATGCACAGATTAAGGAAAAAGGCGAACAGAAGGAGTTCCTGATTGAGCCGTTGACGAACTACTATGTCGGGCGCGTTAAGCAAGACATCCTAAAAGGCAACTCTTATGTCGGATTGGTAACGACGGCGGTCAACCGACAAGCTTCTGACGCTGCTTATGTAGGCGGCCTTGACTGGGACTTGAAGTTTGCGAAGGAACGGTACGCGATAAGCGGCATGTTAGCAGCAAGCCAAGCGGGAAAACTGGAGGCACGCAAGTCAGGCTACTTTGCACACCTCGCCTTTAACAAACAGGGTGGGTGGTGGAGAGGTGTTACCAATTTTCAGGTACTCTCCCCGGAATTTGAAATAAATGACATCGGTTATGTACAGCGTGGGGATATGATGAGATGGTTCTACGACTTTATCATCAAGAAAGAGCAACCGTTTAGCATTTTTCGGGAAGTTAGTTTGGGACTTTACGGTTGGCGGGAATGGAATTATGATGGCGTTAGCATCGGTCGCTACTCTGAGATATGGACGGATGGTAAACTGAAAAACTATTGGGAGTATGATTTGTGGGTCGGACGGAACCTGGAGTCGTTTAATGACGAGGATGTCTGGCGCGGTGGGACACTGATTAAAAACCCCGCAGGTTGGTGGATTTTTACACAACTTAGAACTGACAGTCGTAAAATGGTTCAACTTGAACTGAATCCAATTTTCGCATGGGACGATGATAACAAAAGCTCTGAGAAAGAAGTCAGCCTCCGCCTGAACATTCGTCCCGCCTCGAACATTGAGTTAAGTATCGGACCGATGTATCGTTATCGCATTTTCGATGCACAGTGGGTGGGATTAATTGAGGAAAACGTTAACGGACACATCAAGAATCACTACGTCTATGGTGAACTAACGAGTCAAACCCTTGACTTCACGACCCGGGCAAACATTAGTTTCACACCGACATTGAGCCTTCAATTCTATGTACAACCCTTCATTACTATCGGGGACTATACTAACTTCAAAGAGTTGGTCGAACCAAGATCCTATCAGTTCAAACCGTATCCATTGAAACGAAATCCTGATTTCCATATACGTTCGTTGCGTGGAAATACTGTTCTTCGTTGGGAATTCCGTCCAGGAAGTACGCTGTTTCTGGTGTGGTCTCAATCGCGTGAAATCGAATTAGGGGATGTGGGAGCAGAAGACCTTGAGTTTCGTCCGGTGGATCGCTTGCGAAGCAGTTTCGTGGACCCTGGGAAGAATATCTTCTTGATTAAATGTCGGTACTGGTTTGGTGTGTAATTCTTGAATCGTTTCGGATAGCCAATCTCCTGCAGCGGAAATAAAACTTGACAAATAATACAGGAGTTGTTAGTGTAATGTGAATTCAACATAAGCGTTTAGAGCAATTGTCGGTTTGATCAGATATTTTTTTAAATTATGCACCTTTTCTACCCAAAAATTGTGTCTTTAACGACAGAAGGGATTTTTCTGACCTTTTACAATTGAATCCGGTTAAGAAAAATAAGATGTAGCAGATGTTAGTTCCTTAACTCTTAAACACATAGGAGGTGCGTGTTATGAAATCGCGCCGTACACATCTTGCATGGATGGTATCGCTTGTTGTACACGGCTGCCTTGCAGTCGTTGTAGGGTACATCGCGATCTCAGCGAAAGAATTGAAGACACAAGATGCCATTGATGTAAGTTTTTTCATTCTTACACCACCACAAGCTCCGAAAAGGGATATTGTTTCTAAACCAGAAGTGGTGCTTCCAACCCCTGTTCCGCCAGATTTGACGGTCGTTCCAGAAACGGAAACCACGCCGCGTCGTACAACGCTTGCACTGACAGCGAGGTCGTCTGCAACGGCGGCACCAGCAGCGTCCCTAATGGGTGGCGCGCCAGCTGCACCGAGAGGACAACAGGTCAAAGTTTCGAGTGCCTCTCCAGTTATCGAGCATACCGCGCAACCCTTGTCAACTGCTGCGAAACTGCTGACGACATCAAATGCCCTACCTACCACTGGTTTGCCCAGTGAGGGAGGCATTACGGACGGTCTGAGTGCAGGTGTCGGGAACGGTTTAGGTAGCGGCACCGGTCGCGGTGCTTTCGGTTCCGGCTCCGGTTTTGAACAAGGACGGATGCAGAACCGTGGCAAATTGAACTCACTTGTGGAAGGCGCAGGTGCTGCAAATATCAATGCTTCCTTGTCAGATGTGACAGAGAACATGGTCCTGGGTAATGGTATTCCACTGCTGCCCAAGGGCAGCCCTGGTGCGATTATTCAGGGACGCGGCACGGAGATTTTAGGTAGACTGAATCTTGTGCGTCTCGATGATCCGTTGCATCCAAACCTCGATATATGAGGGAGCGGTATCGGACATCTCCGATTTGGGGCAGGTCTGCCCTATTTAGTCAAGTCTCTGAATACAGAAACCGGTATCCAAACCCAAATGGTTGACGCAGTCCAGATTACGGATGCAGCGTTTTTTGAGTCACCGATTATCTTTATGGAACCCGTTCCGAGTTCCGCAGTGAAACTCCAAAGCAACGGGTTGCTTGGGAATGCTGTCTGGCAGGTGAGTGGGGATCGCCCTTCCTTCGGTTATACCGATCGGGAAGCGCAGCGGATTCGTGAATATGTTATCAACCGCGGCGGGTTCATCTATATGCCCACCCACGGAAACACGGAACAAGCGATGCAACCTGCGCTGCGGGTCTTGCGTCAAATTCTTCCTGAGTATCATCTGACGACTATTCCGCAAGACCACGAAATTTACAATAGTTTCTATGAACTCAACGGACCCCTCCGTTTCCCAGTCCGGAAAATAGGGAGTACGATTCTTCATCACGGGCCCTATGGTCAGTTACAGGGGGTCTTCATTGATGACCGACTGGCAGTTCTCGTGGATACAGAAGCGATGATACACGTAATGGACGGTGCAGTGCAGAAACCGTTCTTCGGTCACTATCAGGACCGGAATAAGATTTTGGACGAGTTCGCACCGGCTGCGGCGCGACAACTTGTTAATGTTGTCATCTACGCAGTAACGCACGGAAGCATCTCGGATTATAGCAACTATATCCCCGTGGATGCCCTCGCTGATAGCGATATGGACAGCACACCGAAGACAGCACCAAATGTTGCGGATCGGTTGTAACGGTTGTATAAAGCGTAACACAGAATTACCTGCGAGCAATAAGCCGCGTCAAGGGATTGACGTGGCTTTTCTTTTTTTTGGGGAAACTTACCAAATTCCGCAAAAATAGGCAGGGCATAGCAAAATCGAGTTTCTATTTGACAAACCATAGCCAGAAATGTATAATGTAACCAAGAAATTGTCCTATTAGGGCGCATTTTATAGGTCTATACGGATACAGTTTTAACAGAATAGAATATGGAGGCTTAACACAGAAATGGCTAATTACGCAAATCCTGATGTTTTAGTGAGTACGGAATGGGTAGCTGAACACGGTGGTGATGATGGCGTTCGGTTGCTTGAGGTTGATGTGGATACTGAGGCGTATGCTGAAGGGCATATCGCTGGTGCAGTGGGACTCAATTGGGAGACGCAGTTGTGCGACCAGGTTCGGCGCGATATTCTCACGAAAGAGCAGTTTGAGGCACTCTGCAATGATAGTGGTATCGCGAATGACACGACGATTATCTTCTATGGTGATAATAACAATTGGTTCGCAACGTATGCTTTATGGCAATTCCGTTACTACGGTCACGACGAAAGCAAACTCAAGGTGATGAATGGCGGTCGCCAGAAATGGATTGATGAAGGCGGGGCACTTGTTACCGATGTTCCTAACTACGCCGCGACAGGGTATCAAGCGAAGTTTCCTGATGACAATGTTCGGGCTACAGCCGGTACCGTCCGTGAGACACTCGGACAAGGCGTTGTGAACCTTGTTGATGTCCGTTCACCTGCTGAATTTACAGGTGAGGTCATTGCCCCGCCTGGCATGAGCGAAACCGCACAACGTGGCGGACATATCCCCGGTGCAGCAAATATCCCGTGGGCAACAGCAGTCGCTGAAGATGGCACCTTTAAGTCTCACGACGAACTGCAAGCCATTTACGGGGGGGCAGGGGTTGATGAAAGTAAGGAGACCGTTGCCTATTGCCGTATTGGCGAACGTTCATCGCATACATGGTTTGTATTGAAGTACCTACTCGGTTATGAAAAGGTCCGCAACTATGATGGTAGTTGGACGGAGTGGGGTAATCTCGTGGGTGCACCCATCGCACGCGACTAAAGGAATGGCTATCAGCCTTCGGCTGTCGGTCATCAGTAACTGTCACTCGCGAGATGTGTAACTTCATTCCCTGATGGCTGAAAGCCCACGGCTGATAACTACTAAAAAATGTCTAAATTTGTTTCTGCCCACGTCATTGCTTGCATGACACGTCAAGATGTTGCGCGATTGCTGAAGCGTTTCAAAGAAGAAGAGAATGCCGATGTGAAGAATATCCGGGTTTTGTGCGATACGCTTTCAGGACGGATGGTTTGCGAATGGGAGGCACGCGATCGTGTCACCTTAGTTGAGTGGCTTAAGAAGTGCAACGTCCAGTTGCGCGGCACCGGTGAATGGATTATGGCAGTCCAATATGAGTCAATGGATGATGAGTTGGTGACGCCGCCCCGGCAGGTTCCTTAGAGGTTCAAGCGTACAAGATAACGGCAAAAAACCGATGTATTACTTAACCCGACAGACTGCGTTTGAAGCATCACATTACAATCGTATTCCCGGATTGAGCGATGCCGAAAACTTTAAACTGTTCGGTGCCGCTGCGAATCCAAATAGCCACGGGCATAACTATATCCTTGAGGTAATGGTGAAAGGCGATGTGGATGCCGATGACGGGATGGTTATCAATCTGGTAACGTTGGATGCGTTGTTGAAGACTGAGGTGCTCGCCAATTACGATCATAAGCACCTGAACCAGCAACATCCGGTTTTTGCAGGCGACCCGCATTTGCAACCTACATGTGAAAACATCGCTCTTGAAATTTGGCAACGACTCAAGTCTTCTCTGCCAGATGGGATGTTGCATAGAGTGCGCCTCTACGAAAGTGCTACGAATTTTGCTGACTACCATGGAGAAGGACAGGTGGTTTATCTTACCAAAGTTTACGAATTCAGTTCTGCCCATCGTTTGCACAGCCACGTTCTGAGTGATGAAGAAAACCAAGATATCTTTGGCAAGTGTAACAATCCGGCAGGTCATGGGCATAACTATGTTCTTGAAGTTACCGTAAAGGGCAATGTAGATACAAGAACTGGGTTGGTTGCAGGCGGGGATTTTCTCGATGAAGTCGTTCAGAAACAGGTTTACACACGCTTTGATTATAAACACCTGAATCTTGATACCCCTGAATTTGAAAAACTTAATCCGACTTCGGAAAACTTCGTCAAAGTGCTATGGGATGTACTGGAACCGAATTTGCGTCCGGTGGTTTTACATCGCCTTCGTTTGCGGGAAACGCCGAAAAATCATTTCGATTACTACGGCGAGTAATCTGTTTTTTTAGTAGACGCAGTTAAAATAGTGGAATGGAGACCATTTTAACATAATGGAGCTTAAGCAGGGGGCTTCTAACCCCGAATTAGAGGAACTTTTCACCAACATTCTTGAAAATTTAGGTGAAGACCCAAAGCGTCAAGGTCTTGTGAGGACACCGAGTCGTGCTGCCAAAGCGATGCAGTTCCTAACCAGCGGCTACCAGCAAGATATTGATAAAATTTTGAACAAGGCTATCTTTGACGAGGATTATGATGAAATGGTGATCGTCAAAGATATTGAATTTTACAGTCTCTGCGAACATCATATTCTGCCGTTCTGGGGCAGGTGTCATGTTGGGTATCTCCCACACAATCGGATTATCGGTCTGAGTAAAATTCCGCGTATCGTAGATATGTTTTCTCGGCGTTTGCAGGTACAGGAGCGGCTCACACGTGAGATCGCCGAGGCACTGGAAACCGCACTCAATCCACGGGGTGTTGCCGTAGTGATAGAAGGGCAACATCTCTGCATGATGGCGCGCGGCGTGCAGAAACAAGCACCGAAGATGACAACAAATGTCATGTTAGGAACCTTCCGAGAGGATAGTTCAACGCGTGCAGAGTTTTTGCGGTGTATCCAGATATCCTAACATAAATCTTTGGGTCCTTATGGATACCTGAATCGACCTAAAGTTCAAATGCAAATCGAAATGTGGAGATAAGCATGGTTCCACCCACCCATCCCAATCAAGCGGATATAGGGACGCTTAGCGGAAAAGTTGCAGTGATTACCGGCGGATCAAAAGGGATTGGTAAAGCGATCGCCTTTGGTTTGGCTGCAGCTGGCGCGAAAGTTGTGCTGGCTGCTCGGACCCCTGAGCCACTTGAACAGGTGGCAGTGGGTCTGAGAGAAAGTGGTGCCGAAGCACTCGCTGTGCCAACGGATGTCACCGACACAGTGGCGGTGCAAGGGCTTGTCCAAAAGACGCTGGATGTCTACCAACGCTTAGATATCCTGATTAACAATGCCGGGATTGGTCGTTTTGGGACGGTCGTCGATTTCACACCAAGTGATTGGGATGCAGTCCTTAACTCTAACTTAAAGGCGATTTATCTTTGCACGCAATCCGCGCTTTCACCGATGTTAGCACAAGGCGGTGGGCAGATTATTAATGTGCTTTCGATCGCTGCGAAAGTTCCGTTTGCAGCATCAAGTGCGTATTGTGCCGCGAAGGCAGGCGCGTTGGCATTTACAAAGGTTTTAGCAAGCGAAGTCCGCCAACAGAATATTCGAGTAACTGCTGTACTCCCGGGTTCGGTGCATACGCCATTTTGGGATGATATTCCGCAACATCCGGATTTTGAACAGATGCTTAAACCAGACCATGTAGCCGATACGGTCGTCTCGGTTTGCCAACAACCCTCGGGTATGGTAACCGAGGAAATTGTCGTGATGCCACCGTTGGGAATTCTTTAATAGTATTGGTTGCTAAGTCTATCAGTCTCGGTTATATAATTTTGACGCAGTGTGCTTCAAGACGTAAAGTTTCCAACCTTCCGTGAGATACGAATTTTGCGGATAGCACGTTCATCGGCATCTATGACTGTAATGACGGAATCCCGTAATTTGAGTTCGGTTCCAGTTTCTGGGATAGTTCCGGTGCGCTCCAAAATATAGCCTGCGACTGTTTCATAATCGCCTTCAGGGATTGGGAGTCGGTACTGTTCTTTGAGCAGATTGACTTCGGTTCTTCCATCACATTCGAGGATTTTCGGGGCGATTAAGCGGATGAAATCCGGTTCATCACGTTCATCGGCGAATTCACCAACAATTTCTTCAACAAGGTCTTCGACGGTAACAAGTCCAACGGTGCCGCCATATTCATCCACAGCAAATACCATGGTGTGTCGTGTGTCTTGGATCTCTTTGAGAAGGGCATTGATATTTTTTGATTCGGGAACAAAGTGCAGGGTCGTGCGGATAAAAGGCTCCACTGTTTCAGGTTGATTTGTCCGAGTCCGTTCTTGGTCTTTTCCCGAAGCACTTGAGTTGTTGCCAGTGTTATCTGACGGAACATCATCGTAAATAACATCTAAGAGGTTAATGATCCCAATAATGTTATAGATGTGTTCTTCGTAGACTGGGATTCTCGAAAAGCCGGAGTCAGCGGCGATTTGCAAAAAATCTTCGCATTTTGTGTTTTTTTCGATGGCAACGATATCAACAAGCGGAATCATGACTTGAGCCACCGTTCGGTCTTGAAGGTTAAGCAGGCTATGAATCATCCTACGTTGGTCTGTAAGTAGGTTTCCTGAACGTTCACCAATAATTGCGAGAAGCCGTAATTCTTCACGTTGGGCGTCAGGACTTTGGGTGCGGGCACTTCTGTCTATGAGTTTGATGAGAAATTGTGTGAGATTTTGGACGAGATAGATAAGGGGTTTGAAAATCATCTCAGAAACCCTTAGCGGGTAGGCATAACGTATTGCTAAGGTATCGGCTTTGACTCGAAAGATGGTTTTCGGTAAAATTTCTCCGAAAATCAGAAGCAGTGCCGTTATACCAGCAGTCGCGATTAATCCTTGTAAACTTACCGCAAGGTTCGGAAGTCCACGTGCGACAAGCCCTTCACCAAGTTGTGCGATAAGCACATTTGCAAGGTTCGTTCCAACTAAGGTGAGTGCAAGCATCCGCTGCGGGGATTCAACTAAGCGGTGAATAATGCTTGCTTTGGTGTCATCGGATTCGACGAGTTGATTAAGTCGGATTTTGTTAACCGATACGAGAGCTGTCTCTGAACCGGAGTAGAAAGCCGATAGAACGAGGCAGACGAGCACTGCAACCGCAAATGAACTGAGCACCGCGATTTGCGCTGTGCCACTGGCACCCATTAAAAAGAGGGATAGGAAGAGAATTTTCAATTGTTACGTTTCCACTTTCGGCGTAACTGGCAGCTTGATAAATAGGCTTGTGATGACATTGCCCGCTGTAGCCGTTATTTCAAATTTGATGCCGTTTTCGTCGGTGTATGATTCCCCGACTGAAGGGATTCTACCGAAGAGTCCAAAAGCATAACCACCGATGGTGTCAACGTCATCTTCACTGAGTTTTAGTTCGTCAAATTGATGATTGAGTTCTCGGATGCTCATCCTGCCGGAGACTTCGAGTAACAATGGGTCTGTGGAGTGTTCAACGAAATCAGGTAAAGATTCATCTCTATCATGTTCGTCGATGATGTCGCCGACTACCTGTTCAACGATATCTTCGGTTGTAACGATGCCCGAAACGCCGCCATATTCATCTAAGAGAATCGCCATTTTTGTTTTTTCATGTTTAAGTTGTAGCAGTAACACACCGATTTTACGGGTTTCAAGCACCAAAATGGGTTCTCGAATAAGAGGTGCGTTAGTAGGCGCGTTGGGGGTTGTATCTCGTTTTTCGAGGAATGCATCAAGGGTGAGTGAATTCACTGAGGCGTGCCGCCAAAGTGGAAAGTCTTTGACATAGAAGATTCCGCAGATATTATCAATCTGGTCTCGATAGACTGGGATGCGTGAAAACCCTGAATCTTTTGCTTGTTTCAGGGTTTCTTGGATGGTATTAGATGTAGGGACTGCGACGACTTCTGTCCGAGGCACCATAATTTCTCTGGCTTCAATGTCGCGTAATTCAAGGATATTGCTCACAATTGCCCGTTCACCTTCGGGGAGTGCTTCTTCGTGGTAGGTGTTGACAATCTCTTTGAAATCTGTAGCGGTGAGATGTTCGGTATCAGGCGTGTGTCCAGTAAATATGGGAGTGAGGAAGTCGATAATGTGTCGCAGTAACACGCGTAGCGGTGTAATGCAGATCGAAAATATCCACAAAGGTGGGGCTGTTATTTTTGCAAAGGTCTCGGGGTGTTTAATTGCATAGGTCTTTGGTGCCATCTCACCAAAGATGAGCATAAGAACGACACTCAGGACTGTAGCTACGGCAAATTGGAGTACTTCCGTACTTTCGGGCAAGGCGCGCTTGACGAGCCACAGCATGAGAATTGCAAATGAGACGTTTACAAGATTATTACCAAGCAGAACAGTAATAAATAATCTCGGCGGGTTGTCAACGAAGTTGACAATAGCAGACGTTCTGCCCTTTTCAAAACGAAAACGCTCAATCTGCACCTGCGTAAGCGCGCATAAAGCAGTCTCAGATCCCGAAAAGAAGCCGGACAAAATGAGTAACCCTGGCAAACTGATTAGGTAAGGGAGTAGTGGAACAACTTCCATTCTTTATTATGAAGCAATCTGTCGGTAGAATTGGCGATCCGAAACTTGCTCTTGATTATACGAAATTAGCGAGAATTTGCGAACTGGAATTTCTATTTGATTTTTTTATACTAACATATTGACAAATAAATCGCAATAAAAATATTTGCTACTCAATGTAGCGAATAGTTAATAGTTTATAGTCACTCGTTGTGGCAGGTGAAAGTTTTGGCAACTGCCACACGTTTTAACCAGCAACTAACAACTATAAACTGAAAGCGTAGCGATCTAATTGAGGGTATTTATGACAAAGTTGGAACAGATGCGACGGATCGAAGCCTCTGGTATCGTCGCTATAATTCGTGCGAATAGTGCAAATGAGTTAATTGATGCTGCCGCGGCAATCCACGCCGGTGGCGTTGATGTAATTGAAGTGACAATGACGACCCCGAATGCGCTTCAAGTCATTAGTGATGTAGCATCAACGTATGGAGATTCCGTTCTCGTTGGTGCCGGGTCAGTCTTAGACGCGGAGACCGCGCGCGCTGTGATGCTGGCAGGCGCGGAGTTCATTGTCAGTCCCGTTACTAAGGCAGCTGTCATTGAGATCTGTAATCGCTACGGCAAAGTCGTTATTCCAGGTGCTTTTACGCCAACAGAGATTTTGATGGCATGGGAAGCCGGTGCGGATTATGTCAAGGTGTTTCCATCGAGTGGGGTTGGTGCTTCATATATAAAAGATATAAAAGCCCCGCTCCCTCATATTCCTCTTGTGCCGACGGGTGGCATTAATGTTGAAAACGCTGGCGAATTTATCAGGGCTGGTGCCACAGCATTGGGAGTTGGCAGTGCCTTGGTTAATAATCAACTCATTGAAGCCGGTGAATTTGAATCTCTGACAGAACGCGCGAAAAAACTGTGTACCGAGGTGCAACGCGCTCGGTTACAAGGGTAACTTGGCTTGGATTCAGAAAAAATTGATTTTTTTGTTGACAATTAATGTTAATTCTGTTAACTTTAATATTAGGAAATTGTATCTCATCCCTTTTATTGTCTGCTCTAAACTCTTGAAGATGCTGTTATGCAGATTGACCAATTAATTTTAGGTAAATATAGATTGCTGGAGTATCTGAATTCAGGAGGATTCTCGTCGGTTTTTCGCGCCCGCGAAGAGATGACGAATCGGGACGTTGCCATCAAAGCCTTAGCAAAAACAGCATATCCGGCAGGTAGGATGAAGTTTTTGCTAAGTGAATTTCAAGCGATGTCAAAAATTTGGGGACATCCAAATATCGTCTCGATTCATACAGTTGAACCGGGCACGGATGACTATGTCGCCTGGATCGTGATGGAATATGTTGAAGGGAAAAGCCTTCATGAGCTGATGCAGGAAGGTTCGCTTTCGCTAACGGATACAATTAATATTGGTTTGGATATCTGCCGTGGACTCAAAGCAGCACATGCTCACAAAATTATGCATCGCGACATTAAGCCGCAAAATATATTGCTCACGACCGATAAACAGGCGAAGGTTGCGGATTTCAGTATCGCCCGTATTTTTGGCGAAACTACCGAGTTTGCTGAAACAATGGCGGGGACGCGTCGCTACATGGCACCCGAACAACACTATGGATCTTATGACTATCGGGCAGACCTCTATTCCACAGCGCTCATTTTGTATCAAGCCGTGACGGGCCGATTTCCATTTTCAGGTGAGAACAAGGAGATGGATAAAAAGAAGGCTGCCGGAGAAATAGAAGAAATCGATAGATGTCCAGAGGTACTTCGGACTTTCTTACAAAAGGCACTCCATCGCCAACTCTCTGAACGGCATCAAAATGCAAGTGAAATGTACGATGAATTAGATCGTATCCGCCGAGATGAGTACGTCAAACAGGCTTCGCAGCTTATTGATGCCAGCGTCAATTCCAGCAATCCAAGATTGGCGGAGGCACTTGAACGATACCGCAAAGCCTTCCGCTTACCTCTCGAAGTCGCGGAACGAATGAATCAAAACCTCTTTTTTGAGCAGCGGCGGAAAGAGGAAAATAATAAGCGTGAGAAGTTGGTTGCCCAAATCCATCAACATTATACACTTGCGACACGCTACATTGAGAGCCAAGACTACATGGGCGTTTTTGAAGAAGTCCAGAAAGCGACTCGGCTTTGTCTGGACGACCAAGGGTTAATTAGAATCGTTGATAACGTGTTCCGGCAGCTTAATATCACGACCCCGCCTTTAGCAGCGAGTCCGACTGTCGAAGAAATCATCACACTCATTCAGAAATTGCCGGACAACGAAAATGCTGTGCTTCGTACGTGGCTTGATAGCCAGGAACTGACCCGTGAAGAGGCGGAAACCGATATAGTGCCGATTCAACCGCAAGTTAAAGCATCGGGCAGCTATCGGGCGGTAATTGAGGAAGCGTCGCCAGAATTTTTGCTGGATCAAGTCCATATTGATATCCAGTATCCGCACGAAGAAGAAGCATTTCATATTTTCCAAAAAATCCAAATTTACCAGCAACAAGGACGGATGCGGCAGTGTCACGCCCTCTATAATAAACTCGGAAAATTTTACCAGAAGCAGGCGCGCAACTTTGTCAAAGAGGATAATCTCGAGCTTGTCGCCAACTGTTATACGCGTTCAAGATTCGCGTATACGGTTGCTGAAAAAATTCGGCTTGCCAGAAAAAACGCGAAAAATGGTGGGATTTACTACACCCGCCTTGGACGCCAATTTGAACTCCAACGCTCATGGGAAGAAGCCGGGAAATCTTATATCCTGGCTGCCTTCAATCATAGTTACGCAAATCTGCCAGCCCTTGTTGAAGAGTGCCACAGAATGGCAACTGTCTGCTATTTCAACGCCGCTGAGAGTGCGCATCTGAATCGTGAATTACAGATCGCCTATGACTATTATATGTTAATCATGATGATAGGTGAGAAGATGTCGGCACCCACAAAGGTCGTGAGTGAGGCACAAAAACTTATCTCGGAAATCCCTGTTGAAAGTTAAAGGAGCACGACGTGAAAGCATCTTTAAAGCGCGGAGAGGTTCTTATAGGGACGTTTGTCCTTGAATTTGGAGGCTCCGCAATTGCGACGCTTTTGGCAAGTGCTGGGGCAGACTTTATTGTTGCTGATCTGGAACATAGTTCGTTTTCTATAGAAACGATGGGACGCATAATTCGGGACGCACGCGGTGCAAATTTACCCTGTATTGTGCGTGTGCCGGTCCTTGAACGCCATTTTGTTTCTCGCATCCTTGACGCTGGGGCAACAGGGGTCATGATTCCACGGGTTGAATCCGGTGAAGATCTTGAAAAAATCCGAAACTGGACGAAGTACGCACCTGAAGGGGACCGAGGGGTCGCGTTCGGTATCGGACATACCGACTATGGGGACTTTACAAAACTTGATACCCAGGCGTATGTGCGTCGCGCAAATGAGGAGATCCTTAGCATAGGACAAATTGAGACCGTCAAAGCGGTTGAAAACTTGGAGGACATTCTCGCCACTGGTGGGTTGGATGTTATCTTTATTGGCCCCTATGACTTATCGACTTCTATGGGGATTTCCGGTGAACTTGAGCATCCGTTGCTTCTGGATGCAATCAAAAAAGTCATCGCGCTTACACAGCGATACAATGTGCCCTTGGGTTGTTATGTCAACGATTTTGAAAGTGGTGAACAGTGGTTGAGGCGTGGTGTTCAATTGATCGCGTGTGGGAATGATGCTTTTTTGTTAACCTGTAAATTTGCCGAGGAAAGTCAAAAATTTAGAAATGCGGCGGGTGCTTGAAAGCGAGTCTTGTCGCAAAAAAAATGGAAACTTACGATATTCTTACAATCGGACGGAGCTCTATAGACCTCTATGCCAATGACATCGGAGCTCCATTCACGGACATTAAAAGTTTTGGTGCCTTCGTTGGTGGGTGTCCTACCAACATCAGCGTTGGTGTACAAAGGCTTGGGCTGCGGGCTGCGTTACTTACAGCTGTCGGCGAGGATCCGGTTGGAGAGTTTCTCCTCAAGTTTTTGAATGACGAGGGGGTTGAGACGCAGTTTATCCCTTGCAAACCTGGGCATCGGACGAGTGCTGTTGTCCTCGGTATTGAACCACCAGATCGGTTCCCGTTAATCTATTACCGAGATAATTGTGCGGATATTGAACTGACAATTGATGACGTTCTCGCTGCACCGATTGCTGAGAGTCGAGCTGTGTTAATATCGGGAACGGGTTTGAGCAAAGAGCCGAGTCGTAGCGCAACGATCTATGCGGCGGAGCAAGCAAAAGCATTGGGAAAGAGGGTCTTTTTAGACCTCGATTTTCGGGCGGATCAGTGGCACGACCCCAGAGCATTTGGGGTTGTTATTCGGTCTGCCTTACGTTATATTGACATCGCTATCGGGACAGAGGAAGAAATCAAAGCGGCTACGCTTACGAATGTTTCGCAGCTCACAATTGAGCACTCCCAAATTTCAAATCCTACGATTCAAGGGGATATGGGGGTCGCTATTCAGACTCTCTTAGGTGCAGGTCCAGATGCCCTGATCGTGAAGCGCGGTATTGAGGGGGCAGATGTACATTTGGCAAACGGTGAGGTCGTTCATGCAGCACCGTTTCCTGTCGAAGTTTACAATACCCTCGGTGCTGGAGATGCCTTCGCCAGTGGTTTTGTCTATGGGAACCTCAGCGGTTGGGGTTGGGAAAAGTCTGCACGCCTCGGTAATGTAACCGGTGCGATTGTCGTAACACGGCACGGTTGTGCTAACTTTATGCCAACGCTGCCTGAGGTGGATGCGTTTGTCGCGGAACGTGGCGGATGGTAGATACGGTATCTGGTTTTGTGAGACTCTGTTTTCGTGCCTCAGTTTCTAAATGCCATACTATTTTATTACTTAAAGGAGAAGCGACTTCCCTTACGGAAAACGCGTAGCAATTTTCATGAAAACACGCAAACTTACGATG
>JAJECD010000334.1 GCA_022822215.1 Candidatus Poribacteria bacterium | reverse complement strand
ATCGGCGCATTGATGAAGATATTTTCGACCTGCTCACCCTCTGCCATATCCACATCCTCAACAGGTAGGCTTTGAGGACTCACCGCGATGCCCGTTTCCACCGGTTGTAAGGGAAGATTTTCATACTTAGATGAACTCCCGGGGTGTCTGGAAACTTGGACTTCCAGTTCATTTTCACGGATGCGGACTTCCGTAAGGTCAGTGCGCTCCAGAATCGCTGCCAGTTGTTCAACGAGTTCCAGCACGCCGCTGAAGTCTTGTTCCGTAGATTGGGATTTGCCCTTAGCTTTATTTTCACGCATTTGTTTATTGGCTATCAGCAGTCAGCAGTCGGCAGTCGGTTAAGAGGCAGTCTGTAACAATTTTCGAGTCTTGGCATACACCAAGCAAGTGAAGCTGGTTACAAACTGTACTCGGTTTCCGAAAGCCGAAAGCCGAAAGCCAACAGCTCCTATATCCTTTCTACATATTTTCCAGTACGCGTGTCAACTTTGATGCGCGTTTCGTTTTGAACAAATAGGGGGACGTTAACAACCGCGCCAGTCTCAAGCGTAGCACGTTTTGAACCACCACTCACCGTATCACCTCGTAACCCTGGGTCCGTCTCAACGATTTGGAGTTCAACGAAGTTAGGAAGTTCAAGTGCAAGAGGGGTTGACTCCTCCATTTTGATAGTGACCGTCTCGCCTTCCTTTAGGAATTTCAAGTTATCACCAACAAATTCTACAAGTAGCGAATGTTGCTCAAAGGTTTCGTTGTCCATAAACCACAAACTATCGCCGTCCCTATACATATACTGCATCCGATGATCCCTGACCTGCACGGTCTCAATGTCTTCATTGGAACGGAACGTCCGATCCAAGACAGCCCCATCGCTAACGCGCTTAATTTTTGTGCGAGCAAAGGCACTGCCTTTCCCCGGTTTGACGTGTTGACAATCAACTATAGTGTAAATCGTATCGTTAAGTCGGATAACCAATCCGTTCCGTAAATCGTTAAGTGCCGCCATTTTCTCCTCGTTTAATGGTTGTCAGTTGTCAGTCGTCGGTTGTTGGTTAAGAGGTGTTTGTAACAATTCACGGCTTCCTGGATCTCCCAAGGGGTGAATTGTTACAAGAAACCCTCTTAACTTATAACCAATAACTAACAACTATTCAATTAAGGCAAGTGCCTGTTGCAATGCCTTGGCTCTGTGACTAATTTGATTTTTTATGTTTTCTCCCAATTCTGCGAAGGTCTGTTCGTAGCCATCGGGTACAAATATCGGATCATACCCGAACCCACTCTCACCAGCAGGGGTATGCGTGATGCGTCCGTCGCAAATACCGATAACAACTTCAGGATCCGTATCCGGACGCACGACTGCGATTGCGGCGACAAAACGGGCCCGCCGATCTGTAACACCTTTAAGAGCTTCAAGGAGGCTTGCAATCCGTTTTGCATCCGTTGCATCTTCACCCACCCAACGTTTGGAGTTCACACCGGGTGCCCCATGAAGGGCGTTGACTTCCAATCCTGCATCGTCAGCAAGTGTAAGATGCCCAGTATATTGGGCAATTACAGATGCTTTCTTAATAGCATTTTCAGCGTATGTTATCCCGTCCTCAACGACTTCTGGCGCGTCAGGATAGGACTGTAAGGATATAACTTGAATGGCTGTCGGCTCTCGGGTCGCTGCGCTTTTGGCTTTCAGCGCAAGATCGTTGTGCGGACTGCAATCGTTAGCAACAACGCTACAATCTACTGACAGCCGATAGCCGATAGCCGATAGCCCCTTCGCAAGTTCTCGGACTTTGCCTTGATTACGCGTTGCCAATACAAGCTTCATCTAAACCCTCTACCATCATGCGATTCTGTAATCGAATGAGCTCTTGGATACCGTTAACAGCGAGATCCAACATCTGGTCGTAATCCTCACGCGAAAACGGGCTCTCTTCGGCAGTGCCCTGTATTTCTATAAACTTCCCGCTTCCGTTCATAACGACGTTCATATCAACATCAGCAGTTGAATCCTCGGTATAACAGAGATCCAACATCGGTTCGCCTTTAATCAACCCGACACTGGTCGCGGCAACGTTATCGGTGATCGGAAAGTTTTTGATTTTTTTCCTGTCTACAAGTCCACGACAGGCATCCCATAAAGCGATAAAAGCGCCAGTAATAGCGGCTGTGCGTGTCCCACCATCGGCTTGAACAACATCACAATCTACCCAGATTGTTCGCTCTTCCAGTGCATATAAGTCAACAGCAGCGCGTAAGGAACGACCGATCAGGCGTTGAATTTCTTGCGTTCTTCCACCGATGCTGCCACGGGTGACTTCCCGCTGCATTCGCTCAGAGGTAGAACGCGGTAGCATCGAGTATTCTGCCGTTACCCAGCCCTTATTCCGGATCCGTTGCGTACGCATGAAACGCGGCTGCTGATCTATAACAGAGGCGGTACAGATCACATGGGTGTCCCCTGTTGCGATAAGGACTGAACCTTCGGCATGTTTAATATAGTGTCGTTTGATTGTGACGAGACGCATCTCATTCGATTGCCGTCCATCTTCTCTTTCCATCCTTGATCTCCATGTATTGACTATCAGTTATGGCTATCGGCTATCAGGGCGCTCCGCTACGCTCCACTCTTAGCAATCAGCAAAGAGAGGCTTAGGAAAGGGACAAACGTCCGCAACTGCCACACGACTTAACTGACTGCTGACAGCCTTAAAACTGATGGCTATTCTACTATAAGGCTCTGAGAAATTCTAATGCCTTGGTATAACTTTTTCGCTCAAGATAGTGTAGAAGCATCTTAGGTGCTGTCGGTGCGAGCTCCTGAGACAGTACATCAATGTCTTCCAACTGCTCCATTATATCTTCGCCTGTCTCAATCCGCTGCATCATCGTTTCCAATGTTTGCGTAAGTTCAGAAATTTGTTCAACTTGCATCCGATGCCTCCGCCTCCTCAACGGCTTTGCAGGTACGTAGGTGCACATTTTTAGGTGCTGGATCATATCCCTTCCATGCATACGGATCAACACCAGAGACCGGGATGACACAACGTCGATCAGCACTGGCGGGACGCTCGCCCTCCTGGATTGACCACGGTAAAAGCGACCATGAATTGCAGTAATGGCTCACCAAGACCCGTCGATATGTATCTCCACGGTTTTTACGAGAACGGTGGAGGAGATAACCGTTGAAAAACACCAAAGTGCCGGTCGTAACCTCAACAGGTACCTCATCGGTCTCATCAAAACCGTAACTCTCCGGCGTAAAATCGAACTCATCGGGATTTTCGTGAGGTTTCTGAGGGTAGAGGTATCCGCGGCGATGCGAGCCAGGGAGAACCCATAAACACCCATTCTTTATCGTTGCATCGTCCATGGCTATCCACGCGCCAATCAGGGAACGGTCGCGGGTCGGAATATAAATTTCGTCCTGATGCCACGCCTGTCCTTGAAAATTGGGAGGTTTAACAAACAACATTGACTGCATACACTTGACGCTTCCATCCCAATATGGTAGATGTGCAGCGGTTATCTGGCTCAAGATACCACATATTTTTGGGTGCTTGACGTATCTTTCAATAATAGAACTGACAAAGTGTGGCTGATGAATGCAAAGGATACGACCGATAGCCTCGTCATCACTAACAGCGTTAGGGAGCGGTTTCAGGCTCTCACACGGATACCCGCCTTTAGCGAGCGTCACGGTATCCTGCCGGAGCTCCTCTACTTCATCGAGAGACAGCAGATCCGGGACAACGAGATAACCGCCTTGGACAAAAGATTGGATCTGTTCGTCAGATACGATTTTTGGCACTTCAATGGGTGCACTTGGTTCAAAGTTCATTTTTTATGCTGGACCCCATAATTAATTGCACATTCGGTGGACATCAGGCTGGGGGACCCAGCCCCTACGGAGGCACAGGCTAACAGCCTATGCTACAACTAAACACGATTTGCCAGAAACATCTCTGTTACCGCCAGAGCAAAGACTGCTAACATGAGATACATCCAGACATCCTGTCTGTTCTCAACACCCTCGTGGTACTGTGCGATGAGTTCTGCGGTAGGTGTGTCCTCAGCGGACTCATCCACAGTCCCTTTCAACATACTCGTAAGTTCTTCCACATCACGCGCGGCGAGGTCAGATTCTGTTGCATCTGTGTTAATCACAAAATAGCGAGACGCAGTGCCGGATGCGTGGATGGAATAGATGCCCGGTATCGTCGTGTCTGTATAAAAGACGCTTGTAGTGGTGTTATTTTTGTCGGACTGCAAACGAGTTTCGACACTGTTTGGGTTGAAGACGGCGACCACTGGGTCCCGTCCGCCTCCAGCCGTCTCAGTTTCAACATCGAGTTCAATGCTATCACCAACGCGATAATCCGGACTTGTCTCTACATCCTTGAGTGCGAGATATTTAATTGCCTCATGCAAGAAAGGCAGATAAACAGCCCGTATCGGTAGATCGTTCCACTCCCGGTCTATTGTCGAGGTAAAGCAGAGAACACGCCCGGGAGTCCTCATACCGGCGTTGCCGTAAGATTTTTCAAAAAGTGCCGGACTCCCATCATCATAAGTTGCGATGACGGTTGCCTCTGTTGTCGGGACGGCTTGAAAAACTTTGTAAAACCGTGCCTTCCCGAAATCACCATGGTTCGGTTCTTTAAACGGCGCAAAAATTGGGTGTTCATACTTCACAGTTGCCAGGACCCGGAACTGTTCACGATCAAAGGCATCTCCAACGGCTTGAACGAAGTTGCACGGCATCAAACCCGCCGCGCCGCCGAGGTGTTGTTCATAGACATCAGCATCGAAATTATCACCCACTGTCACAATCAAGCCGCCGCCTGCTGCGACGTAAGTTTTGATGCGATCCGCTTCAGTTGGAGAGAATCGCGCAACATCGGCAAGGATAAGCACATCGGTACGTGCAAGCGTCGTTGCATTGGGAACAGTTGTCGACTCGCTGAAATCAATTGGAACGGCATCACTTCCGGCTGTAAACGCCATTTTCATGAAGAAGGTCTCTGGTTTTTGAAACGAGCCGCGCGTCCCAGACGTGTTCCCGACAGCATGCACCTTGATAGACTGTAGACTCTGTAAGGTGAAATAGCGTTTGTTGTCAACTGCAAGTGCGTCTTCTGGAAGTTCAACCCATCCCGTATGTGTCGCCTCGTCTTGCCATCTATCAGACACGGCAATCTTGAAGGCGGCATCTGCTAAGTCATCTGGTTCAATGTCGAGCAAGACGGTTTGAATCATATTTTCATCAATAAACAGGCGAACGGGTAAACTTTCAACAGGTTCATCCCCGTAGTTGTGGACGCGAGCGATAAGATGCGATGCTTGCTGCTCGTTCAAAATAACAGGTGGCACGCTGATCCCTGTAATAGCGAGATTCCTGGGCTGTTCGATGCTGACATTAATAAACTCAATTTGGACATCAGGATTGAGTTTGTCCGTCTCGATAAAGTTCTCCCACCCCCGCTTTTGCATATCGCTGATGAGATACACCTGCTTCTGTCCGATAGGAATAGATTCAAGAATCTCATTTGCGGTTTGCAAGGCATCTAAATAATCTGTGGGTTCATAGGTAACTTCCGCTGCATTTAAAGCCGATCTGAGATGCGAGAATTCTGAACCGAGCGGCGCGACGACCCGTGCTTAATCTGATGAAAGGAAGAGGCACGCTGCATCCGTTGAATCAAGCCCACCCAGAATTTTGGTGCCTTCTGCTTTGGCATCTTCAAAGACTTCCTTATACTGCATACTATAGGAGGTATCAAGAATAATAACAGTGTTTCGTTTTCCACCAATTTTCTGCGTAATGACAGGGGATGCAGCGAAAAAGGGTCGCGCAAATGCCACACCGAGCAGTGCTAATATCAGAATACGCATCAGTAGGAGTAGCCAACGTTTCAGTTTATGTCGGCGGACGTTCGTCTGATGCGACATCTGAATGAAACGCACTGTACTGAATATGAGCTGCCTTGCACGCTCCCGATTCAACAGATGTAAAATAATCGGAATTGACGCGCCTATGACACCGGCTGCTACAAATAAGGGTGCTAAAAATCCTAATCCAAACATTTTTAACTATTAAATCTGGT
Organism: Candidatus Poribacteria bacterium; assembly: GCA_022822215.1. Classification (GTDB taxonomy): domain Bacteria; phylum Poribacteria; class WGA-4E; order WGA-4E; family WGA-3G; genus WGA-3G. Next base: position 5,641 of record JAJECD010000334.1, on the reverse strand, counting down.
CACCGTTCCACTTCGTTTCACGGTGGTTTTCGGTTAATTCTAACCGCCTCTGGGTACTGATAACTAACAACTGAAAATCTTTCAAAGAATCCCTTGCCGTTTGGCAAGATAGGAGGCGAGTGCGAAATCAATCGGTGTCGCTGTGGTTACCAGGTTATAATCAATATCCGCTTGCCGTAGTGCGAGCCTGTAGGTATCAAGAAATGCGTTGAAATTATTCAGATAACTCTCCTGAATCGCTTGTGGTGTCGTGATAATCTCATCGTCGTTTTCTGCATCAATAAAACGGATAAGGGCTTCGGAACTTCGTCCGGTCTCAAAGTTAGCGAAATCAATTTCCTGCTGTGCAAGGACGTGAAAAACAATCACTTCATGTCCCTCATATCGGAGATGTTCGAGACCAGAGAGAACCTCCTCCTGATTTTCATCATAAAGGTCTGAGATAAAAAGGACTAACCCGCGCTTTGTCAAGCGCTCTGCGACTTGATGCAGTGGCATTCCCATTCGGGTGGTTTTCGCGGTTTGTAAGGTTTCCAATGTGAGCAAGATAGAATGCAGGTGTGAGGTGCTACTCCTTGCGGGGAAATACTGATGAAGCGTATCATCAAAATAAGCGAACCCAATGGCATCCCGCTGCTTTGCCATAAAGTAGGCAAGTGACCCGATCAGGTAGCTGGAATATTGGAGTTTTGTCAAGGTCTGTGCAGCTGTTCCCTGATCCGTCGCATCGTTTTCGGGTATATCATCTACCGGGTGCGCCATAGATTCGCTGGTATCCAGAAGCAGGTAGCAATTGAGATTGGTCTCCTCCTCAAACTGCTTGATATAGTATCTATCCGTCCGAGCATAGGCTTTCCAATCTATATGTTTGGTATCATCACCGGGCATATACTGTCGATACTGGGCAAATTCGACACTAAATCCATGATATGGGCTTTTATGGAGGCCTGAAATAAAACCTTCGACGACGAATTTAGCAATCAATTCAAGATTCCCGATTCGTGCGAGAATTGATGGATTTAGGAATCTGCGTCCCTCTGACTGGCTTTGCATCTATAATTACGCCCTTTATATCGCTCGAAATGACATCCTATTTCTTTTTTAAGATGAGCAGTGTTAGGTCGTCAAACTGATCGGCTTCGCCTTGAAATTTCATTACGGCATCGTGGAGATGCTCTCGGATCGCGTCAGCACTCACATCTTTGCATGCCTTTGATGCCTCAACCAGCCGCTCTTCCTCATAATACTCATCCTCAATGTTAACCGTTTCCGTGACACCGTCCGTATAATATATGACCACGTCGCCACTAACGAGTTCGATATGTTCGGCTTCATATTCAGCGATACTTGAGACCATATCATTTGGAAACATTCCGAGTGGGATCCCGCCGACCTCTTCACCGAGCCACTTGCAGGTTCCATCTTTTTTCACGAGGAGTGGCGGATTATGACCGGCATTGAGGGTTGTCAGGATATCTGTTTCGGGATTAAGATGGCTATAGAAGAAAGTCGCATATTTTTCTTCCGTGCCGCTGGCGTAAAGGAGCGAATTGAGTGTCATCGCCATTTCAGTGAGTTCCAGATAAATGGCTGATGGGCACACCCCATTTTCAGTGTCTCCTGATGTGAGTGTATTAACACGAGATAATTCAGAGATGAGTCCGGCTCGCAAGGTTGCCATGAGCAGCGCTGCTTGCATTCCCTTTCCAGAAACATCAGCGATCGAAAGTCCCCAATGTCCAGTAGGTAAAGCAATACAATCATAATAGTCTCCACCGACGGGACCCCGGGGTTCATAGTGCCCTGCGACTTCATAACCGGGAATGTCAGGGAGATCGTCTGGAATGAGGTTTTCTTGGATTTTGCGTGCCTCTTCCATTTCCGCTTGCAATTGGCGTGCCTCAAGTGCTTCCTGATGGAGGTGTGCGTTTTCAATTGCCACGCCAGCCTGCTTGGCAAAAGAGTCGAGTAAAACCACATCTTCATCGGTAAAAGGTGCGATCCTCCCGCCGCGTTCTTCCTTGTCCCCGACAACAAGAACGCCTAAAACATCACCATCACGTCCAGAGATAGGGACCGCCATCAAATTCTTGCCCCCGAAAAGCGTATCCGACTCCGGCAAACAGTGCCCGGGCAACCCATCCTTGGCAACAGATTTCAGCATATCGACGGATGTTGCTTCTTGGGCCGGGGGTGTCTCTTCTCCACACGAGATAACAAGTTCATTACCGTTCTGCTGTGCTGTGGAGCCTTCAACCAATGTCTCAGGAAAGGCATAACTCAGTTCAAGTTCCTGCTGTTCTGGGCGTGTGAGCATGAGTGCGCCAGCATTGGCATCCAAAAACGAAACGGCTTGTAGGACGACCTGCTCTGCAGCATCTTCAGGCTGCAAGAGCTGACAAATTTGTGGTGCGCTCTCAGCGAGCATGAAGAGGCGAAACTTCTCGCTCTGGATACCTTCCACCATCCGCGAATAGGCAATAGCGATCGAAATTTGGTGGGCGAGGGTTGTTAACAATTCCTGTTCCCATGCGACTAAGGTCTCCCTTCCCAAAAATCGCCCTAAACCAATCATACCCAAGAATTCATCTTGAATCTTTAGGGGCACCCAGAGCCTGATATCAACAGTTTCACCGAGTTCGGCGCTCCGGACAAAGAACTCCTCAAGCCCCACCGGGGGTGCGTTATTCTCAATGATTGGATGTTGTAGTAAATTCGCAACTTCCTCTGATTCAATAGAAATTGAGGGGAACACCTGTTCAGGTGTCGATGCGACTACATCGAGATTGTTTCCGGTAGGATGGTAACGCAGAATCACACCCCGCGTGACTTGCAAGGTTCCAAGCGTAATACGCAGATAGGTTTTGCTTGAATGGTTAAAGTTACTATAGCCGGAGATGAGCGTTTGCCCCAAATGCTCTAACTCGGACAGACTAAATATGAGTCGTTCCATAGTCTGTTCGGCGGTGTTTTGTGCGCCTTGGGTTTGCTGCAAATCGCGATCTAAAATAGGCTCGCTTAAATCTTTCATGTGTTGCATCCAGATATTGGTCAGTAATTCCCTTCACGTGCACAAACTGGAAAGTTTGTGCTACAAGCGGCAACTTAGGTTATATCTATACATTACAAAGCAATTTTATATCTATTATTACAAAGCAGTCGATAACTCAGAGGAACAGAGGTTCCCCAAAATACGCCGCTGAACATAGCACAGAGATAAATTTTAATCTGCCTCAAGTATCAAATCTGTAGTAAGGGACGGCTATAAATTCGCGATAGCGGATTCTTCATCTGGGAAAATGCCAGCGTACTTAGCGAGTGCCATCATACGAAAAGTCCGCTCCTGTGTAGCTGACAACCCACAGAAATTCAAAGCCCCTTCCTGTTCATGAAGCGCCTCAATGATTTCGATAAGTATAGATATACCGATACTATTAATAAGCGTTGTTTTCTCAAGATTGATAACGAGCTGCGTGTAACCGTTCCCAATGAGTTCCTTTGCCTTTTCAGCGAGTTGCTCGCCAAGGGCATCATTCAGGTACCCAGCCGTCTCAATCACCGCGTGTTCTCCGTCTTCACGGATTTGGATATCGAATTTATTCAAAATCCTTACCTCCTTAGCTTCCTAACATGGACTTGCGAGTTACGCCGTAGATATAAAGGTAGTACGTAGCAACAACCTATCGTTGAACAACAAATTGTAACACAAATTTAGGGTCTATCCTCAGCGAATCCCAAATTGTGTTATAGATGTAGCGAAACGTCACATTCCGTTATCCTCTCTTTTTCTTTTTGACGCTCACCGTAGTTCCGTTAGGGCTGCTTTCTATATCCACTTCATCCATTAGGGATCTAATAATTTGCAATCCCCGTCCGCGCTTACGTAGGTCGGTATGCATCCCCGGGCTCCCGAGGACACGGCTCCCGTCGAGTGTATCTGGTGAGATACCGACCCCTCGATCTGTAACTTTAAACTGCAACTCATCCGCCATAAGCAAAAATTCAATATGAATTTCCTGATCGTCGCTCTTGCTATGCTCAAAAGCGTTGATACAGGTTTCGATGATCGCGAGTTGAATTTCCTCGACCTCTCCTTCGCCGAAATCCATTAATTCGGCAAGCACAGAGGCTGTCTTAGCTGCAGCAAGTTCCATATCAGGATACATAGGTATAGTGAGGATTACGCGTTTGGCTATATCTGACACGTTGCGTTTCCCTCCTTGCTATGACTCATGTTTGTATTGGAATCCACAAAATTCGCTTCGGTCTGTGTTTCCCGTTTCCATCGGCAGGCAATGAAGAATCGAAAAAAAGAATTGAGTTGCTTCCCGCCGAGGCTTTAGATGCAAACTTATGAAAACTTGGTTAAATCATATCATATTCTTTTAAATTCTGTCAAGTTTTTTGTCCGAACCCTTTGTTTTATCAACAATCCAGCGAGCATCCGCTATCCGTTTGGCAGCTTCTGAGGGTTTCGGTTGGTAACTTGCGAATTTGACGCTATCACAATTCGAGAGCAATTGCTGGATCCGTTCAACGTGAGGCGCATTTATCTGCGCGCGTCGCATTGTGCGAAGCAAGGCTGTCGTCGTCAACTCCAACGCCGGAATCTGATAACGTCCATAGATATACTCTCTGAGTACGTAGGCAATTTGTATGTGATACGTCTCCATATCGCCGCGTGTGAGCCAATCTGAGGCTTCGATTGCCGCTAATTGTTCATAGGCGACGTCATGCGGTAACGGTGTGTCATCTTCTTGCGTCGGAGACACCGGTAAGGTTTGCGGACGTTTCCGGATATAGAGAAACGTCGAAAGGGCTATGAAACCGAGGATTACAACACCACCAAGAAAATAAAGCAATAGGCTTTGTGTTACTTCCAGCGGCGGTTTAATGTCCCGTAGACGCTGAACGTCTACAGTCCCTTGCGTCAGGATTTGTGTGAGTACAGACATACTTCTTGGAAAAGGTGAGAAGGATAACGTATAGCAGAAAAAATAGGCGACGATATTTACACCGCAAGTGGTCTAATAACTATCGACTTCGGTGAAGTTGGGCAGGCGTATTGGCAGACCCCGCACCCTGTGCATCCTGAATCCATCACTTCTACAAGGCCATCTGACGTGAGGTGAATCGCGTCGCTTCCAATAGGACAGGTATCAACACAGTAGGTACAATCCACTTCTTTTGTACGGAGACAGGTTTCTGGGGTGAAAACCGCTAACCCGATTTTAATGTCTTCGGCATAAACAGGTTGTAAGGCACCGCTCGGGCAGACATACATACACGCCAATGAATCACAGATGACACAGGGCTGCTCGTCAGGGTCTATGTAAGGTGTATTTGAAATGCTGGCATTGGTACTCTGTAAGGGCTGAATGGCGTTTGCGGGACAGTTCTTGACGCAGTTCCCACACCGATGACACTTTTCCAAGAATTCTACTTCCGGCAATGCCCCCGGCGGTCGAAAGATAACACGTTGCTCGGCATCTGGCGCAAGTAAGTGGTCTGTGACCTGATCATCAAGAAATTCCGCAACGGGTTGGATGAGCTGATTCAAGGCTTCCTTGAAAAAGCCGCGCCTTCCTGTTTCATCAGACATTTTTCTCTGTTATCCCTGAGTATCGCGAACCACCCTACT
>JAJECD010000095.1 GCA_022822215.1 Candidatus Poribacteria bacterium | reverse complement strand
GTGTAAGTCGGATCGCAGCGTCAATATGGAAATTGAGGATCTGCTTATCTCGTAACCACGCTGGACCGAGTGCAATCTTATCAATGAGTGCCCGTTTAACACGGGCAATTTGTGATGAATGTTCCGCTTTGACGTAGACGGTTCCATCGTCCGCAGCGTCTCCGATAAGTAAGGTTGTTGGCGTTTCTTCACCGTGCTGTGTGAATGCAACCTTGATTGCGGGAGCAGCTAACCCATAAGCCTGTAGATGTTTAGCGGGCGACTCAACAAAGGCGACGGCTTCGAGCGAGTCTACGCCAAAAAGTAGGTCATCCACTGCCTTTGCGTCTGCCTTTATTTTCCCTGTCGGTGTTTGCAATTCCCATATATTATCGTAGCCTTTTGTGCAGACGGCGTCTTGTTCCCCGTTTATGGAGATGACGAAGCGGTTTGTAGCAGTCCGTTGAAAGTCAATAACCCGCTTATCGCGCACGTCGAAAACGGATTTATTGAGAAGGTGATAGATGTCATCACGGACAGTGTAGATTGCGTGAGGACCTTCAGTGGAGCGGCTATCGGCGGCGAGAGTACCGAGAGCTGCTTTACTGACGGCTGATTTGACATAGACGTGTCTTGGACTTCCGGTTTCTGTTGAGACTGTCGAGCCAATGTCAAGGGCGTAGGTCCGATCTGTATCTGTGAGTTGGACTTGGATGCGCGGTGTCCCTAATCCGTATTTTGTTAATTCGGATGGGGCGAGGGTCTCTGCCTCATCCGCCTTGAAGGTCACTACTTGTAATAGCAGCAACTCCGAAAGAATCCTTTCAATTTCTTGCGCATCCGCTTTCGCTTCAATTGGAGATGTAAGGTGCCACGTCCCACCTCGCTTTTCACAATTCACAGTTCTTGATTGAGCTGATGAACCGACATCTTCAGACTTAAACGCAATATTAGACACCGCTTCCGGGTTGAACCTAACGACGGACCGATCTCGAAGGTCGGTCGGTGATTTCGTCAGATCATCAAGCGCACTGGATTCAATTAAAAATATGTGTGTTTCTGATTTCTCTTTGATATAAACCGAGTAGTTAATTGCTTTATTGCCGATGGAGAAGGTCGCTGCCGGATGAGTGCCATCTGTCCAAAGTGAGAGCGTGATGTTCGGTGTATCGAGTCCATACTGTGTCAACTCTGGCACTTCAAGCGTGTGCTTGACGCGCTTGTTGAGAATATCGTCTAACATCTGTTGCACTTTTTCGTCGTCCGCATTTGCCAGAAATGGGGTCTGTAACTGCCATTTTCCATTGACCTCTCTGACCAGTTTCAAATTTTGATATGCTGCGTCTGCAAACAAGAGTTCCACTTGTTGGACGCTGTCGCGAGCGATACCGTAGACCTCATGAATCGGAGGCTTTTCGTCCACTGACCCGTTATCCGTCGGTTCCTGAAAGAACAGAAAATACGCGCCAGCAGTGCCTACGAGCAGAATAATAATGACCAAGGTCGTCCGAAAATTCACACGTCTTCTCCTTTACGACGTTGCCACCAGACGATGAGCCCAGCAGTAAAGACGATTGCAGGTATCAGAAAAACAGATGTTATCTGTATAAGCTGGACATCTTGGACACGCATCTGACGCAGTGCCTGTTTTTGTAAATCGAGGGGACGAATCGCAATAAGGTCCTCCTCTAATGTGAGCCAATTGATTGTAGCTAAAAAGAGGTCTCGATTGGCTTCTCGGAGGGCGGCGTTTACTGCGAAATCTGAATCCCCGAAGACAACAATCCGGGTGGAAGCATTTGTAGTTTCATCTTGACTATTGCTGTTAACCTTCTGCTCAACCGCAACGGCAACAGATACCGGTGGTGGGGTATCCACACCGTCGGTATAGGTGAGTTCAGTACTGAAAGTACCGTCGGGAGTCCGCTCGGTTTCACCCCAACTGTCTTGGATACCCCCCACAGTCTTCGCGAGAGATTTAACGCTGAGGGTCGTCGGGCTATCGGCAGCCGGTGTAACCGAACGCGTTATCGGAAACGCTACAAAATCCCGCATAGCCCGTGTAATCTCGTGTAATTCAAATCCTGGCACAGGGGCACTGGGGCCAAATAGCGGAACAAAGTCTGTTTCATCGACGACAAAATCGTTTCCTATTGTGATCCCCCATCTTTTCATGAGACGCACGAGGCCGCTATTTGTGTCTTCTGCAGAAGTCAGCGACGGGTCTAACATGAGAAGCAATTTTCCGTTCCGTGCTAAGTATTTTGCCACTATATCGAGTTCATGACGACTTAAAGGGGTTTTTGGACCGGCGATGACAAGCACTTCACAATCCGCTGGAATGTCTGGTTCCGTCAGAAATGAAAGCGAGAATGCAGCGTAATTCTGATTCTCCAGTTCGGCGCGCAGGCTACTGTAACCTTCGTTGTTAAAATCCTCTATTTCGTGTTCTTCATGACCGACAAGGAAGTAGATTTTTTTCGTTTCGTCCTTGATGAGTTTGAGGATCGCACTCGTGAATTTCTGCTCTTCAATCGTTGTTACCTTTTCATACCGTGTGTCGCTTTCAAAAACGATTGTTCCGTCTACTCGAATATCGTACTTATTGCGAAGGAGTTGGTCGATGTAAGGATCGGCGTAGGAGACGGTCACAAATTGCGTTTCGTATGCATACAATGCTAACATGTCTCTGGCACGTTGCTGGTTTTGGGCGGGAACGTTTTGTCCCAAAAATGCCGTGACACGGATGTCTTTGTCAACGGTTTTGAGAATCTTCCGCGTCTGTTCGGATAAGGTATACAATTGGTTAAGCGTAATATCCACCCTTTTGTTAAAACGCTGTACAACAATCGCATTTACGAAGACTGCGATGCCGATAACGCCAACAATACTCAACGCAACGTTGGCACCATAACGGGCTTGACGACTGACGAAGAAGCCCATGACTGCCGAAAATCTCAAGCGAATAAAGATAATGAGCGAGACGAGCGCGAGGAGCAGGCAAATCCAAAAGGCGAGTCGGACTTGGAAAATCCAATTGGCGATCCCAACAAAAGTAAAAATTAAGGTAAGAATTCCAAAAAGTGGGGCTGCAATGCCTTTGTTAGTTTCCATATGCTACCTCCATTTTGACGACTCGATGGACTTGAACGTCGCAAACAGACAAACACACGTGAAACTAACATAATAGACGACATCTTGCAGAAGGATAACCCCACGCCCAAAATCGTCATAGTGTTCAGGGAGGGACAGGTAGCTGAGAAATTTTCCGATCGGACCCCCACGGGCTGAGAGCGCACCGATAACCCAGAGCGTTATTAGAATACCGAAACTCGTGAGTGCCGCAACGAGTTGGTTTCTGCACATTGACGACATGAGCAGACCGAGTGCGAGGAAAGAGGCACTAATCAGGATGATGCCGAAGTAACCGGTTAGCAACGGACCTACGTCCAGATATCCGAAACGTCCTGTGAGTAATGGAAATAGAAGCGTCAAAGCGAGCATAATCAGCACAAGCATACAACTCGCCAGAAATTTACCGAGGACGACCTGTCCATCTGTAATCGGAGAGGTGAGCAGGAGTTCTATCGTTCCCGATTTCCGTTCCTCAGCGAAGAGTTTCATCGTCAACACCGGTGTAAAAAAGAGTAGAATGATAGCCATATTGCCAAAAAGGGTCTGCATCACATCCGCACCCGTTCCACCGATGTTACTCGTGCTAATTAGCAAAATAGAAAAAAGAAAGCCTGAAATCGCTATAAATACGAAGCAGACGAAATAGGCGATCGGGGAGACGAAATAGGTATAAAGTTCTTTTGTACAAACGGCAAGAATATTTCGCATCTTTTAAACTATGGGCATCTGGTCGCCGTTCCACTTCGTTTCACGGTGGTTTACGGTTAAGTCTAACACACTCTGACTCTTGTAGGTCTTATACCTACCCTCTTAAAAATCGGGTATTTCCTTAGTCGCGTCGGAATTAACCAGATACCACTGCGGAATGTAATGGAGCAGTGACCATATTTAATCGTTAAAAAATTGCGCTCTCACTTTTCCAACGAAGAAGGGACCGAGCGATTCAATATATTTGGTGGTCTGCTCCGTTTGGCGCATATCCTGTATGAGGCGTGATAACGGGTATAATTCAGGACCGACTAACCCGATAACGAATTCATTGTCGTTGGTATCTAATCCGAAACAGGCGAGCCGAATGTCACTGGCATGCCCACCCGCAGCGTAGCTGCGTCCAAGCATAGCGTGCTCTCCCAAAATTCTGCCACGTTCGCGGTGTTCAAGGCGATAGAAGTCCGGTTTTCGGCGCAGCGGATACCAAATCGCCCACGGAAAATTAGGGTTCAGAACATTTTGGAGCGGTTTGTTGAGAAGCCACTCCTCTAAATTTGGCTCTCTACCGCTTGAATAGGTACGACCGAGCATTGTCATTTCTGGACGATATGAGAAGTCAGGCGTTTCCTGGGTCTTTAGGAGTAAGGCTCGCGATGCCGCCATCAATGCTGCTGGATTTTCTGCAACAAGAAGGACACCCATTCCCGTTGGATGATTCAAATCGTCGTATAGCACTGCATTTAAACGGCTCTGTTCAAGCGTTTTGGTAAGCAGTTCAGGATCCGAGCAGTCTTCAAAGACATGGAGTTGAAAAAAGAGTCGCCTATCGCTAAACTGTGGTTCTCCATCAATCGGCGCGCCGGTTTCCCGTATATCTATCGGTTCATGCGGCTGGGTATGCATAGTTGTTTTTATTTATCCTTCAAAAATTCATAGCTGTTCTAAAGCGAACTGCAGATGTGTTTGGATATGAAAAGAACGCTGTCTTACCCCAATCTAATTTTACAGACTTTAGTTCACTTTTTGGTATACGATTCGCGAATCCACGCTTCGAGGAGTTCATCGGGGTTTTCCACAACCGCCTTCGGAAGGGTGAATGTAAATTGTCCTGTATTCTGCTTGATGAGGTTCAGGCCGTGCTGATAACTTTCGAGGAGTTCACCGCATATCTGCGCTGTCGATTTTTCTTGGGCGATCGCACGTTCACAGATGAGGGCAGTCGCTTCGGCATCGAACTGAACTTGCAATTGATGTTCGGCATAAAACTGCGCTTCATACCGGCGAATCTGCTCGTGCATCACGGTGTTCCGATTGTAGTCGGCATCCTCGATGATGCGCTTTAGCTCGGTATCTGGATCATCGACAACCTCAGCGGTAATAACGAATTCGCTAACGCCTGTGGACGGGAGTTCAAATTTGTAGTTGCGTAAAGCTTTTTCACAGACGGTCATCAGGGCGCGCGCCCCTGTTTTCTGTTCAATCGCTTTTTCAGCAATTCGGTGTAATCCACTGTCTGAAAACAGAGCCGTGATGCCGTAAGCGTGAAAAGCGTTCTCGTACTGTCGGACAATCGAGCCTTCGGAGTGTTTCAGAATGTGGAAAAGGTCATCAACTTCCAGTGCTGTGCAAATCACGTGCACCGGAAGTCGTCCAATGAATTCAGGTTCAAAACCGAAGTCGATGAAGTCCCGCGGGGTGACGTGTCCAAAATAGTCTGCTGCGTCCTCACTTTGACTCACGACCGCTGCGTTGAACCCGATTCGGCTTTGATGCAACCGTTTTTTGATAATCTTTTCTATACCCGTGAACGCACCGCTAATGATAAAGAGGATGTGGCGCGTGTTAATGACCTCTTTGTCAACCTTGCCCTGTCTCTGGAATTCCATCGCAGCACGCATCTGTGAAGCGACATCGTTTCCAGCCCGCAGGTCCACTTCGGTCTCCTCCATCAATTTGAGGAGTCCGATCTGCACCCCACGTCCACTGACATCACGTCCGAGGATGTTCGGCGGTGTCGCGATTTTATCGGCTTCATCAAGATAGATAATGCCGTATTGTGCTAATTCGAGATTGTCTTCGGCTTGTGCCACCAGTTCCCGGATTAAGTCATCTACATTCGCACCGACATAACCGGTTTCGCTGAATCGGGTAGCGTCGGCTTTGACAAACGGCACACCGATGAGTTTAGCGATGTGTCGAATGAGATAGGTCTTACCGACCCCTGTTGGACCGAGCATAACGATATTCTGTTTTGAGTAATCGGTATCGGCAGCCTCTGGGTTTTCGTGACATTCTCGGACGTGGTTGTAGTGGTCACAGACGGCAATCGCGAGCGCCTTCTTTGCCTCGTCCTGTTTAATGACATATCGGTCGAGATATTTCTTAATTTCCTTTGGTTTGAGATCAAACTTCAGATCGAAAGTCTTTTGGGGTTCCGGTTCTTCGGTTTGTGCTTCCGGTTTTGTTTCGCTCGCGGTCGCATTAATCAAGCGGACACTGCCGCCATACTTGCGTTGAACGAACTCTTGGAATTCTTGCTCGATCTCTTCAGGTGTGGGGATTTTCTTGTTTGTGCTCACGGTTATGTATTACCTCTATTGTGTTGTCCTGTGAGAGATAAGAAACGCATAGGTCTCTAAGGTGGACGCGAATCAATCAGAAACCGTTGTGAAGCGTAGTGGAACAACGCTCAGATTCTCATAGTTTAAAAACCGGTTAATTCGCGACGGATAATCTCAGTACCCGCTACCATTGCTTTAAGTTTCGCAGCAGCTGCCCATCGCGCCGTTTGGCTGAAACCGCAATCTGGAGTGATGGCAAGTTTTTCAGGACGGACGTGCTTGAGGGCTTCACGCAGGAGTTCAGCGACATCCTCCGGTGTTTCCACATAGTAGTTTTTAACGTCAATCAGTCCCGCTGCAAGTTCTTTGTCGTTTGGAAATTCGCTCCACAATGCGATTTCTGCCATCTCTCGATTCGCAAATTCGAGTGCGAGTTGGTCAAAATCTGCTTCAAGGATATGCGGAAAGAGCGGACGATACGAACGCTTGCCGACGGCTCTACCGCGGTAGTTACCGAAACAGATATGCAGTCCAATCTTTGCCGACTGTTCAATATGGGCTTGCGAGCTACGCCCTACACCTTCAACGGTGTGATTGAACAACTTCACGAATTCCTGTGGACGGTCTGGATAAACAGCATAGGACGGTTCGTCGAGTTGGATGAATTCTGCGCCCGCTGCGGCGAGCTGCCGAAGTTCTGTGTTAATGATTTCCGCACAGGCGTAGGCGACTTCGAGCCGTTCCTTATAGATGCCGCCTGTCTGAATCCGTCCAGAGAGCGTGAATGGACCCGGACACGTCACCTTGAGCGGTTTCGTCGTTTCATTTTTCGCGAATTCAAATTCAGCGAGGATACCGAGTCCATCAGGCGCAGCAAGCGGGACAGACGGCAACCATTTGCCCCTTTGATCGTGTCCGTCGGGTCCTTGTGTCCTTGGTGCCGGTAGTTCCGCTAATCCCGTAAGCCGTTCATAGAAACCGAGCACGAAATCCTGTCGGCGCATCTCACCCTCTGTGATAATGTCAACACCGGCGCGTTCTTGATCCGCAATGGCGGTGCGAACTGCGTCGTCGAAGGTTTCGTTGATGTCGGTTTCACCGAGTTCTCCACGTCCGATGGCTTCCAGTGTCACACACAACCAACTCGGTGGTGCGTAACTGCCGATAGTGCTGGTAGGTATTAAAATATCCGATTCTTTCATTTTTAAACTATTAAATCTGGTCATCGTTCCACTACGTTTCACGATGGTGTTTGGTTAATTTCAACAGAAATAGGAACATGTGCAATTATAAATCGCCTCTACGTTATTCATAACCTTCTTCTGTTTTTGCTAACGTGAATGCACCGAATATCTGCAACAACGGAAGAAACTCTAATCTCCGACATTTGCATAGAAAAACGGTGGCATCGTCAAAGCGACGACATCATCTTCGCCAGAGATTTCGCGTGCCATAGCGAGCGCATCGTCTAAGTTTTTCGCCCAATCCACGCCTAACCGTTGCGCTACTCGCGGTTCCTTTGGACCCACAAGAATGACTTTTGAGAGATATTTCAGCGGATACGTCGCCCAATACCAAACCGTGAACGGATGGAAGCCGTGATGTGCAAACTTGTTCCGATAGCAGTCGATTAAATACGGGTCCCTCGCGTATTTCTCCTGAAACTTCTGTTGCATCGCAAACGGTTCTGTCGTATCCGCAAGCACCTCGTCGTAAAACATCTGATAGGCAACGTGATACTCTTCATGGAAGATTTCGTATGTCGGGTTCATGATGATAACGACCCCATTCTTTTTAATGATGGGTTTGTTATAGAACCAGTTGAAAACGTAGCCCAAGATGTCGCTGACCACCAACACCGGATTGATACGCGCATCAACGGCGTAGGGACTCATATCAGGGAGTCCGAACACCAGCGTACTGAACTGACGCGGAATGTCTACTGTCAACTGTTCCTTCATAGATGTCAACGTTTTCTCGTGGACGGCATCGATGTCGCCTGCGTTAATCTGTATCGGCTCATAGTCTGTTCGGACGCTCTTGAGAATTCCGTAGCGAAGCGATTCAGGCAGCAGCGATAAGGTTGCGGGTGTAAAGGTTTTCAAAACCTTCTCTGCGATGTTGCAGTCCCGATTCGGTTTCCCGACGTATCGGAGATGAAATGGATAGATTGCCCCGTTCATCGCCGCTTCGAGAACCAAGATGGGTGTCTCTTTCTGAATAAGACGACTCATCCGTTCGATACAGGCGTGCATGTGTGAGCCTTCGGGTTGCATCACATGCGGACTCTCGGAGGTCATGTGTGGTGAGTGGTGCGGTGCGATGGAGTTATACGTACCGAGACCCACAGCGACAGACTTATGTCCCCCGTTGAGCGGAATCTGTATCATATCGACATAAATCACCAGATCGGCTTCAAGCACTGCCTTATCCGTCTCGACGGTTTCATCTTTTTCCGTTTTCCCTACGTGGACAATTTGCTCAGCATCTTCGGCATCGAAGTTTCGGAGTTGGTGTGGGTAGAACTCGTCCATAATATTTTTACCGAGCATATAGGCGAGTTCGTGTTCCTTCATCTTACGGTGCAGCGCAACAGCACACATCAGTTGGATATTCTTTTTCTCCACGCCGTACCCGTACAGCATCTTCAGGAGCGTCTCAATCATAAGCTGCCGCATATCCGGTTTCTTAGTAAGCGGGAAAGGTTGGCAGTTATCATCAAAGAGGATAAGCACTTTTGCGTTGCCATTGACGAGTTCACGGAGCGGCGGCATCTCAAGCGGATTTTCAAAGGCTCGCTGCGTATGTTCACTGAGTGCGTCGCGCTTAATGCCCGGCAGCGGTGGCTTGGCGTAGTAGACCTCCGAATTATCCGGCAATTTCGCGTTGATAAGATCGTTTCCGAAGTAAGTGAAGTATTTCATTAAGTGTGCTAACTCATTTCACGAGACGATTCAATTGATGTCCGTACAGATTTTTAATCCTAACCTATTTTAGCATAGTTTTTAAGAGAATGCAAATAATTTTGGGACTATCGGAGACCATAAGCAGTCGGTAGTCAGAAAAGTGCTTTTGTAGGAAAATGCATTTGTAGACTTCATTTACTCGTCAAATAAGGTTTTCTGCATCTCCTTGCCTGTCCACGGATTCGCCAGCGACGGGAGTGTCAATATCCGATCCCATCGCTCGTTGTTTCGGTAGTATTCCTCTTCCAGCGCACTCGGCATTCAGAACGGGAACTCCCTGCTGGCGCGGTGTGTGGGTTGCCATGTGTCTCCGTGTAAAAGTCGGCTGGCGTTCACCGATTCGGTTGATTCATGCAAGACACATGGCATTTGGTGCATCGATCTTGTCTTCCTTCAAATTGGTCTCGTGACACCCTTATCGGTAGCGGAGGAGGTCGTTCTCATCACGATAGAGAGATCGGATTTCTGAGACTACCATATTGCTTGCTCCTTACTGGGGCGGTCGACACTTACGGCAAGGTTCATATCGTTCTCGCGCTTCTGACAATGAGATCGGTATTTTGCTGTGCCTGAGGGAGATACATTCCTCTCGGTGGTATTTTTTCCCGGTGTGTGTGACGTACACTTGTGTTTCGCTGTCTGATCGGGACGTAACTGCGGACACTTCTCCCGCAGGAGATGTTACTTGGTTTTTACTTGATTGGGGTGTTCCATATAGACCTTTCCCTACTGCGCGTGCTTGGTTTCCGTAAAATCGGAACAATGCCATATATTTGAATGGGAAGCGTAGGTTGACGTGTCCGTATCCCTGCCGGACGATTTCCAAATTGACGAAAAGCCCGTCGGGTGCGCGATAGAGATATGCCAGGAGTCTCCCGTAGGCATCGCGTTTTTGGGTATCAAAACGTAGGTAGACAGATTCACCAAGTAGCAGGTTTTTGGTGAAATTGGATGCCTCTTTACCGTAAAACTCGACAGGTTTGGTGGGGTGAACGGTTTCGGGTGTGTCTACACCGATGAACCGGATGCTTGTCAGTTCGCCGCGGTAATTGACCTTGACGGTGTCACCGTCAATGACTCGAACAACCTTGTAGGCGATGCCGCCGGTGAAGTTTTCGACTGGGTATTGGGGAGCAGATGTAGGCGGTATCTGCGGATGGGTATCGGCTTTGATATGATTCGTATCGGATCTGGCATTAGGAACTAAAGGGGATGTATTCCCGAAAAGGTTTACGTCGGGTAGGATACCCGCAAATGCCAAGACGAAAAGCAATCCGAACGCACCGAATAGAAAAAGGGAAGTGCCTGTAAACAGCTTTTTCATGTGGGTGTGTCTGTGTGATAAAGTCCCAAAGCAAAATCAACACAATCAACTCGGCAACAACCTATCATTGTTAGAGTCAGAATGGACAGAATACTAGTGCTTTGTCACAGGTTATCAGACGGATATAATTTTTTGAGTTTGATGCGTGCGTCTTGTGTGGTAAACCGCCACTTGACCGTGGCACGTTGCTGATTTCTTCGGTCTTGCCATGCCTGAACTTCTCGCTTGAGGGTC
>JAJECD010000379.1 GCA_022822215.1 Candidatus Poribacteria bacterium | reverse complement strand
AGTAGTGTAGATAACTCTTAGAATGCCATCTCATGCGCTAAAAATCAAGAAACTTTTTGAAAACAAAACGCATTTTCATAATACGACATGCTCTGAGGCAACGCCTTTAGTAGTGTGAACATAACTTTGATAAATGTCAGTATATGTTATTTAAGCATCCTTGTCAACGGAGATTCTATAACGAATTTGCATTTTAACCTAAAGACCATGTATAATATCTGTGCAGTATCAACCATGATATAGTGAAAGGAGGCTTCAGAAATGAAATTTAACGCAGTTTTCAAAAAAGTTCCAGAGGGTTACATCGGATTTGTCGAAGAATTGCCCGGGGCAAATACACAAGGTAAAACGCTTGAAGAAACGAGAGCGAATCTCCGAGAGGCAATTGAACTGACACTTGAGGCGAATCGCGCACTTGCTGAAGAAGATATCGCCGAGCTGCAAGATGTCATCCGTGAACCCATTTCTGTCTGATTATGAAAAGACGGGAGTTCGTTCGCCATCTTGAAAGGAATGGTTGTGAATTTTTCCGAGAAGGCGGTAACCACACTATCTATGTTAATCGTCAAACTCGAAAGGCTGCACCTGTCCCCAGGCACCGAGAACTGAACAGGTTTTTAGTCAGGAAAATCTGTAAAAGTTTGGAAATTCCGCTTCCTTAAAATATAGCAAACCTAATTGTTCGGGCACCACGATAAGTGAAGTTCTACTCAACCCATCGGGTGCGGACCATGCGTTGTTACCCCTTGCCGAGCATGCGCGTAGACTGCGTCTTGAATCTCAAGGATGCGCACCGCATCAGTAACCGTCGGTTCAAAGGTGCCGCCATCCCGAATGGTATCAAATGCGCTTTCCATCACCCCCTGTATCCTTTCACCGTGTGATATATCCTCGCTAAATTGAACGCCTTCCGTTGTATGAACTTCAATCAGCGGTTCACCGTTGCGACCATATTGCTCAAACACCGATGCCTTCGTTCCGACGAACCGGAAGAAATGATCGCCTCCGCGTGTGCCAGATGGGTATGTATAACCAGACTCAATAATGCCAGTGATACCGTCTTCGGTGCGCAGCACGCCGACACCGCTATCCTCTACGCCACGACTGTGCATAGAATTGGACATCACCGCGCCGACAATAGTGATTTCACGATCACCGACAAACTGGAGGAATGTATCAATACCGTGTGCCGCCTCAACAGCCCAGCAGCCACCCCCGGATACACTCGGGTCGTTGTGCCAAGCGGATGGGGTCGGATCGTAGCGGGATGGTGGCCCGTTGTTGAGTCTGCTACTATACAACACCAGTTCGCCAAGACTTCCATCAGCGACCATCTCTTGAACAACATGGACAATTCGACTCGCCCGATTCGGTAGCACGAGCGCGCTGAACACGCCGTGTTTTTCAGATGCCTCGGCAGCCGGACGCAATCGGTCAGCAGAATCAGCGAACGGTTTATCCAAAAGATAGGGGATACGTCGATCTACACAGGCTTGGACGTGTGCTGGCATTTCAATATGTTTTCCGGCGACGAGCGCCGCATCGGGTTTGCTCGCATCAAGGCATGCCGCTGCTGTTTCGTATCCGGGGCATTGGAAATCGTCCATCAACTGTTTTCGGGGAGCAGGTTCACCGTCCATGACCCCAACAATCTCGTGTCCGAGTCCGTGCGCCGTGCGCGCCATACTCCGTCCGTGATGACTATAGGAAAGAACAACTAATTTCATATCTTATTTCCTTTTTTTGTAGCGGTCAGGGCAGCAAAATTTAAAAGTTGCGAAGTGGTCTAAAGTGAACTAAAGTTGAAAGTTGTGAAGAGGTGTCCTATGAGCGCAAAGGAAACCCTTACAACTTTACAGACTTGCAAACTTTGAACTTGCAAACTTTTGACCTCTGACAGCCGATTGCTGACTGCTATCTATAAAACGAATACATCGCCGTTCCTGTAATGAGCCGAATCAGCACCCATACGCCGCCCACCATGAACTCGCCGAGAATTAAACCGAGGAAAAGTGGATATGCCTTGCGATATAGACGAATTCCACCGACCTTCAATAATATCGTTTTGACACTCCAACTGATGAAAATCGAAAACCAGAGTCTGCCGATGGTTGATTTCTCGCCAGCGACCATATAACCAGCGGGATGAAAGGGCCAGAAGGGGAAGATCGTCCGGAGCCACCAGAAGAAGCCGGTAAAGAACGCACCGACCCCGATAAAAATCACGGCAGGTACATCGGTGTCGGCTGGGTGGGAAATCCAACTTTGCAGAAGATTGTACCCCCCCGTTCCGAGATCACTGACGACCCCGATTTTGTATCCGACGACGAGGTATGCCCAAAACGAGGCGAGAATCCCAACCACTGCAGCGAACATCATTGCGACAATTAGCCTGCCTGACCGCATACCTGTCTCCTCGGCGAGTTTAAAGCCTTCAAGTGTATGTGGCATCGGATGGGCACGGGACCCACGATTGAAGGTGAGATAGAGGCGCATCATCGTTAAACTGCCCCGCGAAATCAATCGGGTTCCGAAAATATCTGTGAGGATATCGTGCGGCGTTGCGTAAGTCCGGATCGTCGGCGGTCCAACCTCCGCTCGGATACGCGTTAAGCTCATCGCCAAGAGGTAGTAAATGAGGAAGTAGAGGGCGATTGTCCAGAGTTCCATTCCACCGCGATGTGAAAAGGTGAATAAGAAGAATAGACCACAGACCAACCCAATCCCTGCCCATCGATAGCGCATCGGTTCTCGACTATCGTCAATCTCTCCCGGTGTGTGATAGCCGCGAAAGACGTGTTTGAAAACGGCGAAAAAATAGCGTCTGCCGCCCCAGAGAGCGAAACAGGCGAGGACGAGATACCCGCCCATCACTTGCTGCCAATCGTAAGGGAAACCCGGCATCACATCAAGTCCAAGCGCGCTTCCCAATACTCGTTGCGCTTTCCAGAACCAATAAAAAAACCAGATGGAAAACGACATTTCCAACGGCATCAAGTAAGCGAGTCCAACAGCAAAGGAACGGATATAAACGGGAGTCCAACCCATCGAACTCCACGGCTTTTGGGTGAAGTACTGACCGAGTTCGGCATGACGCACCGGGACTTCAGGGATTTCAGGAAAAAGGACATGGAACCCATTGATTAAGTTGATACCACCGGCGATCGCAAATCCGAGCCACATCATCCGTGATTTGAAAAGTCGTCCGTCAAGCCTTGTCATCTCCAACGGCAATTGTACGATCGGATACGTCAACCGCTCGTGTTCAATCCACTGCCTACGGAGAAAAATGTCGAGGCAGATCATCACCCAGATCAGCACAGTCAGAAAGATTGTCCACCAAAGGATTGGACGCAACCACCCCCTGAGATGCGCCATTGTGTAAATCGTGCTCTCACCATCATAGAATAGTTTTAGGCCCGCCTCATCGTTAGAGGTCAGCCACGGTGGGAGGTAACGCCAAAAGAGCTGCCGCCACTCATTCTCAGGCGTTGCGAACCAAAAGCCGTCTGATATGGTTGGAATCACCGTTTGCATCATGTCGTGTCCAGCAATCGCTGAGGAGAGCGAGAGCATCACAAAGACCGTCAAAAGTTCGCCTTGTCGAAGGGCGAACCGCGGCAGAAACCGATTGAGCAGGAGATTAAACGGGATCAGCACCATCAACGTAATAACGACATTGTAGATGAGCGACATCGTCGTGGGAAGGGTGCTCCAAAATTTGAGGTGGTTCGCCATGATAAAGTAGGTATTTACTGGAATCAATAGCAAACCGAGTACGATGGCGCGAACAGTTACGCCGGGATGGGGTCTTTGGTTTTTTAGGGTGGGATTCTCCATAGGTATCCTTCTCTGCTGTTATTGGAGATGATACCTTAAAATCGGGTTGGTGTCAATTTATTTTTTGTCGTCTAAACAGCGGAATTTCACGAATTTCACGGATAACGTGAACCTTATAGGGGTGTTGAAGCCGTTCGGGTGCGGTTAAAAAACCGCACCTATCATGGTTGGGCAAAGTGGAGTCTTCATTATCAAACGCGCCTACTTCTCACCTTGTTTCCGAATTGCGACTAACTCTTCAAGAATGCGCCTGTGAAGCCGATGTAATTCAAGACCGATGCCGATGCCGACAGCAGCGAATATACCTACTCCGAGAATAAGTTTCGTTTTTAGGGACATGTTCTATTCCTTCATTATATGTGATGAAGGGATTTCGGTTAGAAGTTTTCGATAATCGCTGCACCAAACTCAGAGGTGCGGACCTTCGTCGCGCCTTCCATGAGACGCTCCAGATCGTAGGTCACCCGCTTTTGGAGAATGGTTTTCTCAAGTCCAGCGATAATCAAGTCAGCCGCTTCTTGCCAACCGAGATGCTCTAACATCATGACAGCAGAGAGGATCAGTGAACCCGGATTAACGACATCTTGATCGGTGTATTTCGGCGCAGTGCCGTGCGTTGCCTCAAAGAGTGCGACTTCATCGCTGAGGTTGCCACCCGGTGCCATGCCGATGCCGCCCACCTGTGCAGCTGCTGCGTCTGAGAGATAATCACCATTCAGATTTGGGGTAACAATTACATCGTATTCATCTGTTCGCGTGAGAATCTGCTGTAACATGCTATCTGCGATTCGGTCGTTGACGACGATTTTGCCCGCTGGACGCTCACCGTCGTATTCGTCATAGAGTTCATCTTCCGTAATCGTCTGCTCGGCGAACTCCTCTTTCGCGAGTTCATACCCCCAAGCACAGAACGCACCCTCGGTGAACTTCATGATGTTACCCTTGTGCACAAAGGTAACAGTGCTTCTGCCGTGGTCAATTGCGTACTGGATCGCCATCCGCGCTAACCGCTTCGTGCCAAAGATACTAATCGGTTTTATACCGACACCGGAATCTTCGCGAATCTCCACACCCATTTCAGAACGCAGGAGTTCGATAACCTTTTTCACTTCCGGGGTGCCTTGTTCCCACTCAATACCGGCGTAAACGTCCTCCGTGTTCTCACGGAAGATAACCACATCCATCTTTTCAGGATGCGTGACCGGTGCAGGTACGCCTTGGAAATACCGAACAGGACGGACGCATGCGTAGAGTTCAAGTACCTGGCGCAAGGTCACGTTCAGGCTCCGAAACCCACCGCCGACCGGGGTCGTCAGCGGTCCTTTAAGGGCGACACGGAAGTATTCAATCGCGTCGAAGGTATCCTGTGGGAGCCATTCGTTATACTTCACCATAGCATTTTCGCCGGCATAGACATCGAACCAGACAATCTGTTTTTCAGCGTTGTAGGCGGTCTCAACCGCTGCGTCAACAACGCCTCGGGTCACCTTCATGATGTCGCGTCCGATACCGTCGCCTTCAATGACGGGGATAATTGGGGTATTTGGGACAACGAGACGACCATCAACGAATCCAATCCTTTCACCGGCTGTTGGAACTGTTAATTGCTCGAATTCAATCACTCGTAATTCCTCTCTCATTCGTTTTTTTAATTATTGGATCTGGACGGCATGAACGTTGTTCATGTCGGTTTTCAGTGAAGTCCAACTCGACTGCGGTTGTCTCTGATCCTCCATCAGCAGTGGCTATCCGCTGAATGCATTCTTATCCGCCATCCGCTTGTGCAATGCGACGACTTCATCCGGGATCGTCATATCGTCGGTCGGTTTTGGGATAACATCAGGGTGCGGTGGGATAACGGGTCGGATAATCTTCAATTCGAGTTGTTCACGTGCGTCCATCATCCAGCCAAAGCCTCGGAAGATGTAGGTCAACAGCGTTCTATCGGTTTCATAGATGTCCAATCCTTCTTGGACAGACCATCCCCCAAAATCGGTGTTCGGGGTTAAACGGAGCGGGGGTTGGTCTTCACGTCCGGGTCGGATAAACCCTTCAATGAAAGCGAGTTGGTAAATACGCTGGGCGATACGTAAACGTTTTTTCTGCTGATCGTTGAGTTGAATATCGCCGTTGTCAAGTGCCTCTAAGAAAGGGTTGAAATAGATGGCAGGTCTTGGATCCTGCTGGATTTCATCAGAGCGTCCAGCAGCAGCGATTTCCGGGTGTCCGAAGGTCGGGAGTGCGGTCAGCATCCGTTGCTGGATCGCATCTTCAAGCGCAGCGGCATCAAGGTCTTCAATCTGGTTAATAAACGCCGTCATATCGTGGATCGCACCAAAATGTCGGTTGCCATCTAACGTCATCTGTGAAGCAACAAAGAAATCAGAGACCATGCCGGTGTGCAAAGTGGCAAGATAGCGTGCGACGACGTTGGAACCGGCAGAACCGTGGTGGGTCTGTATGATGCCCATCCGTTCAAGGATATCCGCCTCAACAGGCGTTGCCTTGCGCCCCAGGAGGAGACTATAAGAGGTCTGAAAAGCGGTATTTCCGTCTTTCTCGTGTTCAGTGATGAGATCCGTGGCACGCATTGCCAGGACTTGCGGGTGCAATGCGTTGTTCTTTCGGAGCTGATGTCGCATATAGGTAGAGATTGTGGCGACAGCGACGTTCTCCATGTGTGTCTCAATCAGTTCAACGAGGAGTTCACTGGGGTCCCTTGTTCCACTAATGCCTTTTTGATCTGGGTCACTCAGTTTACGGAGCGTTGAGAAATGCTGGATGACGGCTTCGGGACCGGCTTCTGGGAAGGCTTTAACAAATTCTGCGACTTGATTGATGAGGCGTTCGTTCCCTGTGAGGCTGTCTCTACGCGCCGTCGTGACCTCATAAAATTTCCTATTTATTAATTCTGTTAGTACCGCTTCTTCATCGACACCATCCGCATCTGTCTCAGGTCTTCTACCGAAAAGCCCCACGAAAATGACGTATGCAGGACTAAGTTGGTCTGCGATAATCTCACTCTCGGTTACAATCCCGCGAAGGGCAAAGCTACGGATATTCAATGTTATCTGGGTGCCAGCGCAGTCAACCGCAGTTTTGTGGAGTGCTGGATTCGCGAAAACAGTCGTCGACTGTGGCATTGAACTAACACCATTGAGAACAGCGACAATCCCATCCTCGCCTAACTCAGTCGCCCTGTTCAAGGCATCTGTTACCGGGGCATACGTTGAGGCTTCAGGCACATGAGACAGGATTTCCTCAACCGCGGCTACCTGCTTCGCCTCCAAATTCTTATTCAAAATGAGTTCTCCTTCGTTGACTTAGTTTATTTTTAAGATCAAATTTCGTCTCACAAGTATCGCTAAAATTCTAACACGTCCGGATTCAGGCAATCCGTCTTCACGCGCCGAGCCGTGAAGGGTTCCAGATTCCGTTAAAAACTTATTGGCTGGCTATTTTTAAAACCTTAAGTATATTTTATCAGAATTTCCATTAAAAAGTCAAGATAAAAGTTCGGAAACTTAGCGGCACTCAATTTTCAGTTTTCGGCTGTTAACGCTCAACCGAACATTCTAAATATGTCAAAAATTTGACTTGCAGAAATGCGGATTTTGTAGTATCATTATTAACGAGCCTATTTGATTTAAGGAACCGCTGTGCGCGCCTATACCACAGGAGAACTCTAAAGACATATTGACGGTGCGCTGTGTGGTGCCTTCATCCTATTCTTTATTTAAAGACAGACAAGGAGTTTAATTACATGCGCAATGAAGCATTAGGAATGGTTGAAACTCGCGGACTGATCGGCGCGGTCGAAGCTGCAGACACCATGGTGAAAGCCGCAAACGTCCAACTCATTGGAAAAGAACAAGTTGGCGGCGGTTTCGTCACCGTTATGGTTCGCGGAGATGTCGGTGCGGTGCAAGCCGCAACAGACGCAGGTGCAGAAGCCGCGAAAGCCGTTGGCGAATTGGTGTCGGTACACGTCATCCCTCGCCCACATGCAGATGTGGAAACCATTCTCGGCGGAAGTTCAGAATCATAAGAAATGAACAGGTTTTGTAGGGCGGGGGATGACTTTCGCACCTCAGCCCTACGCCGCTTCGCCAGAGAAAGTTAGAACTCACACAGGTACAGCAACGCCCACTGGACGTGTAAGCCTGCTGCTCGTGATGAGGTACTGGAGGGCTGAATGGCACAAATTGACGAAAAACAGATTGAAGAAATTGTTTCTCAAGTTTTGAGAACTTTGCAACAGGATAGACCGGTAACAGCACAACCGTCGGTATCTACGGTGACGAGTTCTTCGCGCGCTGGTGTTTTTGGTACAGCGGCAGAAGCCATCGCTGCAGCGAAAACGGCACAGGCAGCCTTCGTTAAACTGGGGTTTGCCAAGAGACGTGAAATCATTGAAGCGATTAAAGAGGTTTCACTCGCTAACGCCAAACGCCTCGCGGATCTCGCCGTCCAAGACACTAACATGGGCAACGCCGCACACAAGGTAATGAAAAATGAAGGTGCTGTAACACTCTCACCCGGCGTAGAAGATCTGCTGTCGGAATCAATCTCAGGTGATACCGGGACGCTTCTCATTGAGTACGTTCCCTTCGGTGTTATCAACTCGATTACCCCGACAACCAATCCGACATCAACAGTAATTAACCACGCGATTATAATGCTCTCCGCGGGGAATGCCGTTGTTTTCAGTCCGCATCCAAACGCCCGTGATTGCACCGAAGAGACGATGCACGTTATTAACGAGGCACTTGTAAAAGCAGGGGCACCAGCGAATCTGCTCACCTCTGTCGCAAACGCCAGCCTGCGGACCGCAAAAGAGATTATGGAGCATTCCGACATCGCCATGGTCGTCGCAACCGGTGGTGCCTCTGTTGTCAGAGCAGCGTTATCAAGCGGGAAAAAGACCATCGCTGCGGGTCCCGGCAATCCACCGGCGATTATCGACGAAACCGCTGAAATCCAAGCAGCGGCGAAGCACGTTATTGCAGGCACGAGTTTCGACAATAACTTGCTCTGTATCGGCGAAAAAGCACTGTTCGTTATTGATTCCGTCGCAAATGAAACGATTCGAGAGCTCACGCGAAATGGTGGACATCTACTCAATGCAAGCCAACGCGAGGCATTAGAAGCCGTTGTCACAGAAAAAGAAGAATCGAACAAGGAATACATCGGCAAAGATGCGACGACGATTTTAAACGCTGCTGGCATCACTGCCCCGGCAGGGACAGTCGCCATCGTCGTAGAGGTCCCCGCAGACCACGGATTTGTCATCAATGAATACCTGATGCCGATTCTTCCCGTCATTCGGTGCCGAGACTTCGATGAGGCATTGGCAGGTGCTGTCAGAGCAGAAGGGGGACGCGGGCACACAGCTGTGCTACACACGAACAATACCAAACGCATTACACAGTTCACGAAAACGATGGATTGCTCTGTTACAGTTATTAACGCTCCGTCTTACGCATCTTGCGGACTCGAAGGTGAAGGATTTTTAGCGATGACGATCGCAGGACCCACAGGCGAAGGGTTCACCCGTCCGCGCACCTTTACTCGCCAGAGAAGGTTAACACTCGCAAACAATTTATCAGCACACACACTGTGACGCAAATAGACTGACTTGCGGTAGGTCGTGCTGCTTATTCTTTTCGGAAGCGTTTTCTAAAACCGAATCAGTAGTATCCAGTTTTCTGTCGGTTCTATAGTCTAAGTCGCGATTCGGAGATCGCTCCTACAGGGATGATGGAATCCGGTGTTATGCAAACTGAGATTGAGAAACTTAGGGCGTTAATACGCCATCATGAGCGTCAATATTATATCGAAAACCACCCGGAAATCTCCGATTCGGATTTCGATGCGCTCATGCGGAAACTTGAGGCACTCGAAGCGGCGGACCCAATGCCGATCCCACCGGATTCGCCGACGCAACGGGTCGGTGGTGGTGCGGAATTAGGCACGAGATTGCAGCATCGTAACCCGATGCTGAGCCTGAATAATGGTTACGACGAGAACGATCTGCGAGAATTCGGGGCGCGCGTGGCGCGGTTGTTAGCAGGCGCGCCCGTCGAATATGTCACAGAACTGAAAATCGATGGATTGGGGATCTCGCTGACCTACGAAAACGGGATACTCACGCAAGGACTCACACGCGGCGACGGTGAATACGGCGAAGATGTAACCGATAATTTACGAACGATCCGCGCTGTCCCGTTGCGGCTTGCTGAAACGGAAGCAACAGTTCCGACTCTGTTGGAGGTGCGTGGGGAGGTGTTCCTGCCGAAGGACCGACTCGATGAAATTAATGCGCAGCGCGAGGCAGACGGCGAATCACCTTTTGCGAACCCCCGGAACGCTGCCGCTGGTTCACTTAGATTGTTAGACGCCTCGATTACCGCCTCCCGTCCATTAGATATTTTCATATACACTCTTAATTACGCCGAAGGATTTGACTTCGCAACGCATACGGCATCGTTAGAAAGTATGCGGCGTTGGGGACTGAAGTGCAATCCGAATACCACCTGTCACAAATCAATTGAAGCCGTTCAGACGTACTATCAACAGTGGGTCGAAAAACGACATGAACTTCCGTATGAAGTTGACGGCATCGTCATCAAAGTCAACCAACTCTCCCAACAACAGACCCTTGGTACCACTGCCAAATATCCACGTTGGGCAATCGCCTACAAATTCAACGCACAGCAAGCCATTACAACCGTTGAAAAAATCGAAGTGCAGGTAGGACGCACTGGCACACTGACACCGGTTGCAATCTTGACCCCTGTATTGCTTGCGGGAGCAACAATCACACAT
>JAJECD010000196.1 GCA_022822215.1 Candidatus Poribacteria bacterium | reverse complement strand
GATTACGATAATTGGCTAAAACGCTGGCGAGATTCAGATTAAATTATAATCCTGATAGTGCCTCACATATAAACACACAGATATTCACACAATGATATATTAGCCTAAAACTACTTATTGCGTTCATTATTTCTGTATGCCTCTGTAATATGACCTGTAATATCTATTATTATGGGGTACCCTTCTTTGGTAGCACAACCTTCTCCTTAGTTGGATTTTTTACTTAGTGTTTGACATAATCCCAGAATATGCTAAACTCTACACAAAGGAGAAACGCTATGGAAAAACCCATTCGCTTAGGACTCATAGGCTGTGGTGGGATTGTGCAAAACACACATGCCCGTGCCTACCGCGCCCTTACAGACACCGTTCAGGTAACCGCACTCGCAGACATCGTCCCAGAAAATCTGCAAAAAGTAGGCGAACAGTTCAACGTCCCACCAGAAAACCGATACGCAGATTATCGGGAGATGATTGAACACGCAGCAATTGATGCCGTGACCATTGCCACACCCCATTCATTTCACGCCGAGCAGGTCATCGAAGCCGCAAACGTAGGCGTGGCTATTATTTCCGAAAAGCCGATGGCAACGAACCTGGAAGAGGCAGCCGATATTCTGGCAGCTGTCCGTCGTAACAACGTGCCTTATACAGTCGTGCATAACTACCTCTTCAACGCCGGCATGAGAGCGGCGATGACAGAACTTGACGCACTCGGTGAATCCCATTTTGGACGGAGCGTCGGAATGGGACTGAAACCCACGGATTTCTCGGCGGATCATCCGACACCGGCGTTTGCGTGGCGTGCCAGCAAAGCCAAAGGCGGCGGGTGCATCATTGATACCAGTTATCACGAAATCTATTCCGTTTGCGCTTTAATGCAATCACCCGTCCGATACGTTGAGGCGCGCGTTCAAACCCTCCGCTTCGATATTGATGTTGATGACATCGCCATGTTGCTCTGTGAACACGAAAACGGTGGGATTACGACTGTATCGGGGGCGTGGTGTGTGCCTGCCACAGATTTCGGGTGGTGCGAGATGCACGCTGAGAACGGTTCCCTACGCGTACGACATCGCGTGAATGTAGCGGACGCACTCCGTCGTTTCACGAGAGCAGACGGATGGAAGGAGTTAAAACTCCCTGAATTTAGCGAAACTGAGCAGCAGGATGCAAGCGGACATGTCCGCTATTTCACGGAGACCTTTAATGCACTTGCAGCGGGTGCACCACTACCCGTAGATCCGAAGAAGGCATACCACAACCTCGCCATTATCGAAGCAGCGCGTAAGGCAACAACAGAACGCCGCGCAATTGAGATTCCGTCGGTGTAAAAACGTTTGTTTAGAAAAGGATCAATATGAGAAGAGGACTACTATTCCGTGTTTTAGTCGTTTTAATGTCAGGGGTGAGTTTCAGTTTCCCCTTACAAGCCATCGCACAGCAGCGTACCACAGTCATAGATGCAAAGGCTGCCGCTGAATACGATGCCGAGGACGATGTCAATACGGCAATATGGCTTGCTGCCGGTGGGGTTTTAGGCGTGGTCGGTAATCTTCCACTCGGTGCAGTTGCTATCGGCGGCGCGTATGTCTATCAGCCTGTGCCACCCGCGGAGCGATTGCTCGGCAAATCGGCGGAATACGTCACTGTTTACACGGACGCTTACAAAGCCAAATCACGCAGTCTACGATTGATTGCTGCTGGAAAAGGCGCACTCGGTGGATCGGCTGTGTTCTGTATGTTAGGGTTGGTGAAGATAAAGCCGTGGGCGGATTTCGTTCTCTGGTAGGAATTGGCGGTTAGCAGTTAGCAATTGTGAACCACTAACCGCCTTATGCTAATAGCCAAAAAATCACGCTAATATATGTCGTAAGGCGTTTGCGATGATATACTCTTCACCGGCATTGAGTGTGTATGCGTTAATAACCAGAGCCGCTTTGCCCTGTGCATTCACTTTAATCCTCGGTGTGCCAGCGTCAAGTTCCTGTGTGATTTGTGCAGCGTCCTTCCCAGTAATAGCAGCATCAATCTTCACATGCAGATTCGACAGGGTATGGCTCCTTTCTCCATAATGCACTTCGCAGGACACCCCATCAACATTCGCAAGCTCATGTTCCAACGCCGCATATCTCGCGTCTTGTTCTTTTAGGCGTTTGTCGTGGTCAGTTGACAGCCAGATATCGATAGCAGTTACCAACCCAATAATCTCCTGCCGATCCACTTTCATACCACGTCCGACCGGTCTCGGTCCAATAAAACCGTGCTGCCGCACCGTTTCAATCATATCCTTTTTTCCACAGATGAAACCCGTCGAGTGTGGCGCGTTGAAATACTTGCCACCAAAACAGACAAGGTCAGCGGATTGGGCATTCCGACGGAAATAGTCAAGCGGATAGATTTGGGCGGCTGCATCAGCAATCATTGGGAGATTGTGGGAACGGGCAATCTCAGTCGCATCTGCTAACGATACCCCTTTTTCATGTTCGGCTTGAATGAGATAGGCAATCGCTGCCGTGTTTTCCCCGATAGCAGCTTCTAACGCTTCAGCCGTGCAACCGTCGTCATCACCTACGTAAATGAGTTTGCTCCCCGGAATCGTAAACGCCCGATCGTAGGTGTAATGTTGCATCCTCTGAAAAACGATTTCATTCTTAAGCCCGCTGGTGTCTGGCAGTTGCGCCATTTTGTCAGGATCGTTCCCGGTCATCACCGTCGCTGATGCCAACACGAGTGCGGTATAGCACCCCGCGGTAATATAGGCATCCTCAACACCGAGGCGTTCCGCTATGAATCGTCCTGATTTTTCCAGCAATTCTGCCATTTCGACGTAGCTGGCATCGGCTTCGAGCATCGCCTTGCGAACGACGGCTGAAGGTGTAGACCCACCGCGCACGGTTTGATTTCCTGTCGCGTTAATCAAAGGGCGCGCACCGAGTTTTTTATAGACGTTTCCCCAACTTGTATTCGCCATGAGATAATCTCCTTATATAAAGGGTTCTCTGTAACTCAAAAGAGAAAGCGTTAACGGTTTTGGGTGAGAAATCTAAGCACACTTTAATAGGAAACGCACAATTTGTCAACCCGTTTAATTTTTTATGTCCATGACAGCCAACCCCTGCCAGCCATCACAGAATCGTCAATTCATCTTCCTCACCGCTCTCTGCCAAAACTGTCACTAATTCATTCGCGACCCCACCGAATGCTTCAGATTGCGGGGACTCTGGATTTCCGGCGACAATCGGGACCCCGAGGTCCCCGGCAGTGCAAACTTCGGCATCAAGCGGAATCTGACCTAAGAACGTGACTCCAAACCGCTCACTTGTCTTTTTCCCACCCTCAGCCCTAAAAATCTCAGTTTTTTCATTGCAATGCGGACAGAGGAAGTAGCTCATGTTCTCTATAATCCCCAGAATCGGCACGCCGAGGCGTTCAAACATGGCGACACCCCGCCGGACATCCGCAAGCGCAACGTCTTGAGGCGTTGTAACAATAACTGCCCCAGTCAACGGGATCGCTTGCGTTAAGGTGAGCGCGACATCTCCCGTTCCCGGTGGTAGATCGATAATCAGATAGTCGAGTTCACCCCACGCTACGTCGCTCAGAAATTGACGAATCGCACTGTGTAGCATTGGACCCCGCCAGATCATCGCCTGTTCTTCCGGCACCATGAACCCGATGGACATCAGTTTAATGTTATGCCGAACCAACGGGATTAATTTGCGTTCCGGACTCGTCCGCGGGCGTTCTTGGATCCCCATCATCGTCGGGATACTCGGACCGTAGGCATCTGCGTCCATCAAACCGACTTTCGCACCGGCGTTTGCAAGTGAAATTGCCATATTCGTGGCGACAGTCGATTTCCCGACACCACCCTTTCCACTCGCAACGGCGATTTTATGTTTTATATTTGGCAAAGTAATGTTCTGTTGTGGTGCTTGTTGTTGGGGTGTTTGCTGTTGTGGACTCGGCTGTTGTCCTTGCCGTCCAGGAATTTGTGAACCACTGATGACCTGTAGCTCTGGGTGTTCCTTTGCTGTCGGAGTTGATGCCGGTTTCGGTTTTTTTCTGTCGCCTTTCTTCAAAAATCTCATGTTACGTTCTCCTAACTTGATTCAGAGAATTAAAAAATACTTACACACCCAAATAGTTTAGCACTTTTTCTCGTGATTGTGTATAATAACGTCAAGCACTTCGTTTTAAAGATCGGTCGGATTGTTCAGTCTACAGGTGCGAAGCGGTCTTTGGATTGTGCTAATATCTCTTTAACCGACAACCGAAAACTGATAACCGACAACTACTCAAAAGGAGTTTTTTTATGAACATTCTCATGTTGCGTCATTCTGCCGGTTTTGAGCACTCGTATCTACCCAATGCTGAAGTCACGCTGAAACAGCTCGGCGCAGAAAACGGTTGGAACGTCGTCACAACGCACCGTTGCGAACTGATAAACGCTGAAAATCTTGAAAAACAGGACATCGTCGCATTCGCAACCACCGGTAATCTCTCTTTTGACGATGCACAGAAAGAGGCACTTCTCAGTTTCGTACGCAACGGAAAAGCCTTCTTTGGTATCCATAACGCAACAGATACCTGCTACGATTGGCCCGAATACGGCGAGATGCTCGGCGGCTATTTTGCTGGACACCCATGGCACGAAGAAGTGAATGTCATCGTTGAGGATTCCGACCATCCCGCAACCCGCATGCTCGGTAGTAGTTTCAAGGTCGTCGATGAAATTTATACCTTCAAAAACTGGGATCGCAACAAAACACGTGTACTCATGCGCTTGGACAATGATTCCATCGATCTCTCCCGCGGAAACCGTGAAGACCACGATTACGCACTCGGATGGTGTCATACTTACGGGCAAGGACGCGTGATGTACACAGCACTCGGGCACCCTGATGGACTCTGGGACCAAAAATGGTTCCATGAACACATTGTTGGATGTATAAAATGGGCTGCCGGACTCGAAGACTAACTACTATCCACACTTCTATCTGAACGCTAAGGCGCGCTTTATTCGCGCGCCATTCTCCACGCAATTTAATCCGCGATAACCCCTGTTGCTCGTAAAAGCGTCTCCTGCACCAGCAATTCATGCGATACAGGACGATCCGGAGGTTGCGTTCCCGCGAGAGTCGCCAAGAATGCCTCAAGCTCCAGCTCGTATGTCCGTTGACGGCTTTCACCCTCTATCTCCACGATTTGTTCACCCGCTGCATACCCATCTTTTGCTTCCTCCAGACAGAGGCGAATCTTCAACCCCGGCTCAAACGGTTCGACGATAATAGCACTCCCACTGCTGCCATACACTTCAAACCGACGCGCAACCGGTCGCGGCTCCAAAGCAGAGATGGATATGAACGCCATCGCCTTCTCAAATTCATACACCGTTAATGTATTGTCTTTGAAAGGTTCGACTGAATCGCCATCATTTCGGAGGAAAGAGGTCACCTTTTTCGGGCGTCCGAGAAGCCACAGGACCTGGTCGAGGACGTGTCCACCTAAATCAAAAAAGATACCCCCGATATGTTCACTGATACGTGTCCGTGCTTCATGGGAAATATTCGTTGACATGTGGGCGCGGACGGAAAAAACATCACCTAAAAAGCCGGATTTCACCCACTCGGCGACCTGTTTAAAGGCGGAATGATACCGCAACATATACCCCATCTGCACCAACAACGATTTTTCTTGGGCGGTATTGATAACCCGTTGCCACTGTTCCCAGTTCTCACCCGCCGGTTTGTCGTACCAGACGTGTTTGCCAGCGTTCACAATCTCCTCGGTCTGATCTAAACTTTCGGCATTATTCCCTTCCGAAGCGATTGCGGTAATAGTGTCATCATCCAGCATCTCCGCTGCGTCCGTGTACCAATGGACATCAGCAAATCTACCCCCATCATTTTGCAGTTTTGCGCGCTGCGCCGCATCCGGTTCAAACACCCCAGCAACTTCGACATCAGGGTTCACAAGCATCGCCTGCAGCTTCCCACCTGCGTGCCCATGTTTCGTCCCGTATTGTGCCATCCGTATTTTCGCCATAGTTGTCTCCAAAGTCCAAAGTTCATAAATTAAGGTTTAAACCTATTATATTTAGACTCAATCGAATGTCAAGGGAAATTCCAGATGACCCTAACAACTAACACTATCCACTTGACAAACGCCTCCCAGATGTATTAAAATTTACCCTACATTTTTTCAAGGAGCGTTTATAGACATGAAACAGATAGAAGGTGGACTTACCGCCGTCCAAGGTGTCCGTGCAGCAGGTATCCACGCAGGTATTAAAGCCGCAGATACAAAAGATATGACACTCATCGTTACCGATACCCCCGCAGCCGCCGCCGGAGTCTTCACAAAAAATAGCGTCACCGCCGCCCCCGTCATATTGTGCCGTGAGCATCTCAGCGATGGACAGGCACAAGCCGTTATCGTCAATAGTGGGAACGCCAACGCCTGCACAGGCGAAGTCGGTATGACAAACGCACGACGGATGGCATCCGTAACCGCCGAACAACTCGGTATAGACGCCGAGCTTGTCCTTGTCTCTTCAACCGGTGTTATCGGACAGCAGTTGCCGATGGACAAAATCGAAAACGGAATCCAAACCGCAGCAGAAGCACTCAGCACCGAAGGCGGAAACGACGCTGCGGAAGGGATTATGACGACCGATACGCACCCAAAATCTGTTGCAGTAGAGGTGGAGATTGATGGGACACCCGTGAGGATTGGTGGAATTGCCAAAGGTTCTGGGATGATTGCTCCGAATATGGCGACCATGCTCTCCTATCTCACAACGGATGCACGAATCAACGCTAAAACGCTCCAAACCGCCTTAAATCGCATCGTAGACGATACTTACAATCTTTTGACGGTTGACACCGATCGCAGCACAAATGACACCGTAATCATCCTCGCAACCGGATGTGCTGACAACACCGATATTGTTGAAGCAAACGGCGAAAATTACGAAGTGTTCTGTGAGGGGCTTCAGTTCGTCTGTACTGAATTGGTAAAAATGCTCGCTCGCGACGGTGAAGGCGCGACGAAACTTGTTGAAGTCGTCGTTACACACGCCAAGAACCGCGATGATGCGGAAAAAGCAGCGCGCGCCGTTGCGGAGTCACCGCTCGTCAAAACCGCTATTTTTGCCAACGATGCCAATTGGGGACGCATCATGATGGCGATCGGTAAATCTGGGGCAGAATTCGATCCCTATCAGGTAAATGTCTGGCTCGCCGATTACCAACTCGTCAAAGATGGAATGGATGCGGGCTACGATGAGGACAAAGCCACTGCCTTGTTTGCAGAGGATCCGGTACGCATTACCATTGATCTCCGTGCTGGTGACACGAAAATAACGATGTGGACGTGTGATTACTCCTACGATTACATCCGGATTAATGCTGATTATCGGACATAACGTTATATAGAAAGGAGAATAGGAAGCGATGAGACACACAGCTGAAATTGAACTCGCAAATCTAAGAGATCTGTTTTTGGTGGAGGCGGGTACTATGAAGCCCGAAGAGGTGCGGCGACTTACTGTTCCGGATGCACTCGTTGATACCGGGGCAACCCGTCTCTGTTTGCCGACATCACTTATTGAACACCTCGGCCTTACCCCTGTTGACACGCGGATCGCACGAACGGCTACCGGCATCGTGGAACGGACCCTCTATTCTGAGGTTGAATATACCCTCCTGGAGCGCAGCAGCACTATCCGAGTGACCAATTTGCCTGAAGGCTCACCAATCCTCATCGGGCACATGGTCTTAGAAGAACTTGATCTCTGTGTTGACATGAAAAAGGGGTTAATTTACAATCCTGCACACGGTGATGATTGGATAGAAGAACAACTCTGATAATTACCAAACATTTTTGACAAAAATTCAAATTTCTGCTATTTTATGGTAAAGTAGAAAAATAAACAGACATTTTACCCCAACCTGGTAGGTGCGGTTTCTAACCGCACCGGTGTTGATTGTCCAATTAATTCTAAGACCTACCATTAATTGAAAAATTAACTTGACATTCAATCGCAGGTATGTTAAACTATATACGCTTTTAAGATCCGTAGGAATTTTCTGTGCGGATTTGCAAAACAGTGCGGGAGTAGCTCAGTGGTAGAGCTCCACCTTGCCAAGGTGGAGGTCGCGAGTTCAAATCTCGTCTCCCGCTCCATCTTGGGGTGGCGTAGCCAAGTGGTAAGGCCAGAGTCTGCAAAACTCTTATTCGTCGGTTCGATTCCGACCGCCACCTCCATTACTATCTCTCCAAAAATGGGCGGTTAGCTCAGGTGGCTAGAGCGTTTGCTTGACATGCAAGAGGTCACAGGTTCAAGTCCTGTACCGCCCATCCTTTAATCCTGATTCTGGCAGTCCCCAAACCTCCATTCTTCCACATTTCCATTCTTCTTGTAGGAGCGACCTTTGGTCGCGACGCTTACCGATTTTATAGTAGATTTTAGAATCAATTGCACTCTGCACCGGTGCGGTTAGAAACCGCACCTACCGGGCCTGGGCCAAAAGTGTGTATTTATTTTTAGGATCTACTATAACACCAATACCTATTCTGCTACCGCGCTGTGAAAATAATTGGCATTTCATCATCAGATGGTGTACAATAAATTATGCGTAAACAGTATACGAAAAAAGACGTTAAGTCTATCAAGAACAATTTTTGAAATCCATAAGGATTGACATAATGAGAGTAGATCACAATGCGTGAATCCAATCAACCTGAAGACTACTTACAACGCCTACGCCATTCAACCGCGCACATCATGGCGTATGCTGTCCAACAACTCTTTCCTGATGGCGAACGTACCGTGAAACTCGCAATCGGACCCCCGATTGAGAACGAGTTCTATTACGATATGGAGGTGCCGCGCCCCATTACACCGGACGATTTCCCTGAGATCGAAAAGCACATGAAGGCGATGATTAAAGCCAATGTGCCTTTTGAACAGGAGACTTGGACCTACGACGCAGCACGCGAATGGTTCGGCGAACGAGACCAAAAATTCAAACTCGAATTAATCGACGGAATCTCTGATCGGGAAGTCGACGCAAGCGATGAAGGGGTCGCTGACGAAGGTGTTTCTATCTATCACAACGGGGAGTTCACTGACCTCTGTAAAGGACCCCACGTCGAAAAAACAGGCGAGTGCCGATATTTCAAACTGCTCCGCGTTTCTGGAGCCTATTGGCGCGGTGATGGCAATCGCGAGCAGTTACAACGCATTTACGGGACCGCATGGGAGACCAAAGCCGACCTTCAGGCATACTTAACACAACGCGAAGAAGCCGCCAAACGCGACCATCGTAGACTCGGACGTGAATTAGAACTTTTTCAAATGCATCCTGAATCGCCCGGCAGTCCTTTTTGGCTTCCCAAAGGCGCGTTCATCTACAATCTTTTGTCTGAAAAAGTCCGCAAACTCTATCTTAGTGAGGGGTATCAAGAAGTTCGGACACCGCTCATCTACGACAGCAGTCTCTGGGAAACCTCTGGACATTGGGAGCACTTCAAAGATGACATGTTCCTCATCGAGAGTGAAGACGGTGGATCCGTTAGCGCGCTTAAACCGATGAACTGCCCCGCACACATGCTCATCTATAAAAGTACCCGGCACAGTTACCGAGATTTGCCCTATCGCTTGCACGACCAAGGCGTGTTACATCGCAACGAAGCCACTGGCACGCTAACCGGCTTGTCGCGCGTCCGTCAGATGTGTCAAGATGATGCCCACAACTTCGTCACAGAAGACCAGATTGCTGATGAATATGAGCGTATCCTTGCGCTTTTCAGTCGTATCTATGACACGTTCGATTTGCCGTTCCGTTGTGATTTTAGCACACGCAACCCTGACAAGTTTATGGGTGACATTGAGGTCTGGAATCGCGCCGAAGTGATGCTTGAGGATGTGTTGAAAAACAATCAGGTTGAGTACACTATTGATCCGGGTGAAGCGGCGTTTTACGGACCCAAACTCGATTTTCAGGTTCGCGATTCACTCAACCGAGATGTACAATGTGCCACTGTTCAACTTGATTTCCAACTCCCTGAGCGGTTTGAACTCATTTATGTCGCGCCAGACGGATCCGAAAAACGACCCGTCGTTATCCATCGTGCGATTTGTGGGAGTTTTGAACGTTTCATCGCGATGCTCATTGAGCATTATGCCGGTGCTTTTCCAACCTGGCTCTCTCCCATCCAATGTGTTGTGATGACAATTAGTCAACGTTTCGTTGATTACGCCACAGAAGTCGAGCAGCTCCTAAGCCAAAAGGGATGCCGTGTTGTATTAGATAACACCGATGATAAGATTGGCGCGAAAATCCGTCAAGCCCGTTTGCAACGTGTCCCCTATATGCTGATTATCGGTGGACGTGAACAGGAAAACCGCACCGTCAGTGTCCGAAGTCGAGATGAAGGCGACATCGGCGCGATGGCACTTGATACCTTTGTTGACAAAATTGTGCAAGAAACCGACTTAGATTTCTAATGATGCGTTATCGGTTTTCAGTTGTCAGTTGTCGGTTAAAAGCAGTTTAGTGCGCCTGAAAACCTGCTTTCACTGAAAACCGGTACCCGAAAATTGACCCTTACAGCAAGGAGCACTCCTAATGTATAAAATTCTGGCAGCTAAGACTGTCACATATAGCCCATATAGATTGATAATCTGCGCCATATTGCTTGGAATCGTAGCTTTCAGCGGTTGCAGTGCCTCTAAACAGGTCACCCGTGTTGATGCTGACACCACGATTGATTTGTCGGGACGTTGGAACGATACAGATTCGCGTATGGTCGCCGACGAGATTATTGGGGATTGCCTGAGCCACCCTTGGATTAACGACCACGGTATAAATGCCGGTGGAAAACCCGTCGTGATTGTTGGCGGGATCCGTAATAAGAGTATGGAACATATCCCTGTAGCAACATTTATAACCGATATTGAGCGTGCATTTATCAATTCCGGCAAGGTTCGGACGGTCTCCAGCGCAAGTGAACGTGGCGAAATTCGCGAGGAGCGCGCCGATCAGGGTGAATTTGCCGCACTCGAAACCATTAAACGGATGGGACGCGAACTCGGCGCAGATTATATGATGACAGGCGAAATCAACACCATCGAAGACCGTGAAGGCGGCGATCAGGTTGTTTTCTATCAAACGGATCTCACACTCACAGATATCGAAACGAACGAGAAGATCTGGATCGGAAACAAAAAGATTAAGAAATTTATCGGGCGCGACAAGTTTAAACTGTAGATGTGATCCCAGCGCGTCGTTATGTCCCTATTTGGGCGGGTCTTGTGCCTGCCCACTATTATCCGTTTAAGCACGACGAAAATACATGATCAAAATACTTCCTATCCTCCTTATTATCTCTCTGCTGATAGGGTGCGGTGGCTATAAGTTTTCAGAAGTTATAGAACCCTTAGAGAAAGGACAGCCAGAAGCTGCCTATACCTATCTGCAGAAACACGCACCGAAAAATCCTGATATTCCTTTTCTCTTTGAACTTGGACTTATAGCCCATTACGCCAACCACTTCGCTGAGAGCAGCACAGCACTGGATCGAGCCGGAGATATCGCAGAGGATCGCTATACCAAAAGCGTTTCAAAAGAGGTAACTTCATTGGTTACTTCCGACAAATTGCGTCCGTATGCTGGAACCCGATATGAGCGACTTTTGAGCCACTACTATCGCGCACTCAACTATGTCTATCGCGGGCAGTTAGACGGCGCGTTGGTAGAATGCCGCCGCGCCACGGCTCTCATCAATTACTTCAAAGCTGAAAACGAGAAGTACGATTTTTTCGGTGCCGGTTTTTTGGCGTATCTCTCTGCGACGCTTTTTGAAGCCGCGGGTGAGTGGAACGATGCTTATATTTCCTACAAGCAAGCCGCAGAATACTATCAAAACGCCACTGAGAAAACCGGTGTACCGATACCGGATGACATTGGTAATTCACTCGTGCGATTGACTCGCAAACTCGGATTTATCGATGAATTCGAGCGTTACCGAAACCAATACGGTGAACCGCCACCGCGTCCTGAAAATACCGGTGAGTTGATTCTCTTTTATGAAAGTGGCTATGTGCCACCCAAAAGTGAAGAGGCTTTGACCTTTCCGATCCTGAAAATAGACGATGTGGAGGACGAAAAGTTTGTTCCGACGCTTATCGGACGCGAGGGGAGGGTCTATAAGGATGTCGAATTGGAATATCTTCTACGGGTCGCGATCCCCACAATCGGTTCCCGTCGTCCCCACTTCGCGGGGATTGAGGGGGCAGTAGGACAAAATCAAAAGAGAGGCGCGCTGGTGGCAGACGTAGAGAGCATCGCTGTGGAGACCTTCAATGCCGAGCGTCCCATCATTCTCCTACGAACCTTAGTCAGGGCTGTAGCGAAATACTTGGGGACGCGGGAATTAAGAAAGCAAAATGAAGCCTTGGGGATACTTGGAAACCTTTTGGGTGTTATAACGGAACAAGCGGATACGCGTTCATGGAAAACGCTACCGAATCAAATTTTTGTCGTACGAATGCCACTCCCTGTAGGTAACCATACACTTAATCTTTCTTTTTTGAATGCGAATGGACGGGTCAGCAGACGAGAATCCCTTCCAGATATTAAGATTAATCCGAATCGAATAACCTTTCTGAACTACCGAACTTATGAGTGATCTTCTCCAGATCGCTACGGACATAAAAAAACATGCAACGCATCTACTTAGACTACAACGCAACGACTCCACTCCGTCCCGAAGTCCGGGATGCCATGATGCCATATCTCACCGAGGCATTCGGCAACGGTTCGAGCATTCACGCCTACGGACGCGAAGCACGCACCGCCATTGACACCGCACGCGAACAGGTCGCTGACCTCATCGGTGCCAAGAGTCCAAGTGAGATTGTCTTCACCGGCAGCGGGACTGAAGCAGATAACCACGCCATCAAAGGTTTAACCGAGTTGCAAAAGAGCCGAGGTAAAGGGGACCATATCATCACCTCGTCTGTGGAGCACCACGCCGTTTTGCATACCTGTCAGTATCTGGAGCAACGCGGGTTTGAAGTAACTTATCTCCCCGTGGATAGATACGGACGGATTAGCGTTGCGCAGCTCCGTGAGGCGATCCGAGATACAACAGTCCTCATCTCCATTATGCACGTCAACAATGAGAATGGCACTGTTCAACCGCTCAAAGAGATATGCGAGGTTGCGCAGGAACGCGAGATTCCGCTTCATACCGATGCCGTGCAATCGGTCGGCAAGTTGGAGATGAACGTTCAGGAACTCGGTGTCAATCTCCTTGCGTTTTCTGGACATAAGATTTACGCACCCAAGGGCATTGGTGTCCTCTATATCCGCCGCGGCACCCGACTCGCCAACCTCGTCCACGGCGGTTCGCATGAACGCAACCGGCGCGCCGGGTCTGAAAACGTCCCTGCTATTGTCGGGCTTGGGGCTGCTGCCGATCTTGCCAAACAGGAGCAGGCTGCTTATGCCAAACATCTGAATGGATTAACGCACCGCTTGCGTGAAGGCTTGGATACCCACATCGATCGACTCCACTACAACGGACATCCTGATTACTGTGCTCCGGGCACCCTGAATGTTTCCTTTGAATCTGTCGAAGGCGAAAGTCTCATCTTGCGCTTAGACATGGAGGGCATCTGTGTCTCGACGGGTTCTGCGTGTACCTCTGGTTCTATGGAACCTTCACATGTCCTTGCTGCGCTCGGCTTACCACCGCGATTAGCACAAGGCACCGTCCGTTTTTCGCTCGGTAGAAACACCACCGAAGCCGAAATCAATGCCGTTATTGCCAAGTTACCGAAGGTCATCCAACAGATGCGTACGTTGTATAGAGGATAAGTCCTCTTATTGTGGAAGCGATGCACTCGTTAATAGTCCCTTTTTGTGCAGTTGCCTGTCCTTTTTCGGGCAGTTTGATGCCTTAAATCCACGAATTTCTCCCAAATTCACCCGTTTTTAGCATTGGCACGGAAATTGCTCCTACCTTCATAATCAACAGTTTTTACGCTTTGGAGGTAAGGGCAAATGAACAGAAAAGCAACTCCGTACGCTTTTATAATTGCATTGATGTCTCACGCCATTATTATTTTTGTTGCTGGAATTTACCTGGTGACACAAACGGTGCAATTCAAAGACCTTATCGGTATCGAGGTACTCCAACCCAAAGTGGCACCCAAGCCTATGGTCGGCGGCCCAGTCATGAAACCAGTTATTAAGCCGACTATTCCAACAAAAAACACCGTCATTGAACATGTTCAAGTGCAACCACGTCTGAACACCATTTTTCTCCGTGATCCGAAGCTCCGATCCCAAAAGATAATCGGGTTTTCCGAGCAAACCGTCAAAGTGGACGCACCGGTTAATCTGAACCTACCAAGAGTGGTCGCGCCGACCACTGAAGCACCAACGGATCTGAAGTACACTGATGCCCCAGATGCCCCAGATGCTTTGGCGTTTTCTGCTCCCGTAGTAATTGCACCGCCCGATGGAGCAAGGCGTATCGTGCGTGGACTTGCTGGACAATTGAAAGTCACTTTTGAGCATCCACCGGGTCTTGCAATGGTTGAGAACGTCGGTGCAGCGCGCGACGCACTCGATGATGTCGTTGAAAACATCATACTCTCTAAGCACAAAATCCTACCGCTACCGAAGGGCGTACCGGGTGGACGCGTCATCGGTAAAGGGACAGACATCCAGGGCGTGTTTCGCTTTACACGGATCCGGCACAATCTCTCTGA
>JAJECD010000155.1 GCA_022822215.1 Candidatus Poribacteria bacterium | reverse complement strand
AACACCTCTGCATCAAACTCCGTATAGTAATAGTGAGAACAGATTAGTTGAATAGTCATCTTATCGTACTCAGTCTTGTGAAGGAGGTTTTTATTAACACAGTGTTCCAAAACAACCTGCGTCCAGACCCCGTCAATGTCGAAATCTGTTCCCGCGTCGCTATTGAGACCGGTTTTGGCATAGAGTCT
This sequence comes from Candidatus Poribacteria bacterium, assembly GCA_022822215.1. Classification (GTDB taxonomy): domain Bacteria; phylum Poribacteria; class WGA-4E; order WGA-4E; family WGA-3G; genus WGA-3G. The sequence goes on along the minus strand of JAJECD010000155.1, from coordinate 6,935 downwards.
GAGTCGTTCGTCGTCCGAAAAGAGTAAGTGTTTGGGTTGACTTGCAACAAGCATAGTATCAATAAAACACGATTGAAACATATTGTCAAGTTCCCGTTTGCGTAGTAGGTTCATCTGTAGTGCGGCGGTGACCGGATGGACATCACAATTTTCCCTAATCCACTTGACAAGTTCTTCTAAACGCTTTATGTTTTGTCTAACGTCCTCGGGTTTGATAATGTAATTTATATACTTTTCTCCTTCTTTCCAAGGACTTAGAGCCTCTCGTTCCGACCACATTCCTTTTTGTTCATTGATAATAGTCAGAAGCAGATCAATAGTTGATTGGGCGATGCCAAGTTTTCCGAATGCCTTAACAACAGTATCGGTGGCTCCCAAACAATGTAGAGTCATAAGCGAAACGATGTCTACAACAAGTTTGAGTTGAGAATCTTTAAGCAGCAAGAGTGCTTGTTTCCTCTCCTCAAAATCCCCTCCACTACACCTAACCCCTAAATCAGGATTGCTTATGAGACTTTCCCATGCGCCTAAAGCATTACCTCTCATCAAGTTTGCTAAAACACCAATTGGGGGTAAAATTTTCTTATAGACTTCTTCAATCCGGAGTGAGGCTTCGTATTGCTGGTCCGTGAGGTCGAATATCGGCTGGAATTTTGATAAATCATCTGTCTCGTGAGAATTGTCTGCGGAATCGCTTGAAGGATCGTCCAATCTTACTGACCACAACCCTGGATCCCCAGGAAACATCTCAGAAAATCTGTTCTGGCTTTCTTTGTAGGCATAAATATATTTGCTTTCAATGGCAGTAACCTTACCAATCTCTGGCCCAAGCGGGTTTTTCCCAAGGCATATCTTGGTGCCCACAGTCTTCCCGAGTAACCGTTGGACCAATAGATCCTCAACGCTACGCTCATTACGTGTAAAGTCCGGATCAGAACGTTTTTCAATGATATACCAAGTGTTCTGACCATCCCGATCGATACAGACTGCTGTATCGTGTTGAACTTGGGTCGGATTTAGCCACTCATCCAATTGTTTTGCGACTTGAAAAAATAAACCGATGTATTTTAAGTGAGAATCCGAATTATCAAAGTGCGTTCTTCGAGTCTCGTACATAATGTCCAATGCTCTTTCGAGTTTAGATCCGATACGATGCCAGTGAGCAAGCTCAAAACAGGCTGGTAGAGAAAGTTCCTTCAAGTCAAATGATCTTTCTAACAAACAATTGAATTTCTCAATATTGTTTAAGCGGTAGTGAATGCTAACGAAGTCAACTTGCATATCAGCGTCGTCTGGAAACTTGTCCAGATATGCTTCACCTAACAGTTGGGCTTGGTTCAGGTCCCCAATTTCTTTATAGATCTCGTATTCTATCTTGGATGTATTCTCAAGCGGACCGTGTTTTTCGCGCAATTCTTGACAAATCTCCAATGCTTTTGCTGCTTCACCTGAACGATAGTAACTGTACAGTAGAAGTTGTGTCCACTGAGAATTATGGTTTGTGTCCGCGAGTTTTTCATAAAGTACAGAGGCTTCCTTAAATTGTTCGTGTTTACCAAGTTCATTCGCCAGTTCAACAATTTCTTGAAATACATCACTGTTTTGGACAAGGTTGTATGCTTCTTTGAGTTGAGAGACTGCCTTCTCGCTTTCTTCGGTTGCGCTTGAGATCCGGGCCGCGTTGACGCGATTTAACACACTGGTCGGCGACGATTCCAACATGGTTTTAGAAATTTTTTGTGCTTCCTCAAAACGTTTATCAGAGATATAAATTTGAGTGAGTAAGTGATTCGCGTCTTCTTGTAATTCCGAAAATGGATTTGCCATTAAAAAATCATTGAGCGTTGTAATAGCTTCATTATATCTCTCATACACAAACAGGATACTGGCAAGTAAGATTGGTGCTTCAGGCGTTTCCGGAGCAGAGAGAATTTTTTCGACAAACTCAATGGAATTTTCTTCTTCCCCTTGCTCAAAGGCTAATATCGCCCTATTTTTTAACAGAATGGGATCCGACTCCCCAATCTCCAAAGCTGTGTCAAGGTCTTTTATTGCCTCTTTCGAGTTGCCAAGGAGGTGTTGTGCCATACTCCTATTGATAACCCAACCTACCCGAACAGTCCGTAATTCAGTATCGGCAACACTATTCCATGCATCTATGAGGAGGGCAATTGCCTTTTCTAACTGTTCCGTTTGTAAATCACTGAGTTGGTTAGTAGACACAGCAAAGTCATCGTCTGCTACTTGTTCAATTAAGATAGCTGCCAAGGCAGCTTCAAAATCAGGCACATTTTCATGGTCATTTGCTACTACAGTTTCTCGCCATTTTCTTGCTTCTTCAAGATAGCCGCGGTGCTTGGCGATATTGCTGATTGCATAGGCAATTTGTGGTTTTTCCCGCAAATACTCTGGGATTTTGGCAATCACCTCTTCAACTGTTTCCTCGTTCGCGGAAATTTCAACGAGAATGGTGTAAGCCTGTATGTTCACTCGATTCTTTTCTAATGCTTTTCTGGCATACTCTTCCGCTTCTTTCATTTCTCCGAGGGCGGCATGAGCCGCCGCGTGATTTGAAAGGGCTATTTCGTCTTCAGGATTATACTGGAAGGCTTCAAGCACCAACATCGCCGCTTCCTGTTCCTTATTGAGAGCAAACAACGCCGCTGCTATATTTGTTAGGATGCTAAACTTCACAGTCGGTGAAGCGTCTGTCCAAATCCGTTGCTTTAGGTTTTCTAATGAATCAATTGCCGATTGAGGTCTATTATTCCTGAGCAACTCCTTTGCGTTATCAATTGCTGATCGATGTTCTGCTTCAATTGCAGCTTCAAATGCAGGAGAGGTACTTATATCCAAGTGTCTGTGAAGGGTGTCATAGACTGCTTGAGTCGTTTTGTTCATCTCGTCAATCGGATCAGTATTTTTGATTAGACGTTCCTGATTCACCAATTGCACTCGCCCAAGTTCAAGCGTCATTTCGTTGGTTGCTTGCTGATTACGTGGAAGTTTCTCAAAGAAAATAGAAAAAGTTTTCTTGATGACCGGTTGAAGTCTCCGCTCAAGGTCTTTTTCTGGCAATTGGTGTCCGGGGAGAATGATACATTTTTGAAAAAGTGTTGCGATTTTTGCAAGCGTTCCGCTTCCATCCGTTGACATCAATGCGGTTATATCAGTTCCCTCAAGTGAAGCGATCACTTTATCAAGTGTGTCGCTGTCCACATCAACTCTTTCTGGATTGGTAAGGTCAGCGAAGTTGGGTGCGTTTTGCTTAACTGCATCAATGAAAGACTCTTTAAAAAGATCCACTGCTGTGCTATTGTTTAAGTCTTTCAGAGCATTAATGCCACCAACGATTGAGGCTGTGGTACCAATAGCATTAAAACCAATGAATGCTAATTCAAATATTGTCATAGTGCTTTCTCCTAACCTACTTAACTCGGAGGCTCCGCGCGAGCCAGCAGTTTGTTGAGGTTATAATTGATGCTCGTCGCGTTGAAATCAGGTTCCTTCTGGAACGGCTCTCGGATGTAGCGAGGTTCTTTCGCTGTCTCACCGTCTATTTCAACAATAGCAAGAATGAAACTGTCTGGCTTGTTGAACGCCGTCAAAATCTGTGTTTTAGAAACAGTAACAGTCGTCGCATTGGGTGACTTTCCTTTCACTTCAATGAACAATAACTTATTGGTTTTTGGATCTCTGGACTCAATGTCGTAGCCGGGGTTCTGATGGGGTTTCTCTTTCGGATCGCGTCCAAGTCTACGTTCTGCCTCCATAACAGCAGCGATTGCGAGTCTATCAATTCGTTCTCTGTCGGTTTGTGATATTTCAAAGGTTGCGGATGTCTCATCGTCCGAGGTATCTAATAGGCTCTGCGGGACAACCAGCGCGCCACCGATAACAACCGGTGACATCGGCGAAATACGACGCTCCAATTCCAGTTCGTCCATCCGTTTTTGAAGCCGTCCTTGCAACTCATCGGCGCGGTGCCGTGCCTGTGCAGCGTTGAGACCCGCCATCTGTTTCCCGGCTTCCTCTTGCAGTTTCAATTCATAAGCCCGGTTATCCCAATGGTTAATCTCTTTTGTCAACCGCGCCTTGACTGCGTCCATCGTTTTTTGTACAAGCCGTTCTTTATGTGTTTTGATCTCGGTAAGGTGTTCTGGGATAAGATGCTCCGCTGCATAGGCGATAATCTCCGATTCCAGATCGTCACGGAGCCATTCCGCCTCCAACACTGTTGCTATCTGTGAACGCTCATCCTCGTTTATTGGTCGATAGTCAAGATAAGGCGCGTATCCAGGGGTACTAACGGTTTTATCACCGCTAATTTCCACAAATTGCATCTGCCGTGAAACAGTCCACCGGCTCCCATCGCTACGTACACGTCCATCTTGGAGAGCGTGTTCAAGGTAGAATAAAACGCGAACCTCGTTACACTGTCCGTCCGGATCTACCAAAATAGCACCCTGTTTGAGCAAATTGCGGTGGCGTTCAAGTATCAAACCCAACGTTGCATCCAGCAACGGGTGTCCGGGACAGACGAACGCAGCGAGCGGTTTTCCTTGAACGCGAACCTTATCTTTTTCAAAGGTAATCCGCTCATATCGCCGTTGGATAGGTTCACCGCTGCCGATACCGACCTCTCGGTTACGAATTATTGCAGGTACATTGCGAATTTCATAGCGTTTCGACTCACGTTCTCGGAGTGTTCCACCGAGTTGTGCAAACGCCTCACGAAAAAAAGACGAGATAAAATGCGGCTGCAAACGCCGCGCTTCTGCACGTTCCATTTCATCACGGATGTTGCCGAGTTGCGTAGTATCAATTGTGCCATGTATTAAGGAATGTTCATCAATTAACGTTTGTAAATGATTCACATCCAATGCACTATCAAGAACTTCTGTCAGTCGTGCCTTAACTTCAGGTTTGTCACCTTCACGAATCGCGTCAATGAGCATATCCCGTAATGATGTATCGGTAAAACATTTACCAAGTACATCAAAGACCGCGCCTCCCAATGCTTTATGCTGTTGTTCAAGTTTGTTGAGGAGTGCATCAAACACTTCACCCTCGCGAGTGTCTGAGGCGACAAGATTCCAGAGATGACAGATTTCTGTTTGCCCGATTCGGTGGATCCGTCCGAACCGCTGTTCAACACGATTAGGGTTCCACGGCAGATCATAGTTCACCATAAGATGTGCACGTTGTAGATTGATACCTTCACCCGCAGCATCCGTTGCAACCAGAATTTGCACCTCTGGGTCTTGGGTGAACAATTCCTGTACCTTTTGTCGATCATTAGGTCGCATGCTACCGTGAATCGTGACGACGGCTTCGGCGCGTCCGATGAGTGTTTGAATGCGTTCTGTCAAATAGTGGAGCGTATCTCGATGCTCTGTAAAGATAATAAGTTTACGGCGATGTCCTTGCAAATCAAACAACTCACTGGCAGCGGAAGCACTACTTTCCCCCTGTAGAAGGCTCGATAACTCCTCCCACTTTCGGTCAGTCCCGCTTTGACGGACCCTGTGTGCAAGTGCCTCTAAACGTTGCAGCGTCTGAATCTCCGCTTGCAGTTCAGAAATAGTCAATGCTGCAGAAGCACGGGCAACGACCTCTTCCTCAGTCGTTTCCACCTCTTCAGCAGGTGCTTCGTCATAAAAGTCATCTACTTGTGCAGTGTCTGATGGTAAATTGTCATTTACCGCTACATCTAACCTATCTTGTGTGTGAGGTTTGCGTTGTTTTTCTTCCTGGAGCCGTTCCTCTAATCGCTGCCTCCGGCGGCAGATCGAACGGTAAATCGCCTCTGGTGAGGACGCAAGCCTTCTCTGCAAGATGGTGAGCGCGAAGCCGACCCTGTTACCCCGTTGGCCATCAAGCCGGTCAGCACGATTCATCTCCTCACGGACGTATTCCGTTACCTCGTCGTATAGCTCCGCTTCTAATTCAGATAAATCGTAGTTTACCGTGTAGGCGAATCGTTCTGGGAACAACCGTGTCCCGTCGAATTTCAATAGATCTTCTTTCACCATACGACGCATCAAATCAGAGGTGTCTACGGTAGGAACGCCGTCGCGAAAACGTCCTGCAAACCGGTCGGGATCCAGGAGTGCCATAAAGCGTTGAAACTCCGCTTCCTTACCGTTATGGGGGGTCGCGGTTAGCAACAGAAAATGGCGTGTAAGGTTTCCAAGCAATTCGCCAAGTTCATAGCGTTTTGTGGGATATATTTTATTCCCAAAGACTGGAGCCGACATCTTATGTGCTTCATCACAAACGATAGCGTCCCAGTTGGTTGCCTTTAATTTTGCTTGGATATCTTCATAACGGCTCAGTTGGTCGAGCCGACAGATAAGAAGATTCACTTCTTGGAATAGGTTTCCAGTAGGAGCGGTATTAAATTTTTCGCGGGTGAAAATCTCAAAGTGTAAGTGAAAACGCTGATTCAATTCCGTCTGCCACTGTTCCACAAGGCTGCCGGGACAGACAATCAAACATCTTTTCAAATCGCCACGCACGAGGAGTTCCTTGAGATACAACCCCGTCATAATCGTTTTACCTGCCCCTGGATCGTCCGCGAGAAGATAGCGCAAAGGCTGGCGTGGCAGCATTTCTTCATAGACCGCAGTAATCTGATGTGGTAATGGATCGACTTGTGAGATATGCACTGCAAGTTTCGGATCAAACAGGTGTGCCAATCGAATACGATGTGCCTCAGAGGCAAGTCGAAAATTTCCACCGTCTCCATCAAAACTCCATGGGAGGCTTTCAGTGACAATTTTAAGGGAGGGCTCGTTGTCGCGATAAAGGAGTTCACTACTGAGTTGACCATCGGCAGCTTTATAAGTGAGTTCAACACCGACAGTACCTAACCATTTCGCAGCAACGACGGTTACACGCTGGTTCGGCAAGATACCTTCAACGAGAGTACC
>JAJECD010000186.1 GCA_022822215.1 Candidatus Poribacteria bacterium | reverse complement strand
ACCGGCATTACTTCTAAAAAATCCCTCAAGCCGCGGGGAGAATTGTATAACCCTTTTATCTCATAGAGCGAAAATCCAGTTTCAAAGAACGCTAAATCGTCTATTATAGTGGATCCCATAATTAATTGCACATTCGGTGGGCATCGGGCTGGGGGACCCAGCCCCTACGGAGGCACAGGCTAACAGCCTATGCTACAAGTGTAAACTTATTTTCGGATTTTACTATAAATTGCCATCGTTATTGACAACCAGAGATATTTTCCCAACACGATGTATAGTCTGATCGTCTCCCCAGGCTTCCATCGCTATAAAAAATTGGTTAACTTGTTTCGGCATGTTTACCCAAGCGACTATTGAAAACTCGTTATCAACTAAACCGAAATGTAACCCCTCGCAATAGGATATTATATCCCCAACACCTTTTAATCGAACGGATTTATCGATCTTTCCATTTTTGACTATTTTTATATCTAAGTGGGATTCAGGGGCCCCGGTTATCTGAGTATCATCCCCGAAGTCCAGATTCAAACATCTGGGACCACTATCTTCGTTATTTTCAAAGTGATATATCGCAACGGTTTGATCATGCAGCCGGTCTATATCTAAACCGGCAAAACATTGGCCTACAGCGATCAGAACAAAGCCGCTAAAAAATACTGTTTTAAACATTTTCAGATCTCCTTTTTAATCGTAAACTATTTAGCACCACAGACACACTGCTAAACGCCATCGCAAACGCCGCGAGCATCGGGTGGAGTTCCCGCAGCATATTCGGCACAAAAGATAACGGATACAATGCGCCTGCTGCAATCGGAATTAAAAGCACATTGTAGAAAAACGCCCAGAAAAGATTCTGTTTAATCGTCCGCATCGTCGCGCGGCTGAGCCGAATTGCCTCAGGAAGTCCACGCAGATCGCTGTGCATGAGCGTCACGTGTGCCGTTTCCCTGGCAATATCGGTGCCTGTGCCGAGTGAGATGCCGATATCGGCTTGTGCCAATGCGGGGGTATCGTTAATACCATCACCCACCATCGCGACGAGGTTCCCATGTGCTGCTTGTAAGGTCTTGATAGCCTCGGCTTTGTCTTCGGGTCGGAGTTCCGCCATGACATTATGAATTCCTGCGGCAGCGGCGATCGCATCGGCAGTGCTGCGGTTATCACCCGTCATCATGACCACTTTACAGCCAAGCCTCCGGAGGTCCGTGATAGTTGCTTGTGCTTCCGGTCTCAACGTATCTGCGACGGCGAGGAGTCCCTTGATGTGTCCATCGACAGCAACCCATAACACAGTTTTCGCCTCTGTTTGTAGGCGTTCCGCCTCTGTTTCAAAGGTCCTTGTCGGAATGTTATGTTGTTGAATTAAGGATAGGTTACCAATCACAACGCTGTTTTTACCGACCTGCGCAGTGATACCGTGTCCAACGACCGCTTTAAATGCCCTGGGTGTCGCGATGTCAAGCCCACGTTCCTCAGCTGCTTGAACGACTGCTTTGCCAATGGGGTGTTCACTGCCACGCTCCGCGGCAGCAGAAAGTTGTAAAAGTTCCGATGCGTCTTTATCCGTAAGAATATCGGTGAGCGTGAGTTTCCCCTCTGTCAAGGTGCCTGTTTTATCGAGAACGATTGTGGTTAAGTCTCCAGCGTGTTCTAGTGCTTCACCGTTTCGGAAGAGGATACCGCGCTGCGCCCCCATACCCGTTCCCATCATAACGGCGGTTGGGGTGGCGAGTCCCAATGCACACGGACAGGCTGTGACGAGGATTGCAACTAAACGAAGCATTGCCGGGGTGAACCCGGCTCCAACAAGAAACCACCAAACAAGAAACGTCACAACGGCAATCCCGGTGACGACAGGCACAAACACGTTTGTAACTGCATCAGCGGCGCGTTGGATCGGCGGTTTGCCATGCTGCGTTGTTTCTACCAATTGGACAAGACGCGCAAGGGCTGTTTCGGCTCCGATATGCGTGGCTTCTATTGTGAGCATGCCGCTCTGGTTCATCGTTGCCGCAGTCACAGGATCACCCGGGGTCTTATCTGCGGGTAGGCTTTCTCCGGTGAAGACGCTTTCATCGATGGCACTTTTGCCGCTTTGCACCACACCATCAACAGGAATACTTTCGCCGGGACGTACAAGCAGGACATCTCCCACGCCGACTTGTTCAATTGGGATGTGTTGTTCTTCTCCGTTTTGTAAGCGGCATGCTGTTGTCGGGAAAAGTTGGGGGAGTTTTTTGAGGGCTGCGTTTATCTTACCTTTGGCACGCGCTTCAAGCAGCTTTCCTAACTTGATTAATGTAATGATAACTGCGGATGTCTCAAAATAGACGTGGGTTCCAAAGCGTGCCCCAGCATCGGTGCCTAATGCAATCGTTACAGCGAGGCTATAGAAAAATGCTACGGATGAACCCATAGCGACGAGCACGTCCATATTGGCGGTTCGGTTGCGCAAAGCTTTAGCACCGCCGATGTAATAGTCCCAAGCGACGTAACCCTGCACCGGTAATGCTAAACCGAACATTAGCCAGTTAACCCAGTTTGCTGATGCCCACGCGCCTATCAGATTCATATCTCTGCCCATGCTGATCAGAAAAAGTGGGAGCGTGAAGATTATCCCGACAGTGAATTGTAGTTTTTGCCGTTGGGATTCCTCAGCGCGGGCTGCGTCTTCTTCGTCTTCATCGACAACGTCAAAACCGAGGTCTCGGATCTTATTGACAATAGCAGCTTCACTCAGGGTCGTTGTATCGAAGGTAACGGCAGCATATTCGGTTGCCAGACTGACTTCTGCAGCAAGTATGCCATCCATCTTTTTAAGATGCCGTGTGATGGTGCTTGTACAGTTTTCGCAATGCATTCCAATGATGGGGAGGTTCAGCTGCTGTTCCATATTTTTAACTATTAAATCTGGTCATCGTTCCACTACGTTTCACGATGGGGTCTGGTTAAATCCGAAAGGATCTCAGTGAACCCGACCCATGTAAATTGCACAAAAACCTACCCGAAACGAAGTGGAGGGGTTTTGCTTGGGCGTTTTTTGGTCCAGAGACCTATAGTTAGAAAAACGTTTTGAGGTGGTTTTCAGTTAATTCCAACCGCCTCTGGAAAATAAAAAAGTTTCTTTATCAATTTTAACACATCGCGGACAAGAAACGCAAGGGCTGGATATAAGAATAGGGTTATTTAGTTTTCAGCTTTCTGACCGTTCTGGTTGGAAAGTCGTTCTTACAGAAAAACTAAATGACCCTATGTAATGAGCAGAAATCTTTCAGTTATCCCAAATGGACAGGTAGACCGGTTTCAAGAGATTCGTTGGCGGCGATGGATAAAATAGCGGTTTTCGCGGCATCGGCATAAGGGGATCGGATGGCACTGCCGTCGCCTGTACGAACAGCCTCAATAAAGGTGCTATCCATGTCAATCGTGCAATTGTTTTCTGGATTCCATGTGGTTTTCTCATCGGCAGTGGAGAGCACGAGCGCGCGACGGAGATGGTATTCAAGAGAACCGTCTTCACAGAAAATGTCTAACCCAGAACGGCGCATGCCGTTCGTCGTGAAACAGGCGGAAAACATAATACCAAAGACCCCACTCTCGAATTGCAAAGAGACTGCAGATGCCTCTTCAATATCGTAATCGGTGTCCGGAATCAGATCGTAGCGTGCCACAGCATAGACGGTCTTAACTTCGCCGAAGAGATAGCGCGCCATATCGAATTCGTGCGTCGTCTGTTCCATGAGTTGTCCGCCGGATTTTGCTTTTTCACGCCACCAGCCACCCGGCATCCCGCCCATCCAGTATCCCATAAAGAATCCGACGCGCCGCGAGGCAAGGAGTTCTTGCGCTTTGTCGATAATATCGAGGTAGCGTTCTTGGTATCCAGCAGCCGTAATGATGCCTTTTTCTTCTATCTCCGCTGCGATTTCCTTTGCCTCCTCGGTATCCATGTGTACCGGTTTTTCCACGAACATCGGGAGTCCCGCATTGATAACGGCGCGTTCTGGGGCACCGTGGGCAAAGGGTGGGATTGAGATGTAAACGGCATCCAATTCTTCGCGTGCTAACATCTGATTGTAATCAGCGTATGCTTTACCACCGTATTGCGTCACAGCCTGCTCGGCTTTTTCGAGCACAATATCACAAAAGGCGACAAATTGTGAACCGCCAATCTCGGTTAATTCACGTAAGTGGCGGTTCATGTTACCACCTGTACCAATAAAACCCAATCTAACGTTTGACATAAGGTCCTCAAAGTTGTTATAGGTTGTAAGTTATAAGTTAAGAGGTTTCTCTGTAACAATCTACTACGTGTTGGAATATGCCAAACTGGATGAGATTGTTACCAAAGTCCTCTTAACCAACCACCAATAACTAACAACCAATCACCATTAAAACACTGAATTCTGTGCCGGGGTAAGCATCAGCGATGGTAGGACACCGATAAGCAGCACACCAACCGCTGCAATAATTAATCCGATAACAAGGGTTGAGGCATACGGGCTGAACTCCAGTTCCTCTTCAGGTTCGCGCATATACATTGTTACGACGACGCGCAGATAGTAGAACGCCGATATCGCCGTGTTAATCGCACCGATAATAACGAGCCAGATATGTCCTGACTGAACCGCTGCTTTGAAGATGTAGAATTTCCCCACAAACCCGGCAGTCGGTGGAAAGCCCGCAAGCGACAGAAGCATGACCGTCATAAACATAGCAAGTAACGGCTTCCGCAATCCGAGTCCGGCATAATCCGAAATCATGAGGCTCTCACCATCCGCAGTTTTTGCCAAGATAACCGCGCCGAATGCGCCAATATTCATCACGCAATAAACGAGGAGGTAGAGCATCGCACTGGAGATGCCCTCACTGTTTGCTGCTGCTAAACCTATCAGGATGTAGCCGGCATGCGCGATACTCGAATACGCCAACATCCGTTTAATGTTCGTTTGTGCGATGGCAATGACATTTCCAACCGTCATTGTCAACATCGCCAGCAGAATGATAACCCCGCTCCATTCGACTTGCAGGTTTGGTAATGCCTCCATAAAAATCCGGAGGAACGCCGCAAATCCCGCTGCCTTCGGTCCAGCCGAGATAAACGCCGCTATCGTTGTCGGCGCGCCCTCGTAGACATCAGGTGCCCACTGGTGGAACGGGACGATCGCCACCTTGAATCCGAACCCGACAATGAGCAGAAACATACCCGCTAACAGCAGTGGTGATTTATTTGGTGCCGTGATTGCCTCAGCGATTGCCGGGACACTCGTCGTTCCAGCACCCCCGTAAATCAATGCAATGCCATAAAGGAAAAACGCACTCGCAAACGCACCGAGCAACAGGTATTTCATTCCCGCCTCGCTTGAAGCGGGGCTCTCGCGGAAGTAACTCGCCAAGACATACAGCGATAACGACATCAACTCCAAGCCCAAGAAAACGATAATCAACTCGTTGCCCGCAGCCATCAACATCATGCCAAGCGTCGCAAGCAAGATAAGTAGGTAGTAGGGTCCCTGCTGTCTGTCTCTGCTGCCTAAGTAACTTATTGAGATCAGGGCAACTAAAATTGTTGAGACAAGGAAGATAATGTTAAAAAAGAGCGAGAAGTTATCTACCTTGAACATTTCGCTGAATTGAGTGCCAACTGTGCCTGCTTGATGCATCTGAATGGAGACCCATAAGGCGATTCCAGCACCAACGATTGTCATCCAGCCGAGAACCGTTTTTGAAATAGAATCAAAAAGGTCGAAGACGAGGACAATGAGCAACGTCAAAGCGATAATCAGTTCTGGCATCAGCAATTGCCAGTTAATCTCTATCGGCATTCAAAATCTCCTTTTTTTGTGGCTATCGGCTATCGGTTATCGGTTGTCAAGTAAAGAGCAATTGGGGCCGTCTGAAGTAATGCCCAACTGCCAAAGACTGAGCGCCGTCTGCTGACCGCCGATTGCCATTACAGGAACCTAAAGAAAAATGGAAACAAAAATGTTACAACCACAAAGAGCGGGAACAAAATTGCGACAGACCAGATCATATATCCGAAGAAGCTCGGCATCCGAATACCGCTCTGCTCCGCGATCGCTTTTACCATGAAATTCGGGGCATTGCCGATATAGGTATTGGCACCCATAAATACGGCACCGATAGAAATAGCCGTTAGCAATCTGATGAATTCTGCGTGCTCAGCACCGGTCAATTGTCCTGTCAAGATCTCCGGTACGACCCCTTCGGTAAGGTGTAATTTCCCGAGTGCCGTGTTGAAGAACGTCAAATATGTTGGCGCATTGTCCAAGAAACTGGACAGAATACCCGTAATCCAGAAATAGTGAACAGGTTGCTTCATAGCACCAATTAAACCTGCCAGCGCCCCGTTTTCTCCTGCTTTCAGAATTGCCAACGCTGGAATAATTGTCATAAATATTCCAGCGAACACTTTGGCGACTTCTTCAATCGGTTCCCATGAGAATTCGTTGGATTGACGTAATTCGCCGCTAAAGGGTGTATATTTCAGCGACAACAGCCCCATAACAACAATCAATGCTTCGCGAGCAATATTTTGCCAATACACATGAACGCCAAGAATATTGACATCGCCCCACTTGAACGTACCGCTCATTAGCACCGCACCAATGATGCCGAGTAGGAAGACGAGGTTGGGAAGTCCCTCTACGCGAATAGGTTCGTTCGTGCCATCGTCTGGGACCACGCCGCCCTCTCGTTTAAACATCAACGTGTCAATAATAAAGAACAGAATAATCAATATCACGCTTATAAATAACATCGGTAACAATAATGCCTTCGTTGTCCAGAAAAAGGGTACACCGCGGAGAAATCCGAGGAAGAGCGGCGGGTCACCTATCGGCGTTAAAGATCCCCCGATATTACTTACGAGAAAAATGAAAAAGACAATCAGATGGACTTTGTTCTTTCGGTAGGCATTTGCTCGGATTAAAGGACGAATCAGAAGCATTGATGCGCCTGTCGTTCCGACCCACGATGCAATCACTGTCCCGATTAGCAGTAAGAAGGTATTGAGTATCGGTGTGCCACGTAACGTGCCGCGCACGAGAATTCCACCCGCAACTGTGAACAAGCCCCATAATAGAATGATAAATGGGATATAGTCTAATAGGTAGATGTGCAAAATGTCGTAAAAAGCGTCTCCACGGAAAGCAATTAGATACGGAATCGCGAAGACAGATGCCCATACCAATGACATCTTCCCACCGTGATGGACGAGAAAGTGTGAGTCTAACACGAGCGGAAAAATCGCAATTGAGAGCAAAATACCGGCAAATGGGATGATGCTCCAGAGCGGCAGTTTCGATCCGTCTACGCCGCCGTGGTGGGCATCGTCCCCATGTGGATCGTCTGCCCCGAACGCTTCTATTGCAACCGACAAGGCAAGTCCGACAATTATACAAAGAATAAGACAAGATGTGAGTTTAACTTTCACCTACTTCGCCTGTGCCTCCTTTTCATTTTTTTTATGTTGGGCAAGTTGGGGTTCTTCTAATGTAAATTCGGGATTTTGCAGCCCCTTTTCTTTCAGGTGCCCCGTCGCAGGTTGCGTCTGCTTCACCTGTGTTACAACAATTTCTACCGACTTTTCCATCTTGCTCAGGAACGGTTTTGGATACACACCAATCCAAACGATGAAGAGCAGAATTGGCAGCATCACAACGATTTCGCGAGCGTTCAGGTCGGGTAGTTCCGCGTTTGTCTTATCCAGTGTTCCGAACATCACCCGTTGGAACATCCACAGCATATAGACCGCTGCAAGGATTACACCCGCGGTTGCGAAAATCACGTGTATTTTAGAAAAAGCCCCTTCGACAAAGCTACCCAGAAGTATCATGTATTCACCGACAAACCCATTCAAACCTGGGAGTCCGATTGACGACAAGGTCACAATCATAAAGATTACGGCGAAAATTGGCATCCGTTTTGATAAACCGCCAAAATCGACTATCATCCGGCTGTGCCGTCGTTCATAGATCATCCCGACCAAAAGGAATAACGCCCCTGTGCTTAAGCCGTGATTAATCATTTGTAATACACTGCCCTGAATACCAGCAGGATTTTGTGAGAAAAGCCCCAGTACCACAAAACCGAGGTGACTTACACTCGAATAAGCGACCAGTTTCTTGAGATCCGGTTGCACCATAGCCACCAGTGCGCCGTAAATGATACCGATGACTGCGAGTGTAACAATCAGTGGCGTAAATTGAGCCGCTGCCTCCGGAAAGAGCGGTAAGCAAAATCGGATGATACCATAAGTCCCCATCTTTAGCAAAACACCCGCAAGGATAACACTACCCACTGTAGGTGCTTCAACGTGTGCATCCGGGAGCCATGTGTGGAATGGGAAGAGCGGCACCTTAATGGCGAATGCGATAAAGAACCCAAGGAATAACAGGTCTGAATGATTGAATGGACCGCTTAGCGTCGTTAAGTCGAAACTATTGTTGTTCTGGAAATAGAGTGCTAAAATACCGACAAGCATCAACGCACTGCCGGCCATCGTATAGAGAACGAACTTCACCGTCGCGTAAATCCGCCGTTCCCCGCCCCAAATACCGATAAGGAAATACATCGGGATCAGCATGGATTCCCAAAAAACGAAGAAGAGGAACAGGTCCAACGCACAGAAGACCCCCAACATACCGGTTTCAAGAGCAAGCAGCGACATCATAAAGCCGCTTAACCCTTTCTCAACCGAATTCCATGCGGCGAGAATACATATCGGTGTTAGAAAGGTCGTCAGTAACACTAACCATAGCGAAATGCCATCAATGCCGATATGGTAACTTATACCTAAACCCGGAATCCACGCTTGTTGAGTGACGTTTTGAAATGTTCCGGTCGTCGCGTCAAATCCCGTATAAAGTCCCAACGAGATAACAAATGTTAGAACCCCAATGGCAAGCGCGATGCTTTTGATAGCGGATGCCCCTAATCCTCTGA
>JAJECD010000309.1 GCA_022822215.1 Candidatus Poribacteria bacterium | reverse complement strand
AGTCCCGATGGACAGATAATCGCAAGTGGGAGTGTGGACAACACTATACGTTTATGGGACGCTAACACAGGCAGACATATACGCACCCTCGAAGGGCTTTCAAACGTATCTTTTAGTCCCGATGGACAGATAATCGCAAGTGGGAGTGTGAACAACACTATACGTTTATGGGACGCTAACACAGGCAGACATATACGCACCCTCGAAGGGCATACGGATTGGGTTTGGAGCATAGTGTTTAGTCCCGATGGGCAGACCCTCGCAAGTGGAGGGGAGGACGAAACCATCCGTTTATGGAATGCGTCCGAGTAATGGCTGAATACGTGGACCCGATGAATCTTATAGGAAATCAAAGGAAGAGAAATTGATGAGACGCTTTTGCAAATACCTTGTATTTTTTATTTTTCTCAGCAGTTGGCTGAGCATTGCCTCTGCACAAGTTGTAAATATGCCGGATGCCAATTTAAGGGCAGTGGTGCGATACACATTGGGGTTAGCTCCGAACGCATCTATGACAAGACAAGCACTGCAGAAATTAACTTCACTCAATGCTCGGTCTTCCAGAATCAGAGAAATTACGGGACGGGAAGGGAAAATAAGAAATATCAGCGGATTGGAACATGCAACCCAGCTAACGGAATTATGGCTCTTCGACAATCAAATTCGAGATATTGATCCCCTTGCAGGTTTAACACAGTTAAGGATATTGGAAATCGAAAATAATCAGATTCAAAATATTCGTCCTCTTGCAAGTTTGACAAAACTAAAAACATTGAATATCTGGAATAATCCAATCACGGACTTTCGTCCCCTCACAAGACTAAAGCAGCTAAGAGCGTTAAGCGCTAATGTGAGGCAAATTAGTGATCTTCGAACCTATATAGACTTAACGCGGTTGACAGAACTCCAACTCAATGGAGATGGACAGCAAATTAGGGATACCCATCTTCTCGCAAATTTGAGGCAGCTAACGGTTTTACAGGTATCCTTTGCTCAAGTTCGCAATCTTAGTTTTCTTAGAAACTTAACGCGGTTAAGGCAATTAAGTCTTCGGGGTAACGGGATCAGCACCTTGCAGCCACTTGTAGGATTGAAAAAGTTAGAGAGGTTATATATCCACAACAATCAAATTAGGGACCTGCAGCCGCTTGCAGGATTAATCCAGCTAACGGAGTTAGACCTTGCACATAATCAAATTCGTGATGTGTCCCCCCTTGCAAGATTGGTAAATCTTGAACATTTGCTGCTTAAAGACAATCCAATCCAAGATGCCGCACCACTTTCCAACCTTCCAAAACTGAATCGTGTGGATATTAATATCCCACGCTCGCAAACAGTTTCAATACCTGATGCGAATTTAGCAGCGGCGGTGCGAAAAGTCCTCGGCTTAGGGCAAAACGCACGTATTACTCGACAGGCGATGCAGAGATTGACACGGTTAGATGCCAGGGAGAGCCAGATAAAGAATCTCACTGGGTTGGAACATGCAACACGACTCACTGGATTATATCTTTACAACAATCAGATTCGCAACTTAACCCCCCTTGCGGGCCTGACCCAGTTAAAGTATTTGGGGCTTGGTGAAAATCAGATTCGTAACATCCGGCCAATTATAGGATTAACACAATTAGAATTGTTACACATTGGAGGAAATCAAATAGACAACACGGGTATCCGTCTGCTTACGGGTTTGGAGCGATTAAAATGGCTGTCTCTCTATCATAATAAGATTAGTAACATTGAACCACTCTCGCATTTAACAAAGCTGGAAGGACTATGGCTTAGTTACAACAAGATTCGTGATATGTCTTCACTTTCAGGATTGGTAAATCTTGAAGCCCTCCACCTCCAAGGTAATTCAATTCGCGATATCAGTCCACTTACAGGGTTGACGAAACTAACGGATTTAAGGCTCAGTGAGAATCCGATTGAAGATATGACCCCACTCCGCACGCTGCTTAAGCGAAACCCAGATTTGGAATTGGATATCGATACTAATCAACTCGCGGTTGTGCAAGTGAGTGCTTCTCAGCGGCCGCCAATCTATTGGGTAGATACGCAAAAGGGCACACTCCACCGCCTCATAGGTGCTACAGTTGAACACCTCATGCCCTATCTGAAACGAGTAACCAGTCTAGCAGTGGATGTCACAAGCGGTAAAATTTATTGGACAGATAAGACGACCCACGGCAAGAACGATAGACGCTGGCGAATCCGCCGCGCGAATCTGAATGGCACAGATAAGCAAACCCTCAAGGATTTGACGCAGGAGCCTCATGGGATCGCACTTGATGTTGAAAGCGGTAAAATCTATTTAACGAACGCTTCGGGTAAAATTCAGGAGCTCGACTTCAACGGCTCAAACTTCCAGTCCAACTTCATCACAGGTCTGAATTCTCCAAAAGACATCGTTGTTGATAGAGAACGAGATCAGCTGTATTGGACAGAATCCGATAGCATCTGGCGCGCAGACCTCAACGGCAGTAACAGAGAGGCATTCGCACCAAACCTTGGTGAACTGGAGAGTATCACTGTCACAGGTGGAAAGATTTATTCAATAGAACGTCCGGGAGGCGAGCAGCACTGGCAGATTCGGAGTTCAACGCTTGATGGACTCACGCCGCCACAAACACTTGTTACATTACAGAGCAGACCTATGGGGCTGGCAGTAGACACTGCCGGTAGCAAATTGTATTGGACAACTGCAAATGGCAAAATTCAGCGGGCGGACCTCAATGGCAGCAACATCCAAGATGTGGTTACAGGTTTAAGAGCTCCTGGGGACATTGTTTTGGGCGTTCCGACACGGACGAATCCTGCTGCACCGTGGAACACCTCCTTGGTGACTCGTACACTTCCTGACGAAACGCTGCTACTCACAAACTATCCGAACCCTTTCAATCCGGAGACATGGATACCCTATCAGTTGGCAACCGACACCGACGCGCAGCTCCTCATTTACGACGCACGTGGCAGTATCGTCCGGCGTTTGGTATTAGGGCATCAACGGGCTGGCACTTACATAGACAGAAGTCGAGCAGCGTATTGGGATGGTCGGAATAGTTTAGGGGAGCAGGTCGCCAGCGGAGTCTACTTCTATCAACTGCAGGCGGATGAGATTTCATTCATGCGTAAGATGCTTATCGTAAAGTAACGCAAGTCTGTCTCAAACACATTTAGCATTTGATCATGAGGTTCATTAGGATTTTTCTTGACGCATACTCTCTGTCTGCGCTATAATTCTTTCGGCGGAAAAACATCTGTTAGCCCTATTCTAAATGGGGTGCCTGCTCCGCCAGGACAGTAAACGAGGTAATATCATGGCATTTACCGATTTCAAGACGATCCCTGAAGTACAGGAAAAATACAACATCAAACACGTGGAAAGTGACTTTGTAACGGATGAGCAAACTGCTGGCTTCCCTTCAGCAGAATTTCAGCAAGAATTGGAATTTAGTCGGCAATACCTTGATGTTTTCGCATCCGAGGCAGCAAGGTGTGAAGCCGTTATCTTCCCTGTGTTACGAGAAGTCTACAAGACGTATGCCGAGGAGTACGCCCTCTGGATAAAGAAACCGCTTGCTTATGATGAAACTCTAAGTGGGATTCCCGATTACTTTATTTCTACCAGATCTGAATTGGGCAAGCTCCTTGTTGGTACACCGTTGATAATACTGGTTGAGGCGAAGAAGAATGACTTTGAACAAGGGTGGGGGCAATGCCTCGCGGAGTTGGTAGCAGCACAAAAGATAAACGCTACACCGGATATTCCAGTATATGGTATTGTAAGCGACGGAACCTGGTGGCAATTTGGACAGCTTGTCGGAGATACTTTCACTCAGAACAGAACCAGTTTTAGTGTCGATAATTTGCCGCCTCTTTTTAGTGCAGTCGATTCTGTTTTCAAAGCAGCGAGGCACACCTATTGCGGAGATTTGAAACTGTTATGAACAGACGCAGCTGCGAAAAATTTCTGAGACCAAAGGACTTTTGATTATGTTATTGATTGTGTTGTCCCTGCTAATTTCAAGATAGACAGAGTACGTAGATACGCAAAGGAGAATTTATGAAACGAGATTTAATTCTTGTTACAGTATTTATCTTGATATTGATGAATACAGCAGGATGTTCCGTGGTGCGGTTCGCGGAAAACGCTGCAGGATACGGTGTTAAGCGAACCTCCATTGGTCCCCCCGAAATCCGACGGTCGCAGCTCAGCCATCAAGACCTCCAACTCGGCATCAGTGCAACCGACAGCGGTCTCAGCCTGCAACTCCGATTTCTTCCCTATTACCACCTTGAACAACGTCAAACCTTTACCTCCAGAGCGCAACTCACAGGGATTGACATCGCCGTTGGACTCGCATCCGCCGGACTTCTCGGATGGGTCGCTTACGATAACTGGAAAGGGGACGGTATCTATGTTGTTTCAGGTGATGGGAGCTTCAAGGAAGGTCGGTCTTTTGACTGGGAGGGGGCAGCACTGTGGCAAAAGGCAGTTATGATTGGCATACCGACAGATTTCGCGATCGCAGCAATTTTACATACGCTTCCCGGGAAAGGGACTACGCCTTGGGAACAAAAAGGTGAAGAAAAAGGCACCCCCCAATGGCTCAAGAACCATCCGTATCGACTTGAACTTCCCGGATACGACCTCGGGAAAGACTATAGGACAACCTCCGGTGACGAAACCATCGCGATTCGTGAGTTTCTGGAAGGTACCAAAAGCCCTGCCCTCTTTCTTGAAGCAGAGACCCTTCCGATTCGTGCCTTTACTGAATTTGAGGGAAAACCGTATGAACAGACACTCACACTTGCGGGCGCAGCGGGTTTAAAACCGTTTCACGACTTCGCACATGCTGCTGCACCAGAAAAGGACGCAGCGGCTACTAACACGCCCCCCGAGACACCTCGTCAAGAGACGACAACAGATACGGTCATCAAAGAAACACCGCCTGATCCTGCACCGCCCAAAATTGACTTGAATACAATCCCAACGATCCAAGCGGAAACGCAGCGAATCACGATCCAAGGCAGCGTTACAAGCGACATCGGCATTCAAGACAATCGCATCCTTATCAGCAACAATGGGAAGGCCTTGCCATCCACAACACCTACGGCTAACGGCAGGTTTGCTGCCGCCATTTCTCTAAACGAAGGGAACAACAAGCTTACGTTTATTGCTGTGGATAAAAATAAACAACGCGCCGAACAGGTCGTTATCCTTTATCGTCCCTTGATGCCGCCCGAGATCCAAATTCTTGAACCACAGTTGGATGCAAACAATTCGGCGGAGGTCAGCCAGTCTATACAGCGTATACGCGTTCGCGCCACCGATGCAAGTGATATTACGCAAGTTACCCTCAACGGTAGGAAAATGGAACTTACAGGAACGGAAAATGTGTATGTTCTCACAAGTCCACCTCTTGTTTCTAAAAGTACTTTCACAATCGCGGCAGTAGATACACACGGAAGTCAGAGCGCAAAGGTTTTCACGCTCACCTACAAAAAACCCGACGATACACCGCCCACTATTACGATCCTGCAACCGACGCGGGATGCCAGCAATTCAGCTACAATAGACCCCGCGCCGCTGCCTGTTACCGTTCAAGTTGCCGACGAAAGTGGGGTCGCTGCAGTCAAAATCAATGGTGTGCAGGCAGCCGATTTAGGAAACAATACTTTCAGCAGAACTGTTCCCTACACAGCCAATTTGAAACAGGTCGAAATCACAACGACAGATACGGTAGGAAACACCGCTACCCAATTATTCCGCGTTGTCTATCGTCAAAAATCGCCACCTAATCCCGTTGTGAGCCCGATTCCTGCAAAGACCCATGCTACTCCGGGGGAACGGGAGGATCCTCGACTTCTGTTCATTGACAGGTCCCTTGAGGAAAAACGCAGACAAACCAGTAATCACTCCGTTTTCACGCTTGAGTTTGTCGTCATCGACGAAAGCCCGATTAAAGAGATTGTCGTCACGCGTAGCAGCGATGGTACAACATATCAGATATCCAAAATCGGAAAACGCGATTACGCGGCACAACTCCAACTCAACGCGGGTGAAAATACATTTGAAGTCAAGGTAACAGATAAATGGAACAACCACGAACTTGAAACGCTTACCATTACCCGAATCCAAGCAGACACCGAAGCACCAAGGTTTACCTCACTATCCGTTGGTGAAGGAATCCAGGTACAACAAATCCCGATGCGCGGCGGTTACCTCACTTATACCGATCCGATCGTTGTTACGCATGAGAGCTCCATCCTGAGAGGTAGGCTTACCGATGAAAGTGGGATTGGTAGTCTGAAAGTCGCTGTTAACAACAATCTCCAGGAGGAGCTGCCTCTTCGGGATGGAACACAGTTTGAAAAAAGACTCTCTTTTGACTACGGGCAGAACCAGATTCGTCTTACCGCGAAGGACACCCGAGGCAACTCAGATGAGACCCAATTCAATATCCATCACCGGCCTGACAGAGACGGGAAGGATCTCGCACTCTTCTTTGCTACCGATACATACGAGGGAAAAAAAGATAACCGCGGACATTGGAAGAATCTCACCACTGCCATCGCTGACGCTGAAAAGGTCGCAAAGAAATTACGGGATAACTACGGTTTCAAAACTAAAATCGTCAAGAATCCCACAGGCCGAAGGCTGATGGAGACACTCATTACCTATCAAGATAGGTTCATAGATGAAAAGGGTGCGGAATTCGGCTATGAAGACGGTTCGCAACTGCTCATCTACTTCGCAGGGCACGGGTACTATAATGAAAAGACAGCGGCGGGCTACCTCGTCACCCGGGAATCAGAACCGCCCTCTATAGACCCTGCACAGTTCACAGCCGTAGAACACAGTAACATCAGAAGGAGCATTGACTTGATAAAGTGTAATCGGGTACTTGTGCTTATGGATACCTGCTTCAGCGGAACCTTCGATCCTAAGTACACACCACAGACTTCGGCACAACTGCGTTCACTCGTTGAGGACGGTACCTTACTGGAACAGATCAACATGATACTGAAATTGACGGCGCGATGGTGTCTGACATCAGCGAGTGGAGAGTATGTCGCCGACACCGGGGGCAGAAATGGGCATTCCCCGTTTGCAGCAGCATTCATGGTAGCTTTGGATACCAACGGGGGTTCCGATAACCTACTCAAACTTGATGAAATATGGACGCAGATTCAAGAATCAAGGAATGCCTTGATCTATGATACGCTTGAGCAGAATCCGGAACGTGCCGGGTTAAAAGCATTTGAACGCCCCGAACCACGCAAGGGTCAATTCGGTGCTAAGGCGGAACTTTACGAGGAGAGCGATTTTCTGTTATTCCCTACGGTGACCGGTCCCTAATTTAAAGAATGAACACTAAAGCATACTTATCTCTAATTTGTACAGACAGATGGCACAAACTAACAGTTTATGCTACAAC
>JAJECD010000238.1 GCA_022822215.1 Candidatus Poribacteria bacterium | reverse complement strand
CAGAAAAGGAGGTTCATGTTTACGTTCCTTTCAAAACAGTCGTGTGTTTTTATGAAAGGATACCTGCTTTTCTGCTTTTCCGCATTATAATTCTAAAAATTGTCCAAAGTTTAGTAATTTCTACATCAAGTGCTGTTCACCTCAACACCGAAGCATGGGAACGCTTAGGCATCATCTTCCTTATCGCGCTCCTGTACACGTGTCTGTTTTTGGCATTAGGGCTGCTAATATCTGCCCGGGCACAACGGAGTGCGGTGAGTCTCGTGATACTCCTGTTAATATGGATCACCGTTGTTGTGTTTATGCCGAGTACCCTCGCCGCAATTGCGAGTGAATTCTCACCATCAATGTCATCATCCGAGTCGTTCTGGAAGCGTCGCAACCAAATTCAAAAGGAACTCTGGCAGAAATACGGCAGATGGCTCTGGTCAGGTAAAGTCGACCAAGAAACGCTGACAGCCAAACACGAGTTCTTCACTAAAGACGCAGAAGCGGAAGCACGCATCAACCGAGAACGTTTAACTGAAAAGATCACGCAGGTGCAATACGGGCGCGCTATCACTCGCGTCTCACCCGCGACGCTTCTCCAACATCTCCTTGAATCGTTTGCTGGAACTGGGTTTGAACGGCATTTGCAATTCATCGAGAACGCGCAACGTTACGCCGAACACCTTCGTGAATTCGTTGTTGACACGGATAGAGGCGACCCCGAAAGCCTTCATATCATCGGCGTTCGCGAAGGCATGTCACAGAAACCTATCAGCCCAGAAGCAGTTCCGAAGTTTGAAGATACACGCAATCTCAGTCAGGACTTCAATACCAGAGCGATGGATCTGCTATTGTTGGCGTTGTTTGTAGTGGTATTGCTGTCAGGGGCATACCTGGCGTTTGTACGTGTTGAAATTTAGCATCGAATCCCTCAATTGTCAGTTTGCGGCGTATCCTTAAACACAAATTAACAGTATCTTCTCCCTCCTTCCGCCATCACTCAGAGTCGCGTTTGTTCCTCCAGAGCGTTCAGAAACCATTCTGTATTGGCTATCGGCTTTTCGCTATCAGCGTTCAAGACAGTCGAGGTTACCCCGTTCCTATTCTTGCTGACGACTGACGACCGATTTTGACGTTCACGAGCACACCAGGTGAAAAATTGACGGAGTTGAATCAGAATTATGCAACAGTTTAACCCCTAAGTCGCGTCACTATAGAGTGATTGGAGGCATTGCATGAAAAAGAAGGACATAGAGCTCATTCGCCGCACGCTCAATGGTGAGGATACCGCCTTTACCCAACTTGTGAGGAAATACCAAAAACCCGTTCATGCCCTGGTGTGGCGGAAAATTGGGGATTTCCACATCGCTGAGGAAATTACGCAAGATACATTCTTGAAAGCGTATCAGAACCTGGCGACCTTGAAGGAGCCACAGCGTTTTTCGAGCTGGCTTTATGTCATAGCGACGCGGCACTGCGTCGCATGGCTGCGTAAAAAGCGTTTGTGGACCCAAGCACTTGAAGAGACGAACATCGCGCAGTTAGAAAAAGCGACGTACTCGGGGTATGTCGTTGAGGAAAATGAGCGAGTATCGGCAGAAGCACAGCGCGAAGTCGTGAAAAAGTTGCTTGCGAAACTCCAAGAGAGTGAGCGCACGATCATGACGTTGCATTACTTTGGTGAGATGTCCAGTGCGGAGATTGGGGAGTTCTTGGGTGTATCGGCGAATACCGTTAGAAGTCGTCTCCACCGTGCACAGCAACGCTTAAAGAAGGAGGAACCGATGATTCGAGAGGCTTTAGACAGTTTCCGACTGTCTGCAAATCTAACCGAGAATATTATGAGAGAAATTGGGCGTGTCAAACCTATTTCGTCATCTGGAAGTAAGCCGTTGGTACCATGGGCAATTGCCGCATCAACTGTAGCAGCAATATTACTAATGTTCGGAATCGGGAACCAATACTTATCGCGTTTTCAGAAGCTTTACAACTTTGATGCAACCTCCGAGATGACAGTAGAACTGATTGAGGCACCGATTGTATTGAATCTTGAATCCAAGCCAGATGTGCGGACGCAGTTCGGGAACCCAATTGCTTTGGGTAAAAGTGATGGATTGGGCCAACGCCCTAACCAATCAGAACATTTGGCAAGATTTGCCGCCGCACCGGTCGACGAAGCAGCGGAAATTATTGATTCCAACAAAGGTAAACGCTACATTACCCTTAGTGCCATCACTCAAGAAGAAAGTGGAACATCTTTGGCAGCAGGGAACTTTCATCTTAAGAAAACGGATTTGGTTTTGACATCCAGAGGTTATGGCACCCGCGGGACAGGCAAAGGTGATCCAAACCCCATGTACATGTTGATGTATTATATTTTTCGCCATAATACGGATCTCTTCAGGTTCCCTTTGGTTATAGAGGATACGTGGGCACAGGAAGGACACTGGAACACATGGACGCAAATGACCATAGAAGGTTATGAACAGGTAGAAATTGCCGCAGGGACTTTTCGGGACTGCCTTAAGCATAAAACTGTCTTTACACGAGCTGATGCAGGCTCTCCACTGAAGAGTTCCCTTGTGAACGGCACGCGCTATTTGTGGTTCGCTAAGGGGGTTGGGGTTGTGAAAATGCACTATGAACACGCCAACGGTATCACCACAGAAGCAGAATTACTGGTATACAAAGTAGCAACGGAGGACACAGAATATCTGCCTTTACAAGTAGGGAACGCATGGACCTATAAATGGCAAAACGATTATCGAGACGAAGCCTCAATCGAAGTGTGTCAGATCGTCGAAAATTCCGACCAACCTTCAGACAGAGACACAATGCCTCCAGAAGTAGACCGCATTCTTCCCAACTTATCTGAGAAAATCCCAACAGACCTAAAGGAAATGAAAATTGTCTTCAGCGAGAGCATGACAGGTACAGATGTGGAGTTTGCTGGCGTTCCAATTGGTGACCTCCAGTGGACAGACAGAAATACAACTCTCGTTGTTTCATTTCAACGCCCTCTGGAATCTTCAAAGATTTACCGGCTTATATTGGGAAGCCATGGGAACATTGTGGATTTAGCAGGCAATCCGTTAGAGGAGTACACCCTTATTTTCACAACAGAGGGTTCCGAGCCAGCTGTGCCGACTTTCACGGATACAACACCTATCCACGTAAAAGGTATTGAAAAGCTGAATCTCTCAAGTGAACTGCTTTGTCGCGTTTCAACCGACTTCACAGACGGGTTCGCTTTTCCATATTATCTATTCGTTCCACAAGACATAGATCCCAGCAAACCTGTTCATCTGCTGGTAGAACCGTGTAATACAGGCAAAACAACTGATAATTTTAAAAACCACGACAGGAAAGCAAAAACACTAACAAAGACATCTCATGCGACCAAAATTGCAAGAGAACTGAAAATTCCGTTGTTAGTGCCAGTCTTTCCACGGCCTGGCGGAGATCGATGGAGAATCTACACGCACTCTTTAGACAGGGACACGCTCCTCATTAAAGACGGTGAACTTAGGCGAATTGACTTGCAGCTCATCAAAATGATAACCCATGCCCAAAAACTCCTGCGACACAACAACGTGCAGGTGTATGAAAAGGTTTTTATGAACGGGTTTTCGGCTTCCGGGACGTTTACGAATCGGTTTGCTATCCTGCACCCAACGACTGTTCGTGCGGTCGCAACTGGCGGCATCAATAGCATCCCGACTTTTCCAACAGATCGCTGGCAAGATAAAACACTCCGCTACCCAGTCGGAGTTGCAGACGTGAAACAGATCGCTGATATTGCGTTTGATGAAACGGCATATAAGCGTGTCTCCCAGTACATCTACATGGGTGCTTTGGACAACAACGACACTGTTCCGCATCGAGATGCATACGACGAAGTAGATGCTGAATTAGTCAGAGGACTGATTGGCGTTAAAATGATGCCGGATCGGTGGCACGTGAGTCAATCGATATATCAGGCACTTGGTATTCCAGCGCAATTTGTCACGTATGAGCATGCTGGACACGAAATTACATCTGAGATGATTGACGACCTTGTCGCATTTTTCAAGGCAAACTCGGGGAATGAGATTGTTGAAATCGTCCCACACCCATACCTATTGGAGGAGTAAAATGAAACGGATACTCTTTCTTTTGCCTGTTGTACTATTTATCACAAACCCAGTCGCTGCTGGACTGGAGGATGACCTCGTCCTGTATCTCACTTTTGACAACGTGAAAGGCAGGCGAATCCTTGATGCATCCGGTAACAATCTGGATGCTAAGGTTGTTCAGAATGTGAATTTTGCTGAAGGCAAATATGGTGATGCCATTAAGATTACGTCAAATACTGAAGATTGCGTCAATATTCCCGCCTCGGAGGCATTGAAAACCAGTGAAATAACTATGAGTGCCTGGATTTATCGGGAAAATTGGGCTAATGGATCTGGCTACTGGTTTGATAAAGGGTCTTATGCTGGCCCCGCAGATAGACACGCTTACGGTATGGCAATCTTTCAGATTAAGGATGTCCACTGGAACATTGGCGGCTTAAACGCAGAGACTATTCTTGTGATGAGCTTGGGTGGCACTGGAAATCAGTCGAGGCTCAGTGTGAGTCTTCCAAGTCTGGGTGAGAGAAAGTGGCATCACGTTGTTGGAACTTACGATGGCGCGTTTAGGACAATCTATCTGAATGGAGAAGTTTTTTTTGACACAAAAGAGGTTGATTTTGCTCCAACCAAGGTTGTCGCCGACACAAATGATGAGGATTTACGGATTGGATGCGCTAAGGGTAAAAAGGAGTATGCCTTTGACCACGGTTTGATTGATGAAGTCGCGCTCTGGAGTCGCACTCTCACCGAAAGCGAAGTCAAAACAGCAATGCAAGGCAACTTTCTTGCTGTTTCACCCAGAGATAAGATTTCTATCACATGGGGTGACATTAAGCGAAGGGCAGCTGCTGACTAAGTATAAATTAGCAGCGAGGTTCGGAAACCTCGCCAGCACCAATATCCAATTATAGTAAATTCCAAAA
>JAJECD010000167.1 GCA_022822215.1 Candidatus Poribacteria bacterium | reverse complement strand
ATACGAGAAAATAAAGTGGACTCAGTTCGACCAACTTAGTTTGTTTCCAGATGAGTCATTAGGAAGACCACTCCTTCAGATGCCCGACTTTAATAGCCTCATAGCACTCTCACAAAAACATAAAGCGCCGATTTTTGATTTGACTGACGCCCAACTTGAACGGGATGGGGTGGTACTTAAGCAAACTAAAGAATCTATGCACCGGTTCCGAAAATTATACTCTGAGGGAGCCGACCGGATAATGACGCTCGTTGAAAATGCTTGATATCCTTGAACAATTCCGTGAAAATATTAGACGCGTTCAAAACCTCGGTGGATTATATGACGTACTCAGTCAACAGACAACCCCCGCCCTTGATTTGACAGACCTATTACGCTCTCAAATCGTTATGGTTGTTAGCGCACTTGACCACTACGTACACGAAATTACCCGGGTCGGTATGTTGGAAGTTTATAGTGGTAAACGCCCTCAAACGCCTGCTTTCCTTCGTTTTCAGGTTACGATGGAGGCAACACTACAAGGAATTGCGGCGGTACAAGGAAACGACGGATGGTTTGATGAAGAAATTCGCAAAAAGCATGGGTATCTCGCTTTTCAACAGCCAGACAGAATAGCAGATGCAATTCGGCTTTTTTCATCTTGCAGTTTGTGGATCTCTGTTGCTTCGGAACTGAACTTAGAGGTTGAGAACATGAAAATGGAGCTTCAGCTTATTGTTGATCGGCGTAATCAGATCGCACATGAGGCAGACTTAGATTCGCGCATACCTGGAAACCGATTTGCCATCTCCTCGTCTGACACAGAAAGAATGATTAATTTTATTCAAGACCTAGGCGAGGCTATTTATGTCGTTGTGAATTAAAGTGTTCTTGGAATCAGAATTGAACGAAAATATCTATTAGGTAACATGGAGAAAAATGACCCGAAAAACTGATAGACCGAACGTTCTCTTTATCATGTCAGACCAGCACCGATACGATTATCTGGAAACTGATGAAAATGCCCCGACCGCACTCAATACGCCTAACTTACGTCGTTTAGCAGAACAGGGCGTGAATTTTCCAAACTGCACTGTGAACGCGCCAGTTTGTGCGCCATCGCGTATTGCCCTTGCGTCCGGATTGCAACCTTCTCGTGTGGGTGCAGTGGACAACGGGAGTTTCCTGCCCGCTAACGTCCCGACCTATTACCAGCAACTTCGCGATCACGGCTATCGCGTCGGATGCGTCGGAAAACTCGACCTCGCTAAACCTGATGGCTACAACGGACGCTATGGCGACCGACCGCGCACCTACAGTTGGGGATTCACACATCCAGAAGAGTGTGAAGGCAAGATGCACGCTGGAAGTTCACCGACCCCTATCGGTCCTTATACGCACTACCTTGAGGAAAAAGGCATGCTCAAGGCGTTTCATGAAGATTATCGGAAACGCAGTGGCGGCGGTTGGATTAAAAACGGTTCTCACGATTCAGTACTCTCAACAGAAGATTTTGCTGATACCTATATCGGCAGACGGGCAACCGAATTTATCGAGAATATCCCTGACGACTTCCCATGGCACATGTTCGTGAGTTTCGTTGGCCCACACGACCCGTTCGATCCGCCGACTGAATACGGTGACAAGTATCGCCACGCTGAGATGCCGCCTGCGATTGCTGACGATATGGAGGGAAAACCTGAATGGGTGAAACGGCGTGTTGTCGATGTTAGTCCAGAGGAGATCACTGTAACACGACAACAGTATTGCGCTGCAACGGAATTGATTGACGACCAAATCGGAGAGATGCTTCGTGCGCTCGAACAACGTGGGATGCTTGAGAACACCTATATCATTTATTCAAGCGACCACGGTGAAATGCTTGGGGACCACGGGCTTTACACAAAGAGCGTCGCCTACGAAGCGTCGCTGCGGGTGCCACTCATTGTTGCTGGACCTGGTATTGACAGAAACCAGATTTCAGAGAGTCTGGTTGAACTCATTGATTTGAATCCGACAATATGCGATTTGGTGGGTGTGCCTGTGTTGCCGCGTATAGACGCGAGGTCTATCGCGCCTGTGCTTCGCGGTGAAACCGAAACACATCGCACCGAGACGGTGAGTGCGCTCCGAAACTTCCGCTGCATTCGGACAGCCACACATAAACTCATCGAAAACTACAACGATGTAACGGAATTATACGATCTGGAAAACGATCCGTCGGAATTGCACAATATTGCAGCCTCGGAACGCGAAACTGTGAGAACACTCAGTGGTCGTTTGGGACGGCGGTTCCGTTCAGAGTTAGGGACAGATTGATACATTCCAATGGACGCAAACCTCGGTTATGATGCAAAACGGGCGTACCATCACATCAAACGACTCGCTTTTCCAAGACTGGTGGGTAGCACAGGTGAAGCCGATGCGCGGGCGTATATCGTTGAGCAATTCACTGAACTCGGACTGCACGTTGTAAAGGAACCTTTTCACTTCACAAAATTTCCCGCCGAAGTGTTGCCCCGTGTACTTTGTGGTCTTTTCGTCCCTGTAGTCCTCTCTGTCCCGTGGCTCGGGGAACGGTTTCCTATACCCGTATGCCTCATCTGTCTACTCAGTCTCTCTATAGCACTATTCTTTACCCAGTGGCAGAAGCGGTTTGAAGGCTTGTATGATGTTGGTAGGAAGCACGACTCAGCAAATATTATCGCAACAAACGGTAAGAAACAAGATGGTAATACTCCGGTGCTGCTTTTCGTAGCACACTACGACTCCAAGTCACAAATTCTTCCAATTGCCGTCCGGGCAGTGGCTTACGGTATTGCCATCGTTGGACTTATTATATTAACAGTTATATCAGTGACTCAGGTCAGCACTCTCATTTGGTTGTCCGATCCCATCGTTTGGAGTATTGCCGGAATTACTACTTTTTGCCTGCTACTTTTGCAAATCAATCTGACGCAGAATCGTTCGCCTGGCGGTTTTGATAACGCCTCCGGCGTTGGGGTCATGCTTGAGTTGGCACGCGTGGTGATGGCGCGTGATGAGAAGAAATCTATTACATTCCTCGCTACTGGTGCGGAAGAGTACGGTATGTGCGGCGCGCTACGTTATATTCAAAAGCACGCTGATGAACAGGACCGCAATCGCACCTACGTCATCAACTTAGATGGACTCGGCGTTGGGAACGGCGTAAACCTCGTCACACGCTACGGTATTCCCCCAGTGCACACGACGCGTAAATTAGCTAAGACGTTTTGGGCATCAGGTGCGTCTCTCGGCGTACAGGTATCGGAACGGTATCTGCCGATTGGTGTCGGATTGGACAGCATTCCGATTGCGAGTCGTGGCTTTGAAACGGTTACGCTAACAGCAGGAGATGTGGGCAGCGTTGCCCTGAAAATCCACTCAAAACGAGATAATGCCGACCTGCTCAACGTGGAAAGTCTACAACAGGTAGGTGAGTTAATTACCGATGTCATTGAAAGCACCTAAAATATCACCGGTGACGGGGGTCATCCTTGCAGGCGGTAAGAGCCGACGCATGGGAGAGAACAAGGCACTCCTGCAGCTTGGCGGAGATTCTCTCATCGGGCATGTTATCCGTCGCATGCGTCTCGTTACGAACGAACTTCTCCTTATCACCAACAGCCCTGCTGAATATACGCATTTAGATCTACCCATGTACGCGGATATTGTCCCAAACACTGGTGCGTTGGGAGGTATCTATACGGGTTTGACGCACGCTTCACACGACTCTGTGCTCTGCGTCGCGTGTGATAGCCCGTTTTTCGTACCGAAACTGCTTACCTATCTTGTCTCTGTTCTGGCTGAATATGATGCGGTGATGCCTTATACCACCCATCGCGACAAAACACACCTAACGCTTCAAACCTTGTGCGCTGCCTATTCTAAATCCTGTCTATCTATCATTGAGCGGATGCTCCAAGAATCCGAGTTACGTGTCCATGCCTTACAGGAATGGGCACACATAAAGCGTATCCCACCTGAAATATGGCAGCGGTTCGATCCAAACGGTATGTCCTTTTTCAACATCAATACACCAGAGGACTTTGACAGCGCAACTTCTTATATAAGATTACAAACGCAACAATAAATTACCTTCTACATTTCGCTTGATTTATGGTAAACCTCAGAATTAATTGGACACTCAGCACAGGTGCGGTTAGAAACCGCACCTACCAAGTTGGGGTGAAATGTCTGTTTATTTGTTTTACCATAATCGAATCTCTTACATATTGGCCGAGGTAGCGTGTTTTGGTACGTATTGAAACTCCCGTTTATTTTTATAATCCACTACAAAATCAGATTTTTTTCTGATTATGCACCCTTTTTGGCTATAAATTGTGTCTTTAACAATTGGAATGGCGAAAAAGAAAATAAGAGAAGGAACATAAGGGAAAGAAAAAAAGTTTGATGAACAATCATATCAAGTTTGAATTTATGTGTAGGGAGATTTCTGTTTAGCAACACCTATTTGAAAACGGAGGGTTCTGATGGTAAGAGAGGATGCCCAGTTGGTTCGGAAAACTTTGTTAGGCGATGACAATGCATTCGGCACCTTAGTCCGAAAGTACGAAAAGGGTGTTCACGCACTCGTGTGGCGTAAGATTGGCGATTTTCATTTTGCCGAAGAGATTACACAGGACACCTTCCTCCACGCATACAAAAAACTCGGCACATTAAAAAATCCAAGTCAGTTTGCTGGGTGGCTTTATGTCATTGCGAATCGGCTTTGCATTAATTGGGTGCAGCGCAAAAAGACCGATATGCAGTCTTTGGAAAACACAGACGCACAAGAGATAGAGAAATTCATTTACACACGTTATATATCGGAACAACGCGAAACAGAAAATGCCGAGCGTCGGTACGAAATCGTCAAAAAACTTCTCGAAAAACTGCCAGAAAGCCAACGCACAGTGGTAACGCTCTACTACCTCGGTGAAATGACAACTAAGGAGATCGGCAATTTCTTAGGCGTGTCGGTGAACACGGTTAAGAGTCGGCTCCGTCGCGCACGCATACGCTTACAACAAGAAGAGCAACTCCTGATTAGAGAAATTCTCGGTAGCGTCCGACTCCCTGTCAATCTGACCGAGAATATTATGCGACAGGTCGCCGACCTGAAACCAGCACCTCCTTCTACTGGCAAGCCTTTACTCCCGTGGATTGCTTTTGGCACTGCCACAGCCCTGATTGCCTTACTGCTTAGCGGCAGCAACCAACATCTTATTCGATTCCAGAAGCCATACAGCTTTAACACAGCGGCTGAAGCCACTATTGAAATCATTGATACCACGCTCGTTCTTGATGTTGAATCAAAACCGGCTGTCCGAAACCAGAGCGGACGGACTGAAGCTACGAGTAAAAATGGGGATACAGGCTCGCAAATTTCCGAGAAGGATTCAGTATATAACGCGCCGCTCGGTTTCTCTCATTTTTCTACTTCACATTGGGAACTGATAACTGAAATTCCGACTAAGAGAATGAATTTTTCTACTGTTGTCGTAGATGAGAAAATTTATCTCATCGGTGGCACGCTCTTTGAAAATGGACGTGGACCCTTTGGGCTTTCAACCGTAGAAGTCTATGACCCGAAAACGAACAACTGGCAGCGAGTCACAGATATGCCAACGCCCCGTGCCGGTGCCAGGACGGCGGTTGTCAACGGAACTATCTATGTTTTTGGGGGCTATAGTGGGATAGATAATCGCGGTGAAAACTTCAAATTTCTGGATATCGTAGAGGCATATCATCCTCAAACGGATACATGGGTTAGAAAACAGGATATGCCCTTTCCTTGTAGCAACTTTGGGATTGGTGTGGTTGCTGGAAAAGTTTATACCATCGGAGGTTTAGCAGACTCCAATAAGGAAGATCCGAATTCACTGAAGTGGACAGACCGCGTTGAAGTCTATGATCCACAGACGGATACATGGGAGGCACGCGCGAAGATGCCGACCCGGCGCGATTACTTCGGGGTAGGTGTCGTCAACAACCACATTTATGTTATCGGTGGACGTGGGTGGCCACAAGTGGGTAACCCGAGTGGGACCTTTCTTACGGTCATTGAGGAATATAACCCGGAAACAGACCAATGGCGAAAGAAAAACGAAATATTAGACCTTAGACTCTATTCCTCAACGGTTGCTGTTGACGATCAGATATATTTAATTGGTGGCTTCGTTTGGCAAGATGGACTCCGTCGGGACCCTGCGACTGTAGATGTGTATACCCCAGAAACGGACGAGTGGAGCGATATTCCGCCAATGCTAACAGGAAAGACCCCGTTCGGTGTGGCAATCGTTAAGGGCAAAATTTATGTTTTCGGCGGCGAGGGCGTAAATGGAGAGTTTTTACCAGCTGTTGAGGTGTTTAACACCGATTTTCATGCCGTCGATGCAATAGGCAAACTGCCCGTGTGCTGGGGTGAACTCAAAGCCCTACACCAAAACTAAACCTGTTTAATCTCATGATCATATAGAAAACAGACGATGCCTAAGACCCTCCTTCAATAATTGATTTTCAGGCATTGCTTATCTGCAGATATTCCCAAAATTGCCCGCCTATCCTCGCTTTTGATATTCTCCTTCACGAATATGCAACCTTCCTCCCCATAATATATGTCACATGTCACAAGCCACTGTTGTTGACTGGGAGAACACGCATGAAAAACGACGCTCAATGGATTAAACGCGTTTTGGCAGGTGATGAAGATGCCTTCACCGCGCTCGTCAAGAAATACGAGAAGCAGATACACGCCTTCGTATGGCGGATGGTAAAAGACTATCACATCGCTGAAGAAATTACGCAAGATACTTTTCTCCGGGCTTATGAAAAACTTGGCACGCTGAGAGACCCAAATCACTTTTCAGGATGGCTCTATATGATTGCCACCCGTCGTTCTCTCACATGGCTTGGGCAAAAAAGTATCCCGATGCAATCCTTAGAAGCGATGAGCAAAGCAGAAATAGAGGCACTGTTCTATGCCGAGTACATGGCGGAGCAAACTGAAAAATTAGCGACAGAAAAGCAACGTGAAGTGGTCAAGTATCTCCTTCAAAAACTACCGGCGCGTGAGCGGACAGCAGTCGCGCTTCATTACCTCAGTGAAATGACGTGCGAAGAAATTGGTGATTTTCTGGATGTGTCGCCGAACACGGTTAAAAGCCAACTTCACCGCGCTCGGAATCGACTCAAGAAAGAAGCGTCTATAGTTCACGAAACCTTAGGCGATTTTCAACGCTCAGGTGATCTCATAGAGGACATCATGAATTGGATTCAGACGAACCAACCCGGTGTACGGCGTGCAGTAAATGCTCTTTCTGCGACTTCGGAAAACACACTCTATACCGTCATTGGAGACGAAAGTATCTATAAATTATCCGCCGGTGAAGAAGCATGGCAACTTGTCAACGCCGATTTCTTGCGTCAGGACACGCACGGTACAATACCGATAGCCGAGCGTGATGGTACACTCTATATTATTCCGTCCGATGAGTTGTTCGCCTCAACTGACGGAGGCGTTACGTGGCACTCAATCGGTTCCTGTCCAAAAGGCTACACACAAGAACTGATAATAACGGAAGATACTTTTTACCTCGGCCTGAGTGAGGGCATTTTCCAGTCCAATGATGCCGGCAATTCGTGGAAAGCACTCAGTAATGGCTTGGATAGTCGATTGAAAGAACACGCCGGAATTGGCTCGCTATGGATATGTCAGGGTACCCTATTCGTAGGAACTTCTCTTGGAATTTATCGACTCGAGGGTGAAATTTGGAAACCCTTGCGATTGCCGGTAGATGACATCGTGCGTGCTAACGCTTTAGTGGTGTCTGAAGACCAACTCTATGTAGCGATCTCGGTGAATATTTTAGAGGGTACTGGAACGCCGGAAGAAAATTTCAAGCCACTGTGGAAGGGTGAGAAGCCCTCATGGTGGATCCTCCGATCAGCCGATGGCGGTGATTCATGGACGGACATAACACCAAGAGATACCGCAAACCTAATGGGTGTTCTACCCCAGATGACGCTGCTCACTTCAGGAGAAACGCTTTTGGTGATAGGGACGGATGATGGCGTGGTCGTCCGTTCAATTGATAGGGGTGATACATGGACATGCATAGAATCTTCAGGGATTACGCCTATGCAGTTCAGTGTGCGCAGTGCCGTGGCTTTGAACGAAAACACATTTTATACCGGTGGCAGCACTGGCATCCATCGTTCAACCAATGGCGGGAAAATGTGGCACCGATTTAACACAAGATTTGAGAGCCGTGTGGACGGTTTAGTGAGCTTCAAGGCGAGTTCGTCACCAAATATGCCGCCACCACTTTATGCCAGGGTGGGTCCCAATCTCGTCAGGTCCATTGATGGCGGGAGATCGTGGGAGGCTATCAGCGTAGCGTTAGAAGCAAAACGACCGCCCCATAAGGAAAAGCCGCCCTGTATCGTTCAAATCTTGGAAATCGACGGTGT
This sequence comes from Candidatus Poribacteria bacterium, assembly GCA_022822215.1. Lineage (GTDB taxonomy): Bacteria > Poribacteria > WGA-4E > WGA-4E > WGA-3G > WGA-3G. Next base: position 4,640 of record JAJECD010000167.1, on the reverse strand, counting down.
GCTTTACGTCAAAACCGTTCGGGATAATAGCAAAACCGCTATTTTCCGAATATCTACCGATGGTAATGCGTTAAGCCTTCTTGCGGAAACACCTCCGTCTTTTGATTCCGCAAAACTCATGGGTCATACGTTAGGTGGACAGAATTTTCCGTTCAAAGACAGACGACAATTAGGACAAGGGTTTCACATTACCATTTCTTCTGAAATTGACCCATTGTCAAGCGAACTGATACATGAAAACCCGGATTTTGGGGCAGAATCGTTTTTAAAACAGTTGATGCGGGTACAAGCCGACGCATCCTTCGCGCATGAATTGATATGGGAGGGTTTGTGGGGCAGCTTCGCGGTTAGCGATAAGACGTTCTACATGGAATACAACTATAAACTCTTCCGATGGAAACCAGGTGAAACGGAATGGTTCTATACGGGTGTAGAAGAAACGATCGAACTCTCACCTGATAATATATGGCGCGGTTTCAAAATCGCTGCATCGGGTGGGACTGTATACGTCGGTAAGCGGGATGGACATCTCTTACAATCGCTTGATAGCGCGGACAGTTGGAACGACATGACACCGAACCTTCCGTTCTCTGTGGCACATTTTAAAGAGATAATCCTTACGGATTCAACGGTTCACATTGCCACTGATAAAGGGGTTATTTGTTCAAAAGACAGCATTCATTGGCATGTGCTTACCGATAAAACGAAAGAACCTGTCGTCATCAAGTCGTTAGCTACAGACGGGCAGGTCGTATATGGTGCCAATGATGGAGGTATCTATCGCCTACAGAGCGATACAAGTACTTGGGAACAAATTGCGCCAGAAATTTCAGGCGTTGTGACCTCTCTTGTTGTTGACGAGAACATGTTCTATGTCGGAACAGAACGACGCGGCGTGCTCCACTTTGAACGTTGCATATAAACCTATGGCAACACTTTGGCTAATTATCCAACGAGAATTTGTCTCAAATGTTCTAACATCCCGATTTATGATCGGTTTTCTCATCTGTCTGATGTCGACTGCTGCTGCAGTTTTCGTTCAGGTTGAAGATTATGAAAAACGACTCGCAGCATACCACATCGCTGTTCAAGAACATCAAGAAACAGTCCGGACATGGGACCTTTACAGCCAAGTTAATCCCAAGGCACACAGAAAACCGAACTCGCTGAGTATTTTCAACGTCGGTATGGAAAAATCCGGTGCCGATATGGTGAGTATTCAACTTGCAACACCCATCTGGGAGAAAGAAGCACAGAAACACGGCTCCGACAACCCATTTCTCTCTATCTTTCTTTCCATCGATGTTATTTTCATCTTTAAAATTGTCGTCAGTGCTTTGGCGATCCTATTCGCTTACAACACGATTTCAGGGGAACGCGAGGACGGCACCCTAAAATTAGTGTTATCCAATCCGATTGCGCGGGACACACTCGTGATAGGGAAATACCTTGGCGGCATGTTATCCCTGTTTCCGATTGTGATCGTTAGTTTTATTGTTGGAATCCTTATCGCCTACGCTTCTCCTGCGACCGACTTCAATAGTGCTGATCTATTTCGGCTTGTCGCCGTGCTCATCCTTTCCCTATTGTATGTGTCAACGTGTTACCTTTTAGGGATGCTTCTATCCGTATGGACCAAGGAAGCGACCACCACGCTCATCCTTTCAATGTTCATCTGGGGAATCCTAACGATCGTCCATTCCAATATAGCAACCTTCTCAGTCATGAAATTCTCGCTCTATCAACCACAAGCGGAAAAGGAGATGCTGCAGCATATTGAGCAGAGCTGGGAAGATTTCAAAGAGGAACGGGATGCCTACCTTCTGAAAAAATGGGGATATAAATACCCATTCAGCGCGATTTCTCTGATCGGCGAGGGTGCTTTGGCAATATCGATCAACGCGAATTCACCGGGAGAACTTGGCTTTGGTGAATTCTATGAGATCAAGCCGATCCACATCGTGGATGTCTCCAAACTTCAGGAAGTATTGGGCTACCAAGAACCCCTACGTATCGACTACGCAAATCAAGCGGAGGCACTCCTCAAACAGAGAGAACAGGTTGAAGAAAGGAACAGACAGTTCGCCAAAGATATCTCCCGATTTTCTTTCGCAGACGCATACCGATTTGCCGTTGGCGCGATAACCGATACAGACAGGGAAAGTTACCAAGATTTTATGAGGCGCGCAAGGCGTTATAAACGTCAAGTTGTCGACTATCTCAGCGGTAAAAACGCCTTTTCCGCGAGAGCATGGCTTTCCAACGATCAAGGGACGGCAGAGTTTAGAGATCTCCCTGTTTTTCAGAACCCACACACTTCTCTATTTCAGAGCCTTTCCCGGGCATCAAGCGATATCCTGATCCTGTTGGCATGGAATGTCATCCTATTTATAGGCATGTATGTATCATTCCTTCGATATGATATGAGTTGAAAAGGAGGGTTTTCAGTTTTCAGTTTTCAGTTTTCAGTTAAGATGCGTTTTGTAACAATCCCCCTTCCTCGGAATATTCCAGTGGAAGGTGAATTGTTACCAGAAACCTCTTGTGACTGATAACTGTTAACTGACCGCTGACAACTATTAGAATGATTTGGCATATTGCAAAAAAAGAGATATATCAGAATCTCACAACGCTGCGGTTCGTTTTGATGATAATCCTTCTACCCATCTTGATGATCGCCAATGCCCTTATATATGGCTTCGGCGATGCGGGGTATACAGCAGAAATACGTGATTATAATCGCAAGGTGACCCAAGGGTTATCTCATATTAAAGCATACGCTGCCAAGGGTTTAGGAGAGTTAGCGATGATCGGTCCCTCGGAGATACCCAAGTATCCGACGCAGTTGAAGTTCTGTGCCGATGGTGCTGATGCCTTCATACCCCGTTCTATCACGATCGCAGGCGCACGCGGGAGCCGTAGCGGATACGATGGGGGTGTGGTTGAAGACTATAGGTGGCGGGAGTTGTGGTCCTTAGAATACCTACCTTCAAATCATGGTGGGGACGCAACCACGCTCATCAAGATTGACTGGGTATTTATCGGTGTCTTCATGAGTTTCTTTGTCATTTTATTCACTTTCGATGCCATCGCCGGGGAACGCGCTCGGGGAACACTCAGTCTCATGATGTCTAATCAAATCTCTCGTGGACAGGTATTACTCGCGAAATACTTAGGGGCATTTGCAACCCTCATCGTCCCACTCCTGATTGGCGTCCTCATGAATCTTCTCATCATCTACCTGTCAGGGAGCATCCCCTTTGATTCAGGCAGTTGGCTTCGGATTTTAGGAATGATCGGACTTTTCGCGTTGCATATTTCTATCTTCATTTTTTTAGGGCTGTTTTTCTCAAGTCGCGTCTCAAATGCCATCACCAGTTTAGTGTGGCTCTTGCTCACTTGGGTCTGTTTAGCCTTTATCTTCCCGAGTCTACTTGGACTCTTCGTCGGCACGCTTGATCCGATTCCATCCATAGAAAGGATATCGGCGGAAAAACGCTTGCAATTAGCAAATATAGAGGATGAATTTCAACCGAGGGAAATGCTGGAAGTAACAAAACTCAGCGAAGCCCCTTCCGTTGACAATCCATCAGCAACGCGGCACTGGGCGACCTACTTTAGGAGAAGGTCTGAAACGAGAACTCGCATAGCAGATGCGCGTGTAGATCAGCAATTGCGGCAGGTGCAACTCGCCCGCGAACTCACCCAAATCTCTCCAACGGTCTGTTTCCAATACGCCATGGAAGGACTCGCCAATACCGGAATAGTGAGTTATATGAACTTCGTTAAACAGGTGCGCCGTTATAGAGATACATTTATAGATTTCATCAAAACAGAGGATAGAGATGACCCGAATAGTCTCCACATCTATCCTGTGAGGGAAGGGTTATCTCAAAAACTGGTAAATCCGGACGTTGTGCCGAGGTTTAAAGAACATATTTCATATCAAAGCGTCTTTTTTCCTGTCGGACTGTTGATCGTTTTCAACATTCTGTTTTTTATCGCGGCACAGCTATCGTTTCTCAAATACGACTTGACATAGATGATAACCATTTATCAGATGGGGTCGCTCATTGGCTACAGGGAGATTTACCGAGATTCTAAATTAACGCTGGCACTCCAAATCGTTATTTATGGTGGAGTAGCCTCTGGGGACCCACAAAGAGGAAAACAAAATGAAGTATCTACTTGGTTATGGTGCATTTCTTTCCCTGATATTTGTCACAGTCGGATATACTGCGGCAAATCTCACTGATGATCTCGTTTTTTACTTTACATTCGACAATGTCGAAGGCAAGCGAATTCTTGATGAATCCGAAAACGGGCTGGATGCCGAGATTATCGAAAATACCAAATTTGTCAAAGGCAAATATGGTGATGCAATTCACATCACCCGTGAGACAGAAGATTGCGTGAATATCCCCGCCACTGATGAACTGAAAATCAGGGATGCAATCACGATGATGGCATGGGTGTATCATGAGGATTGGACGCGGAGTTCTTCCCACTGGTTTGATAAAGGGTGTTATTCTGAGTCACTTGAATCTTACGGCATGGCGGTCTTTGGTAAAAAACATTTTCCCGAACTTGGCGCTATTGAGAATGGCTCAGGGATATCGATAATTTTGGCGAATGATACG
>JAJECD010000296.1 GCA_022822215.1 Candidatus Poribacteria bacterium | reverse complement strand
GACACGCTGTCGGTGGGAAAAGTCTCTGTCTACTTTTCCAAAAGACCTCCACGCGGACACGATGTGCAGGTGAGGTTGGCATCACACAACTCGGGGGGCATGCACACTACCTCGATTGGCGGACGACCAACTTTGCGTTAGCAGATCTCGGCGACGAAATGCGCGTCCTCTCAGCGTATGTTGATATTATCTTAGCCCGTTTCTTGAAAAATGCCGAACTCGTTGAGGCGGCAGCCGCTGCAACCGTTCCGGTCATTAACGGATGCTGTGACAAATACCATCCAACACAGGCTCTCGGTGACCTGATGACAATACAGGAGCACCTCGGTAGACTTGAAGGTGTCAAATTGTGTTTTATCGGTGTGCATAACAACGTCTGTAATTCGCTGATTGCTGCTGGCATGAAGGTTGGTGTTGAGGTCTCGGTCGTCGCACCAGAGGTAAATCCCGCTGCTGTTGATAAGGAACTGTGGGATGAAGCCTCTCGGAAAGGACTTTATAAGCCGATTGATACTGATACCATGGGTGTTGAGCGTTCACTGGAACGGGTCATCGCTGAAAGCGATATTGTCTACACGGATACATGGGTAGACATGGAATTTTTTACAGACCCGGCTTTTGCAAAGGAACGGAAACGGAGACTGGAAAAGATGATGCCGTATCAATTGAACGCCAAACTGTTGCAAGGGCATGCGTGTCGGGTTATGCACTGCCTCCCCGCACATCACGGCTATGAAATTTCAGGCGAACTCGTTAACGATGAACGCTCAATTATATTCGACCAGTCGGAGAACCGTCTCCATAGCATGAAAGCGATCTGTCTCAAATTGCTTGAAGAATCCTAATCCACAACTGAAATTCGATGAATATTCAAAACGAAACGCTAAAACACCTTGAGTGTAGTAAATGTGGTGAAATCTATCCACACACGGAGCCACAGAACGTCTGTACCGCTTGCGGGAAACCGCTGCTTGCCCGCTACGCCCTTGAACAGTTAGCAGGCACATGGCAGCGCGACACGCTGCTATCTCGTCCTGCTTCGCTCTGGCGTTACAAGGAACTCCTACCTATATCAAACCCTGAAGACATCGTAACGCTCGGAGAGACGATGACGCCGCTCGTCCATGCGAAGCGGTTAGGTGAGACGTTTGGACTCACAGAAGTCTGGGTGAAAGATGAATCGCGGTTACCGACCGGTAGCTTCAAGGCACGTGGCTTGGCGATGGCGGTCTCCAAAGCGAAATCGCTCGGACTCAAGGCATTAGCGATCCCTTCCGCTGGCAACGCTGCGACTGCACTTGCGGTTTATGCCGCTGCTGCTGGGATCGCCGCACATATCTTCATGCCACAAGATACGCCTGTCTTCAATAAGCAGACGTGTCAACTTGCTGGTGCAAACGTTACGCTGATTGACGGTTTAATTACGGATGCAGGCAGAATTGTGGCGGAACGGAAGGAACAGGAAGGTTGGTTCGACGTATCAACCCTAAAAGAACCCTACCGCGTGGAAGGTAAAAAGACGATGGGGTTTGAACTTGCGGAGCAGTGCAATTGGGAGCTGCCAGATGTCATCATCTATCCTACCGGTGGCGGCACGGGGATTGTTGGGATGTGGAAAGGCTTCGCAGAGTTGGAAGCGATCGGTTGGATTGGCAAGAAAAGACCTCGGTTTATTTCGGTGCAATCAACGGGATGCGCGCCGATTGTCAAGGCGTGGGAAGAAGGGGCAACGGAAGCAACACCGTGGCGTGAGGCACAGACGGTTGCAAGTGGTCTGCGTGTACCACAAGCGATCGGGGATTTTCTGATTTTAGAGGCGATTCGTAAAAGTGAGGGTGCCGCGATTGCCGTCACGGACGAAGCCATCCGCGAGGCAATGCAATTACTCCCAACAACCGAAGGGCTCCTGACGTGTCCTGAAGGTGCAGCGACAGTCGCAGCACTCAAACAACTCGTCTCGAAAGGAATGATTGAACCTTCCGAGCGCGTTGTCCTATTCAACACAGGTGGGTATCAGTCCTAAAATGCGTTCCTAACGTTCCTCAAGATAGTCGTAAGTGGGTTTCCCTGTTGTCTCCGTTCCAGATGCTCCAGATGCGCCATTCCTCAAGTGATAGCCTACCTCATACTTACGTACCGACACAATCGGGTAAGGACCGTCAAACCCAGTGATTACGCCCTGTACCTCAACGGGTTTATCGTTATCCGCTGCATCAAGCCGCAGTTGATCGAATTCAGGATTCGCACTGAAAACGAACTTTTGTTCTTCATTACCGGCTGTCATGGCATGATGGATATTCGAGGTATCCGGTCGCCAGCGTCGCCACGACGGCACGTTTCGGAGATAACTCCGAGCGAAACCTGGATGTGCGAATAGATCCCCCCGAATCGTCGCTTCACTTTTAAGGACGCGAGAAAACCCAAGCCCATGTCTGCCTCGGAAACGCGAGTCATTGAGTTGACGCATGATGTCATAGACATCAAACGTATGTGTTTCACTGTATTTAGAGACACCTTGTCGGGGTTTAATCTTCACAACGGTACTGAAAATCCGTTTTCTTCCATTCTTATCGACAGGTATCTCAAAGGTGATGTCTTTCGCATCAGCCCACGGTTCCAACAAACGCCGAATCTGGTGTGCATCCCTGTTGCTGACGACATCCGAAATCTCTACCTGTAAGACAGCCACTTCAGCCATGCTTACCATACTAATGCCAACAAATAGAAGGACTACCACTAAAGTTAGACAATAGAAATGCATGCGTTTCATCTTGATTCCCTCGCTTAATTTATCAGTTTTGCTTTCTTGTTCTATTAGACACCTTTCAACGCAAAAAGTTTCAAAAAAGTTTACAAAATCTTAAGATTTCGCGCTTTGTCGTTGGAAACCTACCATTGACGAATATACACTACACCATCCGTAAGGAAAATGCTAACGCCCCTACCGAATTATATTTCTTGCGAATTAAGGGAAACTGTGTTAAAATTTATAAATAGAAGCGGCGCGTATAGCGCGCATTTAACGAAATTATACACGGAGCGCTTACGGAGCGCACATAAAGAAAAAGAGGAGATAGGAATGATGAAGAAGTTGTTTTTGGTAGTGATGTTGTTGGGACTGGCGGTTGCTACCAGTTATGGACAATATAACGGTGAATGTTGGGTAGTAAGCAAGGGAGATACGGTTTATAAATTATATGCTGATGGAAATGCTGATCCACAGTTTATCCCGAATTTACCACAGGCAACTGCTGCAGAAGTGAATCCAGCAGATGGCGTTGTCTGGATCGCAGTTTCAGCGGCAAATACTGTCTATCGTTATAATCCAAACGCTAGTCCAAACAGTGACGATTTTTTTAAAGAGTTTTCCGATATTACCCGTCCAAACCAGATAGCCATTAACCCTGCCGATGGTTCGGCGTGGATTGCAGGTCGTGATGCTGTAAAGAAAATATCCCCTGCAAAAGACGCAGAGACGGGGGAAGTCATCTGGCAGATTGCTGCCACTATACCCGCCCATGAACCTGCAGTAGCAGTAAATCCGAGAGACGGTTCGGCATGGATAACAAACGCCCGAGGTCCTATTGCACGCTACGATGCCGCCGGGAATAAAGTAGCAGACGCACCACCAATGGGTGAACCCAAGGGTGTAACTGTTGACTACGAAGGCAACGCCTGGATCGCTGACAGTCAACATAGTGTTCTGATGCGGGTTTCAGCAAACGGACAGAAACTCGTAGAAATAACCGATATTCTGAATCCTACGTCCCCCCATATCAATGTCACCGATGGAAGTGTCTGGGTCGTTTCACAACAATCAATGTTAATGAACTTGGGACCAGATGGGGGCAAGAGAGCTGAATTTCTTGCCGGAATGGCAATTGTTGCAATCAGTGTTTCACCTACAGATGGAGGTATCTGGATAGCCGACCTACTCGGAGAAACATTCCAAGGCGAAATTAGTAAATGGACAGCAGGAGGACAACAGGAGTTCAAAAATCCGATCCCACAGCCTTCCTCGGTTTCCGTCGGGCACTGGTCGGGAAACTAATATAGGACCGGTAGGAATTGCGTTGCCACGTTCGGTTGGTTGAGCGATACATCAAAATCTGGTTGTGGCACTCGTCAGAATCATAACAACTTCCTTGATAGATGTGAGGTGCAGCATGATTAGGTATGTAGTTTTAGCACAGCATGCGAGTTTTCCGAATTTTCTATTAAAATTAACAATCGGCGTTCTTGTTGCTGGTTTGTTTGCCACGAGTGGATTTGCGGATTTGCCAGATTTCTATGTCAATGCTGAGAGTATCACCTTTTCTAACCCTAATCCGATTGAAGGCGAAGAAATTACCATCTGGGTTGAAGTGCAGAACATCGGTGAAGGCACACCAACAATGAACGAAGATTTGGTCGTTGACCTTTACGAGGGGGATCCCGCGACACAACCGCTCCAAATTCTCTGTAGTGATGTTATCTTAGAGTTGAAAGCGGGCAGGACAGATCGGGTAGAAGCGAGGTGGCAACCGCCACCCGGTCAGACAGAGATTTATGCTGTCGTTAACCCTACGGGCGATGAACATATTAAGGAAACGCACGCAGAAAACAACATCGCACACGCGACAATTGTCGCAGAAAAATACACGTTCCCTACTGTTACACCAGATCAGATCCAAGAAACGATCGGGAAAGGGGTTACTTGGATAAAAACACAACAAGGCAAACATAGCCGTACCTGCTTACAGTGCGGCACTGAAAACCAACTCATCTTAATCTGCATCACTTGTGGTGCAAGTCTGAAAGGGTTAGCAGAAAATTTCATCCCTGGTACCTCTTGGAATTTTGGTGAAGATCAGACACAAGAAACGGCTTTAGCACTGCAAACTCTGTTCGCGACAGGACATACACCATCAGATCCAGCAGTTCAGAAAGGTTTAGAATTCCTGTTTGAACAGGATTGGAACGAATTCGCTGTCTACCAATTTGCAGTAATTATTCCCGTGTTAGTTGCCACTCAAAATCCAGCGTATAAGGATCGCGCCCAATTCGCTGTTAACCAGCTGGTAAAAAAACAACTTCCTATCAAGGGTAGTGAGTTCGCCGATGAACGGGACGACGGCGGCTGGGGATATGGTTTCTCTGCGGATGGTGCGCACATGAACATGGTCATCTATGCACTGTATACCGCGAAACAGTGGGGACTCGATATTCCAGCAGACACTTGGGCACGCGCTGAAAAATGGGTGCGTCGCAATCAAACTGAAACGGGAGGTTGGCTCTATAACTTAGTCGATGAGGGTTCGCCTTGGGCGATAGGGGTCTATGGAAGCATGACCGCGACTGGGTTGTGGGCACTCCGAGCGTGTAGTGTCCCTGTTGATGATCCACAGATTCAGAAAGGCATCACGTGGGTAAGAAAGCACTGGACATTAACTCGGAATCCGGGGTCTAATTCTTGGCTTTACTATTACCTACTCTCATTGCAACGGTTCTGTGATATTCCACCGACTTTAGACACACTCGCTGGCTACAACTGGTATGATGAGATCGCACAGATGATGGTCACTCAACAGGAGCCTGATGGGAGATGGCGCGGTTCTGAGAGCGATTTTTTATCGACATGTTTCTCGGTGATGGCTTTGAGCCATGCGCTGGTGGGTCCAACGGGACCGAGTATCGGGATTGTACCGCAGAGCCTTCGATTTTCGCCGCCTTCGCCGCGGGTCGGCGAACCTGTTAGGCTGAGTGCAACGCTTCAGAACACTGGAACTCCTTTCAATGAAATTCTAAATGTCGAATTTTCTGTAGAAGACGAAAAGGTCGCTACCACTGAAGTGCTTTGGACACCGAAACTGGAAGAGACTGTGGTTTCAGCGGACTGGGTGCCTACAACGGAAGGCGAAATAGAAGTTGTCGCACACATAGATATCGCGGATGCTAATGAAAAGGATAATACTGCCTCAGAGAAACTCACTGTCTATCCGCAGTCTACTGGAGCGACGGATGCCCGATTGGTGGACCCGATAAAAGTTAGTGAAACTGTTTACCAACTCGGCAATGTACTTTTTGATACGGGTAAGCGCGAAGTAACGGTTCCCGGGGAAATCAACATTGTAGGCGGGGATATCAATATTGAATTCTTTGCGTGTGGCGAACTTGGGAAAACACATGAGAGTATTTTGATTGTTGATGCAGAACCAATTCATATATTTGCGGCACTCGGTGCCTTGGATTATGAACCGGGTATGAATCTCACAGTTGAAGGGGATCCACGCCCACCGACAGGGTCGCCTGTTGAAATCTGGGTGGAATGGCATCGTGGGGACGAGGTCGTTTCACATCGGGCGCGAGAGTTGATATGGAATGCCTTCACAGAGCGACCCATGCAAGAGACATCGTGGATTTTCAACGGCGGACGGTTGCGCAACAATCAGTTCACTGCTCAACTCTTCCACAATATTATTGCCGTCTACCGAGACCCTGATTCACTTTTTAATCACCCGTTACCAACTGGTACGGATGACCGGACATACCGCGTCAACACCGACGTAATTCCACCTAAAGGAACAGAAATAAAGTTAATTATCCGTCCTGTTGTCGCTTGAAAGTAAAGGAGGCACGATGCCAATTTTTGAATACCGCTGCAACGATTGCACAACTGATTTTGAAGTGCTTCAACGCGCGAATGATACGCATACACCTACAACAAAATGCCCGCGTTGCGGTGCAGAAGACGCTACAAAACGCTTCTCGGCGTTTGCGACCACTGGGACTCAACAGGAGACTGCTGGCGATAACGCGACGTGAGCGATCCCAATCGGCGGCAGTTTGCCCGCATGAGACAACAACGAAAACCCCTACCCAATATTCTTCGTGAAATCCAATCGAATAAAGTTTTCCCGGTGTATCTGCTCTCTGGTGAGGAGAGTTTCCTTATTGAAGGCACCGTTAAACAGATGCTCGATCATCTGCTCACGCCTGAGACACGGGATTTCAACCTCTCCTTCTTGGAGGGCACCGAGGTCACAACCCAAGAGATCCTCAGTCAGGTAGATACCTATCCTGTTATGTCAGAATGGCGGGTTGTTGTCGTCCGGGATGCAGCTTTATTTAAAACCCAACAACGTTCAACACCAATAACAGTCGTCCGAAATGCATTTAAAATTGAGATGTCGAACGCCTCAAAATGTATCTCTACATTGGCAAAACTTTTGGAGGTTACGCCACAACAGATCGCTGAACGGCATCTTGACTTCATAAATTCGGTTGATGCCCTTGTTAGTGAGCTGGAAACGAGATTAACCACTGAAGAACGTCAGTTCTTAGAACGTTTACCGCAAATTGCTCAAGAATTGGACCTATATTCCACAGAAGTTAACGCCGTTGATGATGTCGCATTAATGCTTGAGTGGCTTCAAGGCGATTTACCAAAGAATAGTGTGCTGATATTCACGGTAAGAGGTGCTGTGAACGAACGGAATAGGCTCGTTAGAGCCATTGATGATGTCGGACGCTACAGACCCTTTGCGCCAGTAGAAGCAGGTCCATCTGTGAATCGAGATCCATTATATATAAAAGTATCAGAAAAACTCGCTGAATACGATAAACAGATAACGCCTCGCGCCTTCACGCAGCTTCGGAACCGCACTGGTGGTGATATGCACACTATTGCTGAAGCCCTCAATAAGATTATCAATTTTGTTGGTGATAAACGCCAAGTAGATGAACAAGATATTCGGAACGTTGTAACCCAGAATACATTTGACAGCATCTTTGACTTAACCGACGCTATCGGGAAACGCTCAGCGAAACAGGCGTTGAAGAGTCTCCACGACGTGTTGTCAAGTGGTCAAGAACCGATCCCTGTTAATTCCACGATAGCCCGCCAATTCCGGTTCGCACTTCAAGCCAAGTTAATCGCTGAGAAGAAGGAACTTCGACCCTTCCGTGGTCGGATGCCACTCAGGGATTTTATAAGCAACATCTTCCAACCGATTGCCGAAGAAGTCGGGAACCTCTTACCCAAATCTGCTACTCATAACATCCTGAAACAGAACCCTTATGTTGCTTACAAAATTTTTCAGACGCTCCACGCCTTCACGGCTGAAGAACTCGCTATGGCACTTGAGAAAACCTTAGCAGTAGATACCGAACTGAAAACGAGTCAGACGGACGCAACATGTACACTGGAGCAATTAGTGTACGAACTGTGTGATAACCGACAAACAAGAAGGTTTGGCGTGTCCTAATACAGCTTAGAAACCAACGCGGCACTTA
>JAJECD010000312.1 GCA_022822215.1 Candidatus Poribacteria bacterium | reverse complement strand
CTATTGCCCAACTGAACCATCATATTGACATGAACTCGCTCCCGGAGCGTCAGTGCTTTTACGACTTGATTACGTGTTATGAACGGCTCGCAATGTACGATAAAGCTCGGGAACTCACCGAAGAGTCGCTTGAAAGTCCAGCTTTCGCGAACGCATCGCACGCCGATTTAGAGAATCTCCACCGGAAACTTTATCCGCGCTATTACGCCGAGGCGATTGAGGAATACAGCGAATTATACAATGTAGACACCTTCTTAATTTCCGCAATGATTTTAGAAGAGAGCCGCTACAATGCAGCGGCAATTAGTTGGGCAGGCGCGGTTGGATTGATGCAGATTATGCCAGCCACTGGCGGGGAACTCGCGCAACAACTCAAAATCCGACGTTTCCGAACCTCAATGCTTAAAGAACCTGACGTGAACATTCGGATGGGTACAAAGTACATCAGTTACCTCAATTCGTTATTTGACGGCGATCCAATGCTGGTAATTGGCGCGTACAACGGAGGTCCGGGGCGGATGAAACGATGGGTGTCATCGAAAAATATAAAAGATATTGATGAATTCGTAGAGAAAATTACGATTCGAGAGACGCGGCTTCATATCAAGAAAGTCATCAACAGCTACGACAACTACGTCCGGATTTATCGGGAAACAGATGAACCACCCGCTGTGAATTCAGAAACAGATATAAGAGAAAAGCGACTACAAGGTTTTTAAACTATTCAATAAGGATTAACTACGCAGCCGCCCAAGAACAATCGCTAAAAAATCTACAAAGCAATCACTTCTGGCGTTTTGTCTTGTGTAAGGAGGACACGGCGGGACCAATCTGTATCGTTTTGCGTTGGAAAGTCGGCGCGATAGTGTGCCCCGCGACTTTCGGTGCGAACGAGAGCAGATTGCGTTATCATCAATGCAACATTAAGCATATTAACCGCTTCAATGATCTCCACATCTGTTGTCTGGAGAAGGACTGGTGAAATCGAGTGCATTTGACCAATAGCATCGGTCGTTTCTACGGTTCTTTCTACGGATACTGCTTGCAGGCTTTCCAAGCTTACTGTCAAATCTTGCAATTCGGCGAGGGTTTGTCTTAAACCTTCGCCATTTCTTTCAATGCTCACATTCTCCCAAAGCACTTCCCGTGTTGCGTCCTTCACCGCTTCTATAAAGGCAAGATCTGTTTCCACAGATGTCAGTGCGTTATCAACGGCAGGTATATCTGGCGGGTGATCAGGCGACTCGGATTCGGCAAAGATAGCGGCATTTGTTCCAGCGCGGGCACCAAAGACAAGACACTCTAAAAGGGAGTTGCTTGCCAAGCGATTCGCACCGTGAACACCTGTACATGCCACTTCTCCGCAGGCATAAAGTCCTTTAAGGTTAGTTTCTGTATCGGTGTTAGTGCGGATACCGCCCATCATAAAGTGGGCACCCGGGCGGACGGGTATTAAGTCAACGCTAATATCTAAGCCGTAGCGTTTTGTCGTATCAGAGATAGTTGGAAACCGTTCAAGTATAAATTCAGCCGGTTTATGAGTAATATCAAGGTAGACACATGGGAAGCCGGTCAATTCCATCTCGTTTTGAATAGAACGACTGACGACATCGCGCGGTGCGAGTTCACCCTTCTCGTGGTATTTCCACATAAAACGCTCACCACGTATATTGATAAGTTTCCCACCTTCCCCGCGGACTGCTTCAGAAATCAAGAAGTTGGGAGCACCATCTAAGTAGAGTGTTGTCGGATGGAACTGCACGAATTCCATATCTACCATCTCGCATCCGGCACGCCATGCTGCTGCAAAACCGTCTCCAGTTGCGACTTTTGGATTAGAGGTGCACGGATAGATGCGCCCGAGCCCACCCGTGGCAAGAATTGTGGCTCTTGCTCGGATGTAGACCAATGCCTCATCAACAACAGCAGACACCCCGTAACATGTGAGCGTCTCCTCACCTCCTGCTGCATCATTTGCAGTCAATAGGTCAATAGCAAAAGTGCTCTGCAGGACCTTGATGCGTTCAGTATTCAGCACACGTTGAATGAGGACATCAGTCGTTTCACGTCCGGTCGCATCACCTTTGTGGACGATTCGCCGCCGACTGTGAGCGGCTTCCTGCGTAAAACGGGGTAAGGCACCTTCCCAATCAAAGTTCGCACCCCAGTCGAGAAGTTCTGCGACCCTTGGAATACCCTCAGATACCATCATCTCAACGGCTTGGACATCACACAAGCCAACCCCAGCTGCGCAAGTATCTTTTATGTGCAAGGCAATCGTGTCATCAAGGTTCATAGCGACAGCAATGCCGCCTTGCGCATAGTGTGTGTTGCTTTCGGTGAGCGTCGTTTTGGTGATTAACGTCACATCGGCGCGCTCGCTCGCAGCGAGAGCGGCACGCAACCCAGCAGCACCACTACCGATGATCAGGATATCGGTATCCCAACTTGAGTGCCTCTTCGGATCCATTACAGGTGTTGGATTTTCCATATACTGGTTTTCGGCTTTCAGTCCGGTTTTTGTGTCGGTCCACTCCGGAGAAAATGCCCCAAATACCAAGTCCGACCAACAATCCGCCGAATGCCATACGCGCATTCGGCGTTGATTCTAACTAATACTACTCCGGTGTCTTAGGTGCGAAACTTTCACTCACAGGCACGACCTTACCGGTGCCTGTAGCGATAAGCGTCCCGTCCGTGAGCCTAACCTCCGCTTTTGCCTCTACCAATCTTCGTGAAACTTTAATACGCTCTGCAGAAACAAACAGTTTCACGCGAGTCGGTGCCGGATTACGAAAACGGACCTCAAGTTGTGCTGTTACCGCGTGCTGTCCGAACGTGCCAATTCCAACGTAAGTAATCGCTTCATCCAACAAGGTACTGAGGATACCACCGTGTAGAATATCCGCCCATCCTTGCAAATGTTCTGCGGGGGTGCACACAATGCGGACCAAGGCACCACCCTCTTCAATTTCGGGTTTAACCTGAAGTCCGAAGGGATTCCTCATCCCACAGACAAAACAGTGATCATTATTCAACACCAGATCCGCAGATGCGTCAGATTGCATATCAGTCATCAGTTCCCTCTGCTGATTCGGTCAACATTCCGATGCTTCGCGCCAACTTTTCCTGTTCAACCAACAGCCGCTCAAGTTGTGCTCTCTTTTGGGCGACGACCTTTTCGGGGGCACGTTGGATAAAATTCGGATTATCTAAAGTCTTCTGTGCTGCTGTTACGTCCTTGACTGCCTGCTGATACCGCTTACTGAGTCTTGCGTGTTCAGCATCAAGGTCGATGACATCGGCAAGGGGGATGTAGATAGCAAGCTCGCCAATGACGGCTTCTGCTGAAGCAGGCGGCTTTTGTAACCTTTCAGCAATGATGACCCCTGCGACTCGCGTAAAAGCCGGTAAGTACTGAGCGAGATACGTTTCGAGGCGGTCCCGAATCTCAGCATCTGGACACTGGATATGGACTTCTACGGATGCGCCCATTGGAACATTTAACTCACCACGAATGCTGCGAATGCTCTCAATGACTTCCATAAGGGTTGCCATAGTAGCTTCTGCCGTTGCATTTTCTCCCATCGGCGCTGGCCACGGCGCAATGGCTATCGAGCTTTTATCAACCGCGAATTCGCTTCTACTACCGCCATGCGGGAGTTGCTGCCAAATCTCTTCGCTTAAAAACGGCATAATCGGGTGGATGAGTCGCATCGTCTGCTCCAAAATATCGGCAGCCACCCAGAGCGCTTCTGGTTCATCTTGAGCGATCCGTTGTTTGGTGAATTCCAAGTACCAATCACAAAATTCATGCCAGAGGAAGGCATAAAGCACCTGTGCTGCTTCATAGAATCGGAAGTTTTCGAGGGCATCAGTTGTTGTTTCAATGGTGTAGTTAAGACGGCTCCGTATCCACGCGATTTCCAGTATTTCTTGATTAGTTCCCACTGTATCCGTTTCAGTAGGAACAGGGTGTTTTTCCAAATTCATGAGAATAAATCGGGCAGCGTTCCAGATTTTATTGGCGAACCGTCTACCAGCCTCAATCTGCGATTCTGGAAGCGGGAGATAAGGGAGTGGTGTACTCGCGTTTGCGAGCGCAAAACGGAAAGCATCAGCCCCATAGGCAGCAATTGTCTCCAGTGGGTCAATGCTATTATCCTTTGACTTGCTCATCTTCTGTCCCTTTTCGTCAGCAACAAGACCGTGCAGATAAACAGTTCGGAACGGAACCTCGTCCATACAGCCCAACCCTAACATTATCATCCGCGCTATCCAAAAGAAAAGGATATCCCAACCGCTCACAAGAACAGAGGTGGGGTAGAAGGTCTTCAATTCCGGTGTTTCCGCCGGCCATCCCATAGTGGAGAAGGGCCAAAGTCCAGAGCTGAACCAAGTATCTAAAACATCTTCTTCTTGTCGGAAATCCGAAGCACCACACTCACATTGCTGCGGTGTTTCCATCGCAGCGGTTATCGCGTCGCACGCGTCACAGTACCATATCGGAATCCGATGTCCCCACCACCGTTGACGCGCGATGGGCCAGGGTTCGATATTCTCCATCCAATGATAGAAACGAGCGGTTTCGCGTTCTGGAACAAATTTGACTTCGCCTTTTTGGGTTGCCTCTATTGCGCGTTGCGCCAGCGGTTTGACATTCATAAACCACTGCAAGGATATAGTCGGCTCAACAACCGCACCACACCGATCATGGTGCCCAACGGCGTGTCGATGTGGAACAATTTTCACAAGGTAGTCAGCGTTCTGTAAATCCTCAACAATACGCTTACGACAGTCCGATCTTGATAAGCCGACATATTTTTCTGGTGCGTTTTCGTTTATATATCCATCTCGGGTAAACACGGTACACTGTTCGAGATTATGCCGCAAACCGATTTCATAGTCGTTCGTATCGTGTGCGGGTGTCACTTTCAGCGCGCCCGTACCGAACTCTCTATCCACATAAGCATCAGCAATGATCGGAATCTCCCGATCACACAGCGGAAGGTGTGCCTTTTTCCCGATGAGATGTTGGTAGCGTTCATCATCAGGATGCACAGCAACAGCAGTATCGCCCAACATCGTCTCTGGTCGCGTTGTGGCAATTTCAAGTACAACCGAACTCTCTTTCACAGGATAACGGATGTGATAAAAGTTACCCTCTATATCAATAGGTTCCACTTCAAGATTACTTATGACAGTGTTACACTCTGGACACCAATTTGCCATATAGGTATCCTGATAGATGAGTCCCTGCTCGTAGAATTTGACGAAAGCGGTGCGCACCGCTTCAGAGAGCCCCTCATCAAGTGTAAAACGCTCGCGCTCCCAATCGCAGGAGCATCCGATTTGTTGGAGTTGAGAGACGATATAACCGGCAGACTCCGCTTTCCACTGCCACATCCGCTCAATGAATTTTTCGCGACCGAGCGCGGCTCGACTCGTTCCCTCTTCGGCAAGCTTCCGCTCCATAATAAGCTCAGTGACAATACCGGCGTGGTCTGTCCCGGGCATCCAAAGCGCGTTATAGCCTTGCATGCGTCGCCAGCGGATGAGACAATCCTGAAGCGTATTATCAAGCGCATGCCCGATATGCAGGCTACCGGTGATATTCGGCGGCGGGATCACAATTGCATAGGGCGGTTTTTCGGAAGTCGCCTCGGCATGAAAGTAGTTGTTTTTCTGCCAAAATTGGTACCATTTTCCCTCAATTTTCTGAGGGGTATAGGTTTTCGGAAGATTTGTCATGTGCGTGAAGACCTTTCTTTGCAATACTGGTTTGCAAGCGGCACCATTAAGCGAAGAGTGGCTCTACCCATCCGTAGGTTCCTTTTGCCATTTCATAAAGTAAATTCACCTGCCGTGTCTCAGCGTTTAGAAACAGGAGAAACGCTGCATTTGAGGCTTGAAGTTCCGTTGCAGCCTCTGCAACAGTCAACGGTTTAGAAGCAAATTTCTCTTGCATCGCCACAATCGCCGGAGTTTCTTCAGACATATCAACTTCCAACGGCATTTCCTCTTCACCGTTTGGATTGAGCCGCGCGACAACTTCTCGGTGTGGTGCGATATTTCTTCGGTCTTTTACTCTGTCTCTGTAACGACGAATTTGGCTAACAATTTTATCTGCCGCGCTGTCGATTGCCGATACGACTTCATTAGTATGGCTCTTCGCATAGAAAGATACATGTGGTGCTGTGACCATCATCTCAGCATCAAATCGATGCTTCTGTGCCTTAAGGACAATATTTAACTCGTGCATCCCCGCAAAACGGGATTCAATTCTATCAGCGCGTTTCAGGATATGCGCATGAAGATCGTCGGTAATTTTCAAATTGTGTCCAGAATAAGTTACTTTCATTTCGAGCCTCCTATTTTCTATCGGTTGTCAGTCGCCCTGACCGCTGACCACTATTTGTTAATTAAACCGAGAAGTACTACGGGCAGAAGATCTCGCACGCGATGTTGGGATACCCAATTCGTCGCGGTATTTCTGAATAGTCCGCCTCGCGATTCGGATCCCCTTCGCCTTCAAAGTATCACTGATTGCCTGATCGCTGAGAGGTTTTGCGGGGGCTTCTTCACGAATCATTTCTTGAATCAGACTCTTCACCTGCTTGGCAGAAACACCTTCGCCCTGGGTCGTTGATAGTTCATTGCTGAAGAAAAACCGCAACGGATACATACCGTGTGGGGTTTGCACATACTTATTGCTCGTTACGCGACTGACTGTTGACTCATGGATACCGAGTTTTCCAGCTATTGTTCTCAGCGTTAGTGGTTTAATACCTTTAACGCCTTGCGTTAAGAATTCGGTTTGTATCTCAAAGATAGCTTCAGTGACTCGAGCGATTGTGCTGCCACGTTGGGAAAGGCTGCTGAGCAAATTTGTTGCATCACGATACCGTTTTTCTATCCATTCCTTCGCTTCAGCATCCAAGGTCTCTTGGTGCTTCTTCAGGATATTCAGATAGTAAGGATTTATCTGTAGTCTTGGTATGTAATTATCCACGGAGACAGCCTGATATTTTCCATCAAGGTATTGTATTTCCACATCAGGTGTAACGGTTTCGCTGAGAGGACCCTTTTTGAGCGCACGCGTTGCTGGATCCGCGAAGTAGCGACCTGGGTATGGAGATAAGGTTCGTATCCATTGTGCAGCCTCGTCAATCTCTGTAATGTCAACTTTCAGTGCTTCCGCAATATTGCCCCATCGCTGATTAAGAAAAGCGTCAAATTGTTTTTCAACAATCTCTTGAGCAAGATGGCAGATGCGTCTATCTTGGTGCAAAAAATTTGGTGACTCTGCCGGATATTCTGAAGGGAGCAACACGCCATTCCCTTGTGCATTTCGGTGCCTACCACCTTGAAGGTTACGAATCTGGATAAGCAGTGCTTCCCTTACATCCCGATAGGCAATGCCGAGCGGTTCAAAGGTATCTTGTATCTTACGAAGGACCACCTCAACCAATGCTCTATCACATCCGACCTCCTCAGCAATATCATCTAAGGTCAATTGATAGAAGTTTAGCACAAGTTTCTCGTCACAAGGAAGTTGTTCGTATAGAATCGTATATGTTTTTTGGTTGTCGTGATCAGTGATTTTCCACGCCCGCTTGATATGCACCCGACTATTCTCGGCGGAAAGACCTGTGGTTTTTTTTCGGGAAATCTTAGCAGTTTTCGAGAATTGGAAATCACTATTACGGGCTGCCTTTTGTAAGTTTTTCTGAATAACACTATGGAGTTCCGCTGAGAGGTCTCCGTTATCGAGTTCTGCTATGAAATCGCACGGCATTTGAAAGAGTTTAAGCTCTAACTGACCATCATCATTTAAATTTCCGAGAATGTATTCACCAATAGTCCGTTCTGTTTCGGAGCTTATAATTTGTGGGTAGGCGAGTTGAAGTTGTTCAGCAAGGTGTTCGTGCAACAAACGCTCTTCTGGTACATCCAGTGAAAGTTCGTCAGTGTCCGAGTATCTGGAACTTGACCGTTCACTGAGTGAGACCCGATCCTCAAGGACAGCCTCCCAATCAATATCGATCTCAGTATCCTCTCGCTCTATATTTTTTTCTGTTTCATTCCATTCAAGGGCTGGATCTATTTCTTCAAGCGATGGATCCGTCTCTTCTTCAAGTTCCAAGAGCGGATTCTGTTCTAATTCTTGCGCGATGAACTGCGTCAGCTCCTGCAGAGGCATATTGAGTACTTTCAGCGCCTGTTGCAACCTCGGTGTAATAGACATCTTTTGTGTCAACTGGGGAGTCTGAGTAAGTTGCGCTTTGTACATCTTTTGCCTCTACTGAATATGTGTGCTGTGTTCAGTCCTAATTCCCGGCGGACACCCCAGTTCCTGGTATCTGATAGGAAAAGTTGTGCCCAAAATAGAGATCTCTCGCGGTCTCATTGTTGATGAGTTCTTCGGGGGTTCCAGCAAGTGTGATTTGTCCATCAACAATGATGTATGCTCTGTCAACGATACCGAGAGTTTCGATGGCATTATGATCTGTAATAAGCACGCCAAGATTTCGATCGCGTAAATGTGAAATGAGCTGCTTAATATCAGCAACAGCAATCGGATCTATCCCAGAGAGCGGTTCATCCAGTAGAATGAAATCTGGTTGTGCTGCAAGGGCGCGTGCTATTTCTGCGCGACGACACTCACCGCCTGAGAGCGTATACGCCTTGCGCAGTAAGAGATTTGAAATGCCGAGTTCATCCGTCAGCTCACGAATACGGGGTTCACGCTCAGATTTTGGCACCCCTTGCGTTTCAAGAATCGCCTCAATATTCTGTTGCACTGTCAATTTCCGGAAAATTGAGGTCTCCTGTGCAAGATAGCCAATGCCGAGCCGTGCACGTTTGTACATCGGATAGAAGGTAATATCCTCATTAGCATAGGTAATCCTGCCAGCATTCGGACGAATCAGCCCTACAACCATGTAGAAGGTCGTCGATTTTCCCGCGCCGTTGGGACCTAAAAGTCCTACGATTTCACCTTGCCTTAGCGACAGGCTCACCTCATTAACAACGATAGGGCCGCGGCGTGTATAACGTTTCACGAGTCTGTGTGCTTGAAGTTCTATTGCCATGATTTCTAATTTATGGTATCTCACTACGATTGACGCATTTGGTCAATCTGAAGACTCCTCGGGGTCTGTATCAGTTTCTTCCTCAGAATCCGAACCTTCAGCGTTTTCAGTATCTACTTCAGGTGCTTCTTCTGTGGTGCCATCTGTATTAGAGGTTTCAGTATCTGCGCCAGTTTGGTCAGACGTATCTGTGGAAGCACCTTCCTCATCTGTACCTGCGTCGCCTTCAGCGTCCTCACTCGCCTCTGCCTCCACTGGTGCTGCTTGGGTAACGGTGACCTTAAATTTGACACCGCCTTCACCGGTCTGCTTCCCGGTTGCCCTATTAAAAGTGAAGAGCTTAGTTTCAAGCCGATCCTTGTTTTGTAAGACGACCACATTATCTGTAAGCACAACAGTATTCGTCAGGTTATTCATAACAGCATGGTCACAAGTAGCAAAAATCTCTTGATCTCGGATTTCTACATTGCCGACAGCAATAATTTCTGTTGTTGCCCCAGTTTCCGGATCGGTTTTGAGAGTGATTTTATCGGCATTAAGAAACCCAATTTCAACGCCCTGTTCGTCATACCGGATCGTCTTGGCTTCGTCAATAAGAATGGTTATGCCCTCCTTCTCGAACCTTTCCATTCTTTTTGAGGTACCGGTAATAGTTTCTGTAGTCGGTTCAGTGGTGCTGCTGTCAATATCGGCACTGACTCCATTCACATTTTCAGTACCCGCTGTTTCCTGCGTATTGTTTTCTGTGGCTGATGCTACACCATTCGTGTTCGGAGTGGACGTTTCGATTTCCGTCTCCTCTGCATTGAGGACTAAAGGAACAATACATACAAAGAGTAGGAGGAAGCCAGCATAAACACAAAAATTACACAATTTATCAAAGTGAAATGGGAGTCTATGTCTATTCCGGCACAACAGAGGTTTTGTGATTTTCATCGGTTTTCTCATCTTTTGGATAAAGTTTAAATTGATTGTTTTTCATTTTTACCGTTTCAAGCGTCGGATTCGCATACATTTCCGTTCCGACCCAGGTCGAATCCCCACGTACAATCGTCACTTCGTCTGGGGCATATAACCTACCTGTCCGGTTCTGCCAATGAAGAATCTCACTATATAAAGTACCATCTTTACTAACCCCGACGACTTCTCCTGAAAGATGTAGATTATCTTTCTCACTCCCCGTCAGAAACTGCTTACCCTTCTTACTATTCAAAGTGATAGAAACAACACCGTCTTCAAAAATCTCAACAGTCGGATTTTCCACTTCAACATAACTTCCGTGGAATGTTGAGGTATCCCCGACAAGCGTCCATTTAAGGACCCCCGCTTCCGTCTGCTGTGTAGCAAACCGTTCGAGTTTCTGTGCCGGAACTGCCTCTACAGATTCGTCAGTCGTACCGACTGGGGTTTCTGCGCTTTTACAACAGGTCACGCAAAGAAGCAAACAAAGACACAAACACGTAATCAGGCAACTAAGGTCGGGTTTTCCACCGTCGGTGCATCCAAATCCACTGCGCCGGGTATCGCCGAATGTAGGATTCGATAATTTTTGTAAATTTTTGCGTATTAATAACAAGATCCTTCTCTTTTACATCTGTCCGCTGGAACACCAAGGGCGGTTCAATAATTGCGCGATGTGAACCATCGGGTTGACGGACAATAAATGTTGGTAGTACAGTCGCACCTGTTTTAAGGGCAATAGCGACAGGACTATACGGTGTATAGGCAGGTCTACCAAAAAAATCGACGAAAACTCCACTCACACTTGTGTCCACATCGGCGACAATACCAAGCAGTTCATTACGTTTAAGGCATTGAAGTGCCTGGCGAATGCCCGTATCCCGATCAATCGTCGTATAACCTGCTTGCGATCGGTAACTTGAAACCAAGGCGTTTAAACGGGAGGAACGCAATTTGCGAACAATAGGGGTCAGTGGGGCAATTGTAGTAGAAATGCTCGCCGCAAGCAGCTCCCAATTCCCGAAATGACCTGTTAGAATGATGGCACCTTTCCCTTGCGCGAGCGCTTGTTTCACATACTGGACACCTTCAAAACTAACATATCGCTGAATTTGCTTTGAATTCATACGTGGAAATCGCATAAATTCAAAGATATTCTTGCCTAAATTTTCAAAGCACTGCTTGGCTATCAACCTAATCTGGTGTTCATCCGTAAAATCCAAGCTGCGCCGCAAATGCTCACACGCTAACGCTCTTTGCTGTGGGGCAAGCCGGAATATGAGAGCTCCTAACTGACCCCCGATAGTTAATGTCACCGAACGTGGCAGTCGGGATACGAAAAATCCGATTAATTTGGCGGTAAACCCGTAACACCAATCTTTGACATTCCCCCACCTAAAGGAGTGGGATTCTTGCTTCTTCATAGTTTGCCTCCCTGCCATACTGAAGTAAAATCATTGACGTGCGAGGTCTTACATCTATTCCACAAGCGTTTATGCTCTCGGTATGCCCTACCGCGAGATTGAAAGTTTATCGCGTTATACTTCTGAGGTTTCTTTGATAAGATAGCGTCCCGGGCGATGATGTTTACCGCAACTTGTTCCTCTGGGAATCCGCCAGGTTTTACAATCTGCACTCCACTCCACAAATACGGTGCCAGTAGACGCTCCAATCGCGTGTGGACTTCGGTTCGAGTCGCGTCAGTTCGCATTACAATGTGGCTCCATGCTTGTCTCAAATACACCTTAGAAGCATCTGCACGATCTACGTGGCTTTGACCCCGGTGAATGCCCGAGGAAGCCCATACGGGCTTCATACCGTTGATTCAAAGCATTCATACCGTTGATTGCTAAAGACTTGGGATTGTTAAGGAAGTCCCTTTATTGCTAATTATAGTATACTAAATTTTCACCAAAATTACAAAGAAATTCGTTAGGACTTACGGACTCCCTGGTAGGTGCGGTTTCCTAACCGC
>JAJECD010000045.1 GCA_022822215.1 Candidatus Poribacteria bacterium | reverse complement strand
GCGGTTCAAGTTTACCGTCAATCAGGGAAGGTGTTGTCGAGAGATGTACCTGCTCCTGCCCAACGTAGAGATGCGGTTCAGCATTAATGCGGTCGCGGAGCGTATTGAGTTCAGCATTGCTCAGCTCCGTTCCAAACAGTGGGCGTCCACCGCGTTGACGATGGATCGGTTTGATGACCAGTTTCCTAAGGTTCGCTAATACATGCTCGCGCTGTTTCCGTTGCCCGCACCACCATGTGGCAGCAGAGGGGAGCTGTAGGTCTTCACCTATTAACCGTTTTGAGATATTCGGTAGGAACGGCATCAAGCCCGGATTCTCCAAAACGCCGCTACCGGGAGGATTTATCACAATTACATTTCCCTGTCGAATGGCTTCGAGCAATCCGGCAACACCGAGCCGTGAGTCTTGTCGGAGCTCCAACGGGTCACAGAAGGTATCATCGACTCGGCGGAGAATAATATCGACAGGTCGTAAGCCGTCAATCGACTTCAACCAGACCCGTCCGTCCCACACCGTCAAATCGTCCCCTTGCACCAAAGTGTAACCGAGGTAACTTGCGAGGTAGGCGTGCTCAAAATAAGTTTCGTTGAGGGGTCCAGGGGTTAGCACAACAACATGTGGATTATCTATCTGGCGTGGTGCAATACGTGTGGCATTTTCCAGTTGATATTGCATATCCAATATGCTGTTCTGGAACGAGCGGAAGAAGAAGGAGAGCCGATGGACACCGACCTCGCTGAAGAAGTTCGGCAATGCGCGGACAAGCGCTGTTCGGTTTTCCAGTGCGTAGCCTGCCCCTGAGGGTGCCTGTGTGCGGTCAGCAAGCACCCACATTCTGCCGTCCGGTCCTCTCGCTAAATCGGCGGCGTAATTCACAAGAAACGGACATCCAGGGGCAGTAAGCCCGACACATGCCCGTAGAAAACCCGCATGCGCATAGACCACTTCTGGTGGGATCCATCCCTCTTTAATCAAAGCGCGTTCCCCATAGAGGTCCATTAAAATTAGGTTTAGGAGTTCGGCGCGTTGTTTGAGTCCAGCAGAGATGACCTCCCAGTCAGCATTCGAGATAATGAGTGGGATCGGATCCAACGCCCACGGACGGTGTTCGTGTTGTTCGCCGTGTACGACGTAGGTGACCCCATTTTCACGGAGCAGGCGTTGGACCTCTTCGTGCCGGGCTTCCATCTCGGCGAGTCCGAGGGTGTCGAGTGCCTGCATGAAGGCGTGCCAATGTGGATTGACGTGCTGATCTCGGTTCAGCATCTCATCAACCTGTTGACTGTGAAGCGCATCGGCTAACTTGGTGCTATAACGCCCCTCAATCACCTTCCAATTTTTTATATCTGTTTGTTGCATCTTTTTAATTTGGTATTCAGGTCGCTTCGCTTTCACCTGACGGCTAACCGCCACGCCGTCGGAGATCCAATGTATAGGGATACTCGGCATTTACCTCCTCTGGTGGGACAGCCATCGGCCCTGGAGACGTACCTTCCGCCAGAAAGTGTCCGGTCGTTGTTCCCGACGCTTGCGATTGAATGATGCCGGGTGTATGGCCATCCGTGCCGAAACGACTTATTCGGCGTCCTTCTGCTTCATAAGCGTTGACTGGGAAGGTATCGTAATGTCTTCCACCCGGATGCGAGACGTGATAGGTACAACCGCCGATTGCCCTACCATTCCACGTGTCGATGATGTCAAAGACGAGTGGAGAATGTATTCCAATAGTAGGATGCAATGCTGATGGTGGCTGCCACGCTCGATAACGTACGCCACCGACGTATTCTCCATGTGTGCCTGTATTGTGCAGAATTAAACGCCGTCCGTTGCATGTAACAATGTATCGCGAGTCCATCAGTCCACGGAGCTTCACCTGCACCCGTTCAACAGAAGAATCGACAAAACGCGAGGTTCCCGCCCGTGTCACTTCTTCACCTAACACGTGCCACGGTTCAATTGCCATCCGTAATTCCAGTTCAATATCTTGAACGTTCACAACTCCCAATTTTGGGAAACGGAATTCAAAGAACGGGTCAAGCCACGCCATCTCGAATGGATATCCTGCTTCTTGAAGTTCGCTAACGACTTCCTGTAGGTCAGCGCGAACATAGTGATGGAGCATGAATCGGTCGTGTAATGCTGTCCCCCATCGCACGAGTCTACCTTTATAGGGGGTCTTCCAAAACTTGGCGATGAGTGTCCGAATCAGAAGCATCTGAACAATGCTCATCCGTGCGTGCGGTGGCATTTCAAAAGCCCGCATCTCCAATAATCCGAGCCGTCCACTCGCTGCGTCTGGCGCGTAGAGTTTATCAATACAGAATTCGGCACGATGTGTGTTCCCTGTAAGATCTACCATCAGGTGTCGCAGCAACCTGTCAATTAACCAAGCCGGTGTCTCTTCCGTTTCACCGTTGGAGACTTCAGGTATCTGATCGAAAGCGACTTCAAGTTCATAGAGTTGTTCATCACGCCCCTCGTCTACACGCGGTGCCTGACTCGTCGGACCGATAAAAGTACTGGAGAACAGATATGACAAACCGGGATGATGCTGCCAATATGTGACGAGACTGCGTAACAAGTGAGGTTGCCGCAACAACGGGCTATCAGCAGGTGTCCGACCACCGACGATAATGTGGTTGCCACCCCCAGTGCCGGTGTGTCTACCGTCTAACATGAATTTTTCAGCACTGAGTCCTACCAATCGTGCTTGCGTGTAAAGCGTTGTGGTATTATGAACAAGTTCATCCCAATTTGCCGCGGGATGGATATTCACCTCAATCACGCCCGGATCGGGAGTCACACTCAACGTCTGAACTCGGGAATCGTGTGGGACCTCATATCCCTCAATGATTACAGGCATATTCAAGGCTTCAGCGGTCGCTTCTATCGCTTCAAGGAGTTTCAAGTAATGTTCTAAATGCGTTAGTGGCGGCATGAAAATGTGCAATCGTCCGTCACGCGGTTCAACGCAGAGCGATGTTTGAAAAATCGTCTCTGCTTCCGTGTCTTTCGGCATTGATGTGCTTTGTGAGGTTGCTTGCGCTGATGCATTTAAGTGCGCTTCGCGTGGTTCAAAAGGATCGCGTTCATAGACCTCTTCTCGCTCTTCAGGCGGCACCCACTGTATGGACTCCAAGGGTAGACGGAGCCCTATCGGTGAATCGCCGGGGATTAAGAACATACGTCCATCCCTGAAGTTCCACGCACAACTTTCCCACACCTCATCGGCGAGATTCCATCGTATCGGTAGGGCGTAGCCAATCGGTTCACTGAGGGTTTCCGTTTGTAGGAGTTCCGCGAGTCGATGGCGTTCGGATGCCTCTTTAAAGTCAAAGTCGAGGGGATCAATGTTGGTAGGGAGTCTGTTTTCCGTCCAGAGGAAAAAGAGGGCATCTTCATAAGCCGGTATTATCGCATCTGGTGTGATTTTTAAGAGTTCCGAGAGGTGGCGCGTCCATCGTTCAGCCTCATGGACACCGAACCCGTAATCCTTGTGCGGTTCCGCGAGGCGTTTATCATTCCGCCAAACCGGCACCCCATCTTTACGCCAAAAGCAGCCGAACTTCCAACGCGGTAAAGGTTCACCCGGATACCACTTCCCCTGTCCGTGATAGAGTGCTCCCCCTGGTCCGAAACTATCGCGCAACCGTTTCAGAAGGACCGCCCCTAACTCCCTTTTTCTTGGACTGTCTGCTTCCGTGTCCCATTCCGGACTGTCTGGGTCGTCGATCGAAACGAAGGTCGGTTCACCGCCCATTGTCAACCGGATGTCGTGTTGGATTATATCTGCGTCCACTTGCTGACCGAGGGCATTAATATTTGTCCATTGTGTTTCCGTGTACGGTTTCGTCACGCGCGGGTCTTCGTAGATGCGTTGGACGGTGTTGGTATAGGTAAATTCTGTTTCGCAGGGGTCGGTATACCCCGTAACGGGTGCAGCACTCACTGGATCGGCTACACACGCTAAGGGAATGTGTCCCTCACCGGCAAGTAAGCCGGATGTTGGATCCAGCCCGATCCAACCTGCCCCGGGGGCATACACCTCGCACCAAGCATGTAAATCGGTGAAATCTTGGGGCGGACCAGCAGGTCCATCTACAGGTTTCTGATCTGCGACGAGTTGGACGAGGTAACCTGAGACGAAACGAGCCGCTAAACCGAGATGTCGCAATATCTGAACGAGGAGCCAGCCAGTGTCCCGACAGGAGCCAATCTGCTTCTCCAACGTCTCCTCGCAGGACTGCACGCCGGGTTCCATACGGATTGTGTATTTTATTTTTTCCAAGAGCACCCCGTTGATGTCAACAAGGAAGTCGATGAGTTTCTTCTGCGTCTGCGGAATATCTGCCAGGAATGCTGTCAGGAGTGGTCCGTTTTCTTTGACTTCGAGAAACGGCCTGAGCTCCTCTTTAAGCTGTGCCTCATAGTCAAACGGGTAGTGTTCGGCACTCGATTCGAGGAAGAAATCGAATGGGTTGATAACGGTCATATCTGCGACAACATCTACTTCAATAGACAACGCATGCGCTGGTTCAGGGAAGACGACGCGCGCTTGGTAATTGCCAAATGGGTCTTGCTGCCAGTTGATGAAATGCGTCTCTGGTTCAATCTTGAGTGAGTAGGCTTCAATCGGCGTACGGCAGTGGACCGCAGGTCTCAATCGGAAGACATGTGGAGACAGATTAACAAGCCTGTCGTAACGATAGTGTGATTTGTGGTTGATAGCTACACGGATTGCCATTTTTTTCACTATTAAGAGTCGTTGACGGGTCGCAAAGCGAAAAAGGTCTTGTGGATGTCTTCGCCGACTGAGTTGAGTTTGGTTTGGAATGCGTCAAGAAATTCGTGCAAACCGCTTGATAGGACCTGTTTGACTTGGGCGTACGCAAATTCAGCGCGGAGCTGCCCCAAACGCTGCTCTGCTGGGTTGGCGAACGTTTCCAACGGGGTTCCAGAGATAGCGTGTAATGATTCTTCCGCTTTGGAGAGGCAATAAAGAACGGATCTCGGGAATTCACGGTCTAACAAGAGAAAAGCAACAACATCGTCCGGAGAGATGAGTCCGTAAGTACGGCGGTACATCTCGAAACCGCTGGCGGAATGGAGGAGGGCCCCCCACTGAATATCGTCAAATGGTGTGTTCACATCCCAGACAGAAGGCAGGAGGATAAAGTATTTAACATCAACGATCCGCGATGTTTTGTCGGCGCGCTCAATCAGCCGACCCAATTGACTGAAATGCCACCCCTCACTATGCGACATGATGTTGTCTGTCAGGCCCATAAAGAGATGCGATGCAAGTTTGATTTCCCTGAAGAACTCATGGGGTTCTGTCATTGCCCATCTTTCGGAGGTGTTGGCTACTAATAGATAAGCGTCATTTAACTGTTCCCACATTTCTGATGAAATATTTTCCCGTATGGACCGAGCGTTTTCACGCGCAGCCCGCAGGCAAGAGACGATTGAGTTCGGATTTTCAGTGTCAAATGCCAGAAATCTAATCACGGTTTCGCGGGAGGTATCACCGTAGCGTTCTGCAAACACTTCGTCGTCGCCTGTTGTGGCGACAAGGGGTTCCCACTGCGCTTGTATACCGACCGGCATATCGAGAATAAGGTGCAAGTTGACATCAACGAAACGGGCAACGTTTTCTGCGCGTTCGATATAGCGGCTCATCCAATAAATTGATTCTGCAACGCGACTGAGCATTAGACCCTCCTATATCGGACCTGACAAGACCCACGTATCCTTACTCCCACCACCTTGGGACGAGTTAACGACCAACGAGCCTTTCTTGAGAGCGACTCGCGTTAATCCACCCGGAAGCACGTAGATGTCTTCGCCGTAAAGGATAAACGGACGTAAGTCAACGTGTCGTCCTTCAAGATGATCCTCAATAAGAACAGGGACGCGTGAAAGCGAGAGCGTCGGTTGCGCGATGTAGTTACGCGGATTGTCTTTAATGCGACGGGCAAACTCTTCCTGCTCTGCCCGGGTCGAGTGGGGACCAATTAGCATCCCATACCCGCCAGA
>JAJECD010000421.1 GCA_022822215.1 Candidatus Poribacteria bacterium | reverse complement strand
CCTTTTCAGGGATCTGGCGTGCAGACTTACAAGATCGAGGAGATGTCTATAGGTCTGTTCTCTTGTGCGGATTGGTTCGCTGCGAGAGATATTGCGAGCGTTTTAACCGCATCGCTGTAAGGACTCAAGATTGCGGCGGCATCACCCGTGCGCACTGCTTCGACAAAAACGTCATCAATTGTTGGACTCGGTGCTGTTTTATCTACCCAGTTGCCATCTTCCTGTACGGTGACGCTTGACGGATTCCAATTCAGAAGTTCGTCCTCATACAGCAAATCTAGGATATTGGCGTTCGACCAGTCACCCGCATAAGCCCAAGTAGCCGTCAACGAACCGACAGCCCCACTCGCAAACTGAAGCGCGACACTGTTAGCGTCTGGGCAATCCGTCTCTTTGAGAAACCGATTTGCTTGCATGGCGTAGACGGTCTCTACTTCACCGCACATATACCGCATCATATCGATGGTATGTGTTGCTTGTTCGACAAGTTGCCCGCCGGATTTGTTCATCTGTCGGAGCCAGGCGTTCGGGTCTCCGTGTCCCGTGCTGCACCAATACTTACCGACGATCATGTTAATCGTTCTGTCCTGCAGGATCTGCCGTGTTATTTGGGTCGAACCGAGGTAGCGGAGTTGATACCCGACACAGGTTATCAATCCGGCTTTCGCTACCGCCGCTTCAATTTCACGGGCGATTTCCATACTGATGGCGACAGGCTTCTCAACGAAAAAGGGTAAACCGCGGGCGATAACATCAAGCTCCGGTTGCCCATGGACAAAAACAGGGAGGCTGAGATAGACTGCATCCAAGTCATCCCGTTCAAGGAGGGCTGGGTGCGCGGTATAGGCATCTGCGTTATGTTTTTCGGCTGCGCTTTGTGCACGTTCAGCCTGAACGTCACAGACGGCGACGACGCGTGCGCCTTCAATTTCGGCTAACCGATTCATGTGCCCATTGGCATTTCCACCACATCCGATAAATCCAATTTTAACTTCTTTCATAATTTTTAGCGATCATGTCTGGGCGGGGTGTCCGTTGTCCACCCCGATCTAAAATTGATTGAAAACCCACTTTAGGTTATAAAGGGTTTGTTGTTAAAGACTGATATACTGCCCTGACAACGGAAGGGCAGTTCAGAATCAATTGTTCAAAGAGCCTTAAAATTAACCTGTAACGCCTTTTCGATGTTTTCGCGTGGATGAACACCGAATTGTTCTTCAAAATTACGATCAAATGCGTCCTCTTCATCAGGATCGGGTTGAAGTGGAAGCTGGATCGGTTGACGATTCGTCCGGATGGATCGATGTGCAGCGATAACCATCTCTTGGTCTGCTCTGCCCATTTCTCCCGTCCAGAGCGGTTGTGTATCCTCTCGGACTGCGCGGGCAATGCCGTCAAGCATCGTTGCCAATGAGATACCGCGCTCCGGTATCGTTGTGTGTTGATACGGATTTACCCATTCAACGGTGCCACCTAACGAGGGTGGGAGTTCTACAAAGATGCGCTGCAGCGTTCCATCGTCGCTATATTCTCTCTGGAATTCGTACGTTTGTGCCTTCCCGTTGTGCAGGGCAATGTCCTTATCTGTGCAAACGTTGACCGTCTCACCACCGGTGGCACTCTGATTACCGTTGGTAATGATCGTACCGCGTTCACCACACGACTCAAAGCCGACGAGTTTGTTCCGTCCGAGACACCCGTTTTTATTTCCGACCATGGCGATGCCGAGTCCGCCGTTTTCAAAATCTACGGCGTAAAATTCAAGGTTCTCCCGATTAAAATTCCGCTTTGCGCTATCAACGTAAGGCACGACCGACATTGTGTGCCCTATGCTACTGACCGCTGTCGGCGCAGCGTTCATCCGACAGCGTATCGCGGCGAGTCCATGGTATCCGGTTGTCGAGAAGAGCCGATAGCATTTATGGACATCCCCAATTACGCCTTCCTGAATGAGTTTGCACACAAACTGCTCGACAGGAACGTAAGGAAAATTCTCTGATGTCTGGAGTTTGACCCCATTTTCAGTCGCATCAGTGATCATCATATCCATCAAACCGAGGGTCGGTGCGAGCCCGGTCTCGACGTTGTGTGGGATACCACATCGGGAGAGATAGCAGGAGACGATATGATGCAGCGGTGCAGGTACGACGACATCACAGATATCCAAGGGTACTTCGTCAATAAGTTTTCGGACATCGGTGTAGGCTTTAACGTCAAATTTTGGCGAAGCTTGTGAGCCGATATTGAGACGTGCTGCGCCTGCTTCTGCCGATTCGGGATGTGCGTCACACACGGCGACGACCTCAAAGGTGTCTTTTAATGTCGCCGCTGTTGATAGATGTGCTGCCCCGCGTCTACCGTGACCGATGAGCGCGTATTTTAAACGTGACATTTTGTTTTTCCTATCCGTAGGCACTCACATCAAATAGTCGATGTGTTTTAAGTTCGTAGTAGGTTGATTCATCACCCGTCGCAAGACTCAAACGCGCACTGAATTGCGCTACTACAAACACAATGATGGATTCGCTCGCCTAATTAGCACATTGGTAGCCGGTTGCTTCAAGCCGGGTTCGGATCTTATCTATTTCGGCAGTGGACAATTGCCGGAGGGGTCTGCGCATCGTCATTGAAGGGAATCGACCCATCAGCCAGCGTGCGCATTTCATCCGTTGATGTGCATCACTGCTCGGTTCACCAAAATTGTAGACAATCCGCGCCAGTGCATCTACTTGGCTGCGCGCCTTGCGCGCACCCAGCAGATCGTTGTTGAGCGCAGCGTGAACGACATCCACCATCAACTCCGGCACAAATCCTGCGAATCCGATGAGTGCACCGTCACTGCCTTCGAGCAGTGAAGCGAGTAAATATTCGTCATGGCAGGTCAAGATAGGAACGTCAGGTGCCGCTTCTTTGAGTTGTTCATAATCCCACCGCCAACGCGCCATATCCCGGGTTCCCATTTTGATGCAGATAACTTGCGGGATTTTCACCATCTCCAACATCTCTTCGAGGCTATAGCCTGCCTTCGTCCATGCCGGATATTGATGAACAATGATTGGTATGTCCGCGCCTTCGGCGACATCTTGGAAGAAACCGACTGCGGTTTCGGGTGTTCTTCCGAATCGCAACCAGTGGTGTGCAGGCATCAAAAGGATAGCGTCTGCGCCTGCTTCCTTCGCTGCAAGTGCATCGTCAATTGCTGGGAGACTGCCTTCTGCACTCACGCCTGTGACGACTTTAACTCGGTCGCCGACAGCTTCGGCGGTAATCTGTGTAACCCGCTGTCTTTCATGCAGACGGAGGGACATAATTTCGCCGGTGTGCCCGTTACAGACGACACCTTTTATGCCCGGAACACTCGCGAGTTCCTGCATATACTGACGCAGTCCGGTTTCGTCAATGGATTCATCTCCATGGAAAGGACAGAGCGTCGCCGGAAATACACCTGCCCACGGATGGTGCTGCCAATTTAAATTCATTTGTTATTCGCTACCGGCTATCAACTATTAGCTATTAGTAAAGAGCGTTCTAATTTAATCAATAACTTCTTACCAACTGACAACTGATAACTGACAACTGTTCTCCTGACCGCTTTTTTGCACAAAATTTTGCACGTATTTCTGATTTTGTTCTATTTTAACTTGATTTTGAATCCAAAATCAAGTATTATTTTAACTAAAGAAGCTTTCGTTTCGTCGGTGTCGTTGAAAATCGAAATGTTTGGCTTATATCATTGGAGGATGTTCGGGTGCAAAAACAGAGAAGACTTAAAATAATTGCTGCGAGCCTCGTTTTGCTAAGTGGTATGGTATTTTTAGGGTACGTCATGCTTAAAAAGACGAGTGTGCGGCATTTTACACCTGCTTTGCTTGTGGCAGATAAGGGCAAAGTTGACGATCAACTCGTCCAAGTTGATGGTCTCATTTCGGAAGGGAGTTCCAAATGGGATGCAGCCAATTTTAAACTCACCTTTGCTGTCCGCGACCGCGACAGTGCGGCAACCGTCAATGTGATTTATAAGGATAGACTGAAACCAGATAACTTTGTTGATGGTGGTAGCGTTTTCGTTGAGGGTAGATATGATGCGTCGGAAAACCTCATTGTTGCTACAAAACTCATGACGAAGTGCGCCTCGAAATATGAAGGGGCGGAGAGTGCTATACCTACAGATGAAACTTCTTACATTTCGCAGTAAGAGATACACGATACATTAAAAAAACAATATGTTCAAAAATACCTTTTTGACGCAGCTTGCAAGTCAAAACTTGCTATCAAAAATGGGGAGGCACAGACACGCATGACTGCGGAAATTGGACAAGCCGCTATATACCTTTCTGTACTTTCTGGTTTATGGGCAATCGGGTTCCTCTGCGTTGGGCTGCGCACACGAAACCCGAATGCCGTGCGAAGCGGTAGAAATGCCGTTATTGCCACTTTCATTCTTATCAGTATTGCAACGGGTGCTTTAATCTACGGTTTTGTAACCGACGACTTCTCAATGCGCTACGTTGTTGAGGTATCCAGTGCAGCGCAACCCCTACTCTATAAAGTCACAGCACTCTGGGGTCGAATGTCCGGTTCACTCTTGTTCTGGCTCTGGCTCTTAACGGTTGCTGGGGCGATTGTGGTCTGGCAAAACCAGCGATACAATAAACAAACAGGTGATACCCTCGCAGACTATGCTTTAATCCCTCTCGCCATTGTCCAACTCTTCTTTATTATTCTTGTTACTGGCTTAATCGAAGGTGTTTACAACCCGCTGGCTCGCTTCCCGAATGGACAGGTCGCGCCCGATGGTGCGGGTATGAATCCGCTCCTCCAAACCCCAAGCATGGCGTTTCATCCACCGACGTTATATATCGGTTGGATTAGTCTGACGGTGCCGTTCGCGTTTGCTGTCGGTGCGCTTGCATCGGGTAGGGTTGGCAGCGACTGGATACTCCGCTCGCGCAGATGGACGCTCTTCTCTTGGATTGTTTTGACTGTTGGTATTACGCTCGGTGGCAATTGGGCGTATCGCGAATTGGGTTGGGGTGGTTATTGGGCATGGGATCCGGTCGAGAACGCCTCTTTTATGCCGTGGCTCCTCGGCACTGCTTATCTACATTCCGTGATGATCCAGGAAAAGCGGAGTATGCTCAAATTGTGGAATATCCTCCTGATTACTCTGGCTTTCCAATTCACACTGCTCGGGACTTTTATCACTCGCAGCGGGATTATCTCTTCGGTGCATGCCTTCGCGCAATCTGACATTGGCGGCTATTTCCTCGGTTTCATTCTAATTTCGACCGCTGGGGTCGTCGGACTTATCATCTATCGTTGGAAACGACTGAAAAGTGCCAATCGTCTTGAATCGCTTCTCTCGCGTGAGAGTGCGTTTGTTCTGAATAATTGGCTTTTCGTTGGGTTAACACTCATTATCCTCTGGGGTACGTTGTGGCCGATTATCTCCGAGGCGATTAATGGTCAAAAGGCATCTGTGCCGGAAGCCTTTTTTAATCAGGTCGTTATTATTCCGGGATTGTTGCTCCTCTTCCTAACCGGTGCGGGACCTATCATCTCATGGAAAAAAATTACCACGAATAACTTCCGTCGTATGTTTATGTGGCCCTTGGTCATAGGTTTAGTGAGTGGGGCGTTGACATGGGGGTTTCTCGCAGTAATAAAAGGCAACACGTCTCCTATCTATTCGGTGCTTTGTGTTTCTGCTGCAGTCTTTGTGCTTGTCGCAATATTTGCGGAATTTTATCGTGGTGCGAGACTCCGTGCGAAACGGCAGGAGACCTCTTTCCTCAACGGTTTGAATCTCCTCATCCAGCGTAACAAAAGACGGTATGGCGGTTATATCATTCACATCGGTATTGTGATCCTTTATATCGGTATTATGGGGTCGAAGGGCTATTTTCTCCTTGAATCTGACAGTTTAGCACTCGGTGAGTCGATGAAGGTGGGTGCCTTTGAGCTCACAATGAAGGATTCGTTTGAGAGAGAATACGCCAACTATCGCAGGGCGGGTGTTATTTTTGATGTCGCAAAGAACGGGAAGCGGATTGGCACAATGGAACCGGCACGCCACTTCTATTACAAGGCTGGGCAAGGGGAACAGGATACGATTGAGTCTGCTATCCGTCACTTCGGGGTCAATGATCTCTATATCGCTCTGGGTGAGCTGCCCCGGAATATTAAAGGCGGAGATATTGTGAACGTTCAAGTGTACCACAATCCTCTAATTAGTGTTGTTTGGATTGGGGTCGCTATAATGGTAATCGGTGGAATTATCGCTATAGCTGAGAAGTCTCAATATAGTAAAGAGACTTGATGGAAGAGTGCTATGAAAGTCAAGAAATTTGAGCGCATTTCGACAGCCAACGCTGCGCTAATTCTCAGTTTCGCGTCGCTTGTAGTGTTTCTCATTGTTTGCTTATTTGCCGGTGGCGTGTCGGAAGCGCAAAATACAGCGGATGCCCAATTTGAATCCAAGTTAAACGAACTCCTCACGACTGTCTATTGTTACTGTGGGTGTGAACGTGAGACAATCGAAGTCTGTGTGTGTGGTACAGCAGAACAGATTGAAGCCGATTTTCGCAATCGACTGCTCGCGGGTCAAACAGTTGCGCAGATTCGCACCAATTATCTTGACACGTACGGTTCCCAATTTTACGCGGTTATGCCAGCGGAAGGCATTAATTTGATTGCTTACATTATGCCTGCTGTTATTTTGGTTCTCATCGGTGGTGTGGCTTTTGTCGTGCTCCGAAAGTCAAAGCAGATGGTTAAAACGACGGATAGCAGCGGTGGGTCAAGCCAGCAGGTTTCTGATACGGCGCTGAAGCAGGTTGAAGCGGAACTGGAAAGATACAAACAGGAGAAATAGCCGAAACGGTCTTTCGCACGCAATAGCGCAATTTGAAAAAAGGTTTTTATGGATTCACTTGTTCTTTTATGGATGCTAATTCTCGGTGTCATACTCCTTGTTTATGTTGGGTCCCCGATCTTCTCGAAAGCGGGTTCTCAAGGGGCTATGACTTCTGAAGACATAATCGAAGAACGGCGGCGAGCGCTCTTTCAGGAACGTGAGCGCAGCTACGCTGCACTTGCAGAACTTGACGAAGATTACGAAACGGGCAAACTCTCGGAAGCCGACTACCAAGAATTACGCGAAGGGCTCTTGCAAGAGACCGCGCGCGTCATCATGCAACTTGAAGAGGAATCGCTCTCAGATGTGGAAGCAGAGATTGAGAGATTTAAACAACAACGTGGAACATAGTATGCACATTAACTTATCTTCATACAGCAATTCAAAGGGCAATTTACGGGTTCGATATCTCACGTCGGCGTGCATCAGTAGCCTGTTAGGGGTTGCCCTAATCCTTTTCTGGCTTCCACCCTCGCTTGCCCAAACAACGGAACTCGGCAATATTCAAGGCACGGTTATTGACAGAAAGCTTGAGAAGCCACTCGCTGCACATTCTATAACTCTCACTATTCATAAAGCCGAGACGATTGAAACACAGGAAACGCTGACGAATGAAAACGGCAGCTACCGTTTTGGAGATTTACGGCTTGATCCGACTGTTCATTACACGGTTTCTACTGTTTATGAAGGCACGGATTATACGGAGCCGGACATCGTTTTATCGACGTGGGCACCGAATGTAACACTCGATTTTAACATTGGTGCATTTACAGACGACAAGACCCAGGTACGCGTGAAGACACACACCTTTATTATAGGACCACCGCCTGCGGACCACGCTCCAGATGGTGCTGTCACC
Source organism: Candidatus Poribacteria bacterium (assembly GCA_022822215.1). GTDB lineage: Bacteria > Poribacteria > WGA-4E > WGA-4E > WGA-3G > WGA-3G. The sequence goes on along the minus strand of JAJECD010000421.1, from coordinate 15,041 downwards.
GTTATTGAGGCGGTCGCTGTTGAAAACCAGAGTGACTTGGCTTTTCAAACAAAGCATGGCACGCAGACGGTTGGGTTGCATTTAAAACTTCCGAAAAGGACTGAAGGGTTTCAGCCGCATTCGCCGACAGCACTCCTGATAGACCCTATGACTGATAATGTCATCCTCCCAACGCCGCTACCGCCTGGAGAATCACAGTTGGGTTATACTTACATTTTTCACGTTGAAAAAAGCAAACTCAATTTATCGCGTCGCTTAGATTTCGACACCGCGGAATTCTACTTCTTCGTCCCTGAAGGTATCGGTTTTGCACCCAATGCCAAATTTTTCAGCGCACCAAGGCGCGAACAGATCCATGGGAACGTTTATCTTGTATATCAGAGCGTTGCGGGGCGGACTTTCAATGTGGGAACAACTGTTGATTTGACCCTTAATGTAAACATGAACGCCGCTCGTGGTGCCGCGCCGGGGCAAACGTCTAATCTCGGACAGTTGGTGCTTATTGCTGTTGCGGCGGCATTGGCTGGCGGTTTTTTCGTCGCTGCACTTTTCAAGCTCCGTGCGCCAAGCGGTAGCGAGGCGGCTACGCCTGATGATTCCGTAACGCCGCCCGATGCCGGGTGGCTCCGTAAACTCAGTCCTGATGATATTGAGCATGTTCGCATGGCAAGACTTGAATTCATTACATATCTTGATGATACATACGAGAAGCAGGGAATCTCGGAGCGCGTCTACAATCGACTCCGCCGAGAACAAACCGAACGCCTCACTACGCTCTTAGAGCAGCAAAAAAGGGGAAACGATGCATAGCAAACACCACATCGCTGATTTGATAGTCATGTTAGGTCATATAGACGAGAATGTTCGGAACGTTGCAAAAGCAGAATTAGTTGCTATCGGTAGACCTGCCGTTCCGCAACTCATTGATGTCCTTACCCAAGAATGCTGGTATATGTCTGGGTATGGTGCCGAGTTCTATACACATATTGAGGAATCTGCTATCCCTGTTTACATGGAGCAGATGGCGAATCACGCTTCGGAGATATTGGCGGAAATCGGAGAGTCCACCGTCCCAGCGTTGACGGCGGAACTCACGAGAGCCGAACGCGAGTTTTCAGAGTGGTTCTATAAGTATTTGCGACCTGAGCAGACTGACCGTCTTATCACAATGTTGGCGTATGTTAAGAAGGGAGAATAAGTACGATGGACAGCGAAGGTGCCGTAGCTGACTTGATCGAAGATCTGTCAGATGTGGATGACGATGTCCGTGAGGCTGCGAGAAAAGAATTGGTTAATATCGGTGAACCGGCTATACCCCAACTAATTGAGGCACTCGCTGAGAATTTGTGGGACATTTCGGACCAAGCCGCTGATGTCTTGGCAGAGATAGGTGAAATTGCAGTGCCTGTGCTCATGGAGGAGTTGGCGGTGGTTGGGCGGTACCACGCCTTGTGTATTAGTGATACGTTGGGGCGTATTGGTGCGCCTGCTATTCCGGCACTGAGCGAAGCCTTACAAGACTTAGACGAGCAACTCCGCGAATATGCTATCCGTGCCTTCAGCAACATGGGGTGTGCTGCAGTTGACGCGGTCCCTGTCCTCATTCAAGCTTTATCGGATCCTGAAGAAGAGGTTAAAACTTATAGTGCTTATGCGCTTGCGAATCTTGAGGGTGCTGCCAAGGCTGCTGTTCCTGCGCTAATTGCGGCATTAGCGGATGATTCTGAGCGCGTCCAGTACCATGTAGCGTATGCATTGGAAAAGATTGGCACGCCAGCGGCGAAACAAGCACTCGCAGCATTGACAACTTAAAAAATTTGAAAAATTAGGGGCAAATATGGTATAATTAAAAAAAGTAGATTATTTTTACGTGCATAAATATTAAGAAAAAGGCGCAAATATTGCTAATGTAACTAACAAACGAATTAGTTTGCTTATTTATCCACCCGTCTGGTGTTGTCAGGTTCATTGAACTGTGGCGTATCTTTGGTAAAGTGTGCCACATCAGAATGGGATACCGGAAAATTAGAAGGGAGCCAAGATGGCAAAGTACGATTTTGTGATCGCTGTAGGAGGGGCGCCCGGTCAAGGGATTGACACCGTTGGTAAGAGTATGAGCCAAATCTGTGCTCGGCATGGTCTCCACGTCTTTACCTATAGTGCTTACCAGTCTCTCATCCGTGGCGGTCATACCTTCCTTACCGTCAGAATTAGTTCCGAACCCGTCGCCAACCACGGCGATAAGATAGACATGGTTATTGCATTGGATCGGAACAGTTTAGAAACCCACCTTCCACATGTCGCCCCCGGCGGCGCTATTATCTATAATAGTGATGATGTCAAAGCTGCCCCCGAACGCGATGACGTTCAACTCTGTCCTATTTCCTATAAGGAGTTGTCCAACAATACTGATAGAAGAAAGTTAATGCTCAACATTTGTATGTTCGGTGTTGCTTTAAAAATGGTTGGTGGGGACTTGCAGGTACTTGAGGACATCATTGACCTTACGTTCAGTCGTAAAGGGCAGGCATTGGTGGACGCAAACGTTGCGGTGGCGCGGGCAGGTTACGACCATGCAGCGGAACACTTCACCGCGTTTGAAGCCCAGTTTCAGAAGCAAGAACCCGCGCTCGCTTTCGTTGATGGAAATTCGGCGATGGCAATGGGTGGCGCGGCAGCAGGTGTCAAATTTTACGCTGCCTATCCGATGAGTCCTTCAACGGGTGTGCTTCACTGGATGGCAAACAACGCTCGTGACCTAAGCATCATGGTCCGGCAATGTGAAGACGAAATTAGTGTTGTCAATATGGTTATCGGAGCCGCACATGCTGGTACGCGAGCAATGTGTGCAACATCGGGTGGTGGATTTGCGCTCATGTCGGAAGCCATCGGTAGCGCAGGTATGATGGAAATTCCGATCGTCGTTATTAACGTTCAGCGCGGTGGTCCCTCCACGGGTTTGCCGACAAAAACGGAACAGGGCGATTTATGGCAGATTCTGGGAGCGAGCCAAGGCGATTTCCCGAAAATCGTTGTCGCGCCGACGAGTATCATGGACGGTTTCGACACCATTCCTGAGCTCTTCAACCTTGTAGATAAGTTCCAATGTCCGGGTATGGTTCTTTCGGATCTCACACTTTCCATGGGTTTCACAACATTTGAACCGGATTCCGTCAATTGGCAACCGGAAATTGACCGCGGGGCACTCATCAGTGGTCCTGTCCAACCTGAAGGCGAATACCTCCGGTACGAGATTACCGATAGTGGCATCTCACCGAGAGCAATCCCTGGAACTCCAGGACACGTACACGTCGTCGCGACGGATGACCACGACGAAGATGGTACGTTGATTAGTGACGAATTCACGAATCCGCACAAGCGACGCGACATCATGGAAAAACGTCAACGGAAGATGGACGGTATCCTCGAACTCCTTCCGCCCCCGACGCTTGAAGGACCGGAAGATGCTGAAGTCACACTCGTTGGGTGGGGATCGACACACAGTGTGATTGGCGAAGCTGCTGAGCAGTTAACGGAAGCCGGTGTTTCTACGAATCACATTCATTTCAAATGGCTCTATCCGATGGACGAAGATGCGATAAACGAAGTGCTTGCAAAGTCAGCGCACTCCGTTATTGTTGAATGTAACTATACCGGTCAATTCGCGCGGTTCCTGCGCGGTGAAACCGGCTTTAAGGCAGATGGCCAGATTCGCAAATACGATGGCGAGCCGTTTATGCCGCATCACATTGTTGATGGGGTCCGTGAGCTTTTAATTGGTAAGACAGACCTCTATATTCCGTACCAAGAAATCGTTGTTTAGCAAAGGAGGAGAAATCAGATGGCGAAACGAGAAAGATCCACGCGACGCGAAAGACCGATTCAAGGTGCACCCACCGCGAGAGATTTCCAAGGCGATGTTCGCCCGGATTGGTGTGCAGGGTGTGGGGATTACGGTGTACTCAGTTCTCTGCAGAATGCTTATGCAAAACTTGGCAAAGGCAATCATGAACACCTCACAGTAAGCGGCATTGGTTGTTCCTCCAACCTGCCAGGCTACATCCGGACCTATGGGATGCATACGCTCCATGGACGAGCACTTGCAGTCGCAACAGGTGCTAAGTTCGCCAATCACGAAATGAACGTGGTGGTCACTGGCGGTGATGGGGACGGTTACGGCATCGGTGGGAACCATTTTATCCACACGATGCGCAAGAATATTGACCTCCTCTATATCGTGATGGATAACCAGATTTACGGGTTGACGATTGGCCAAGCTTCGCCCACGAGTTTGATGGATATGAAGACGAAAAGCACACCGTTTGGCAATATAGAGGCGCCGCTCAATCCGATTGCTATGGCGATCGTGACCGGAGCAACCTATGTCGCGAGAGGATTTAGCGGTAACCCGAGACAGCTGACGGAATTGATGTACAACGGCATGCAACACAAGGGGTTTGCCCTTATTGATGTGTTTAGTCCTTGTATTACTTTCAATAGAGACAATACGAGTGACTTTTTCAAACAGCGCGTCAGAGAACTCGAAGACCACGATCCGAGTGATAAAGCCGCAGCACTTGAGGAAGCCGTTAAGTGGGGAGACGAGATTCCGATCGGACTGTTCTATCAAGATACCAGCCGCCCCTCCTTAGATCAAATGGAACCCGTTTTGGAAAACGGGCCTATGGCGCATCAACCGCTCGGTATTACCAAAGAACAGGGCAATGCAATCATCCAGGGTATGATGTAGACGGATGTGGTGTCGGTAGGTTGTTGTGCACGTCTACCTTTTGTTCACAATATTGGTTGACTGTAGGGCGGGGTCATACTCCGTCCTATGTCTTTTTTAGTTCCTACGGAATCGTTTAGACCATGCGCATCCGTGCCTTTGGTGTCACAAAGCACTTTGGTGACCGCTCAATTGTCAGAAACGCGACACTTTCAGCTCGTCCCGGGGAAGTCGTTACGATTTTCGGTCCTAACGGTGCCGGGAAAACTACGTTCATCAAAATGCTCGCAACGCTTCTCCGCCCGACATCGGGGTCCGTTGAAATTGAAGGCACGGATGCGTTCGAGAATCCTTCAGACGTGCGACGGGCATTGGGGGTCGTCATTCATGAACATCTGGCTTACCCGACCTTCAGTCCTTATGAAAATCTCAAATTTTTTGGGCAGATGTATGGTGTGGAGCACCTTGAGCACCGCGCAACAACGCTTCTTACAGAAGTCGGGCTGCAACGTTTTATCCATGAACCCCTGCATATCTTCTCACGTGGCATGACGCAGCGCTTTATGATTGCCAGAGCTCTTCTCCATCGCCCTTCAGTGTTGTTACTTGATGAACCGTTCTCTGGATTGGACGCTTCTGCTCAACAGTTCGTCCTTGAACGTATTACACAAGAACGCGAAAAAGGGACGGGTGTTGTTGTTACGACACACAACACGGCGTTGGGTTATCTCGTGGGTACCCGGTTTTTCTTTATGATAAATGGCGAGCTCGAAGAAGTTGCACGGAAAGATGAAATCTCAGCAGAGGCTCTTTTGCTCACGTATGAGGCGCAGTTATAGGCACACCGATCCGAGACAGATATAGATAGGTACTTCTAAATTGAGACAGACATGAAGCCGTTCCGTCAAATTGGCGCGTTGATTCGCAAGGACCTTGGACTTCAATTCCGTTCAAAGGAGACGCTGGCATTAATCTTCGTCTTTAGCGTGCTCGTTGTTCTTATCTTTGCTTTTGCGTTTGGTCCGATTTTCCCTGAAAAGGTAGAGCGTGGTAAATTAACCGCGAGTGTCCTCTGGGCAGCGTTCGTTTTTGCAGGAATTATCACCTTGAACCGTTCGTTTACGATAGAACGCACACACGCTGCTTTACAAGGTATTCGACTTACCGGTGTTGATGCGGGTAACCTCTACCTCTCTAAGGTTATCAGTAACGTCGTTTCTCTATTTTTATTGGAAATTGTTATAACGCCCATCGCGCTTCAATTCTTAGACCTACTTGATGTGGCGACGGTGAGCATATTACTGAAGTTGTTCGGCGTGTTGAGTATCGGGACACTCGGTTTTTGTGCTGTTGGTGTGCTGTTAGCTGGTATGTCTACAAGCGCGAACGGTGGTGAAAGTCTTCTCTCTGTTATTTTACTCCCGCTTGTTATTCCAATCATTATGGGAGGTGCGAAATGCACCGTTTCGCTTCTGGTAACGGGTGGGTTAGAAAACAAATTTTGGCTACAACTGCTTATAGGCTACAGTTTAATTTTTCTGGCATCTGCGTACCTACTCGCTGATGCTGTTATTGAAGAATAGTAAAATGGATGTTGGCGATCGGCAATCGGCATTCGGTAGGACACAATGGAAAAAGGACAAACGTTTTGTACGCCACAACACTCACTTTCCTAACCGCTGAAAACGCAGTTCCCCGAGTGCTGACAGCCTCTAAAAAAAGGAGAAAAGTTTGTCAGAAATTATCCATATTCATGCACGCGAGATATTAGATTCGCGTGGTAACCCGACAGTCGAAGTTGACGTTGATTTAGCATCAGGGGCCTTCGGACGCGCTGCTGTTCCGTCTGGTGCCTCTACAGGTGAACACGAGGCGGTTGAACTGCGCGATGAGGATGCGGGTCGGTATTTGGGCAAAGGCGTTCAGCAAGCCGTTGAAAACGTCAATACCGTTATCGCTGAGGCACTTGTCGGTGAAGATGCCTTCGCACAGAGCGATATTGATACTGCTATGCGCGAACTTGATGGTACAGAGAATAAAAGCCGTCTGGGTGCGAACGCAATTTTAGGGGTTTCCTTGGCGGTCGCGAAGGCTGCTGCTGCTGAGGCTGGACAACCGTTGTATCGCTACATCGGCGGAACGAACGCGAAAGAGCTCCCTTTACCGATGATGAACATCCTAAATGGGGGTTCTCACGCCGATAACAACGTTGACATCCAAGAATTTATGGTGATGCCAGCGGGGGCGGCGAATTTTGCTGAAGCCCTTCGCATGGGTGCCGAAATCTTTCATAGTCTTAAAGCCGTTTTACAGGAACGCAATTGCAATACGGCTGTCGGCGATGAGGGTGGATTCGCACCCGATTTGGGATCCAATGAGGAAGCGATTGCTGTGATTATTGAAGCCATCGAGCGTGCCCGTTACCTGCCGGGTGAAGATGTCCTTTTAGCGTTGGATGCTGCTTCGAGTGAATTTTACAATCGGGATACCGGGACCTACGAGTTGAAGGCAGAAGCAGAACCGACCAAGTCGCCCGAAGAGATGGTCGCTTTTTACACTGAACTCTGTGAGAAGTATCCGATTGTCTCGATTGAAGATGGTATGGATGAAAACGATTGGGACGGTTGGAAACGTTTGACTGAGGCGATTGGTGACAAGGTTCAGCTCGTCGGAGATGACCTTTTTGTGACCAATACCACCCGTTTGCAGCAGGGCATTGATGGGCAGATTGGTAACTCTATCCTCATCAAAGTCAACCAAATTGGTACTCTGACGGAAACGCTTGATGCCATTGAACTTGCCCGGCGTTTTAATTACACGGCTGTTGTTTCGCACAGATCCGGTGAAACGGAAGATACCACTATTTCTGACCTCGTTGTGGCGACGAACGCCGGTCAGATAAAAACGGGTTCGCTTTCTCGTACGGATCGTGTCTGTAAATATAATCAACTCCTCCGGATTGAGGAAGAATTGGCAGGAAGTGCCATTTTTGCTGGTAGGCAGGTCTTCTATAATTTAGCAGTTCGCGAATAGCGAATAGCATATTGCTGATCGCTAAGAGTAGAGCGGAGTGGAACACCTTAACAGCAAATTGCGAACGAGGTTTACCTTATGCGTGTTGTGCGTCTCATCTTATTTATTATAGTGCTTGGCTTGCTCTTAGTGAGTGTTAGGCAGTTTATGAACGGTTACGACGACTGGCAACAGGCACAGGCCGCTGAGGAGGCTTACCGCGCCGAGATACGGAAGTTGGAAGCTGAACGGGATCTGCTTCAAAAGCGTGTGGAAATGCTGAAAAGTGATACGCTCACCAAAGAACGGCTTGCCCGAAAACGACTCGGTTACGTTAGACCGGGGGAACTTAAGTTTAAAGTCGTCAAACCTGATGCGGTTGAGTGATTTCGCGCTGTCCTACGATTAAATTGTCTCGGCATAAAAAAAGTGTTGTATTTTCACGCCGCGCCTATTAGAATATAAGCAGAGCTCTATCTTACACGCTACACCTAAGGCTAATTTGATGAACCAATCTGGCTATACTTCTCTACACGATGCAGCACGGGACAACGCTTGTGAAGCGATGGCGGCGTTATTAAAAGACGGTGTTGATGTCGACGCATTGGATCAATATGGGTACCCACCGCTACATTGGGCGGCATGGCATAACGCTTCGGAAGCAACGGCGATATTGCTGGAACATGGTGCTGATGTCAACGCCCAGAATGATAAAGGGTTTATCCCTTTACACTGGGCTGCGTGGAACAACGCACATGAAACCGCAACGGTGTTATTGGAGAACGGTGCTGATGTTAACGGGAGGAACGATGAAGACGATACCCCGTTACACTGGGCAGCATGGCGCAATGTTTATGAGGCAGAGGCACTGTCGCTCGAAAATCGCACAGGTATCAATCCGAGAGAAAAGTCGGGTTATACGCTCTTACACTGGGCAGCATGGCGTAACGCTTATAGAACAGCGTGCGTGTTGATAGAGAGTGGTGCCGACGTTAACGCACGGAATCATAAGGGCTATACGCCTTTACACATTGCAGCTGAAGACAACGCCCATGAGGTAGCAATTGCATTGATAGATCACGGTGCCGATATTAATGCGACGGATGAGAATGGCGATACCGCGCTTCATGTTGCGGCATCTCACAATTCGCATGAAACGGCAGCCGATCTGGTCAGAGATGGGGCTAATGTCAACGCGGTCGGCGAAAATGATTATACGCCGCTGCACATCGCAGCGCGGGACAATGCCCGTCAAATCGTAGCAGTGCTGTTGGAAAATGGGGCGAACCTCAATATGAAGGACAAAGATGGATATACGCCGTTGAATCTTGCTGAACAGAGGGAAGCCCTTGAGGCGGTAAAGATGCTGTGTGTTCGTCGAAGTAGAGGGTCGTGGTTAAGGACTTTAGCGGGACGTTAATGACAGACACAGCTACAAACAATCTCGTTTGATGGTGTTAAATACACTCTCAGTCTCGATCTAAATCTGCTTATACTGGCAATCGGGTCTGATTCGTGTATGCTTTAATTCTCTCCGTTGCCAATTCAATATAACTCTCTTTAATGTCGTATCCGATATAGTGTCGCCGCGACTTCAAGGCACTCAAGCACGTTGTACCGCTCCCACAGAACGGATCCAGGACGACATCGCCAACGAAAGTATAGAGTTGAATGAGCCGGTGCGGAAGCTCCTCAGGAAAGGGGGCAGGATGTCCAATGCGTTTCGCTGAAACAGACGGGAAAGTCCAGACGCTTTTTGTCCATTCTAAAAAATCCTCTTTACAGATTGAGTTTTCTTTTCCATTCCGTTTCCGAGAAAAGGAACCTTTGGAGAAAACGAGAATGTATTCGTGAACATCTCTCAACACAGGGTTCGCTGCCGACAACCAACTCCCCCACGCCGTTGAAGAGCCAGCACTTGAGGCTTTGTCCCAGATGATTTCACCCCGCATGTGGTAACCTATCGCCAACATATCTTCTATGATGTAACTGTGCAAGGGGATATAGGGTTTCCGTCCTAAGTTGGCGATATTAATGCACGCCCTACCCCCTGTAACCAATTTTTTGTAGGTTTCGGCGAAAACGGCATAAAGGAGTTCCCTATATTCTCCGAGCGACAGGTCCTCGTCGTATTCCTTTTTCGCGTTGTACGGCGGGGATGTGACCATCAGATGGATACTACTATCGGGAATTTCGGACATCTCTGTGCTGGACGTGCAATAGAGTCGATTGAGGTCTTCAGCAGGGATTGGATTTTCTATCCATGTATCGGGCTCAGGGAGCTCCTGAGCGGCGTAGAGTTTGCTCCCATAGAATTCACTGGCATCGTGATTGATTCTGCCCGATGTGCCGAACGCACTGGTTTGCGTGCCCCCCTTTCGAGGTGTCGAATCGTTTTTATTCGTATGTTCCATTCTTCTATCAACCAACACTACCTTCGTGTGACTTAGCTGCTCCCTCCAATTACAACAAGAAGTGCGCTGTCTTCACTGGCATGAACGCTGTGAAGAATGTCCGCTGTGAAGGTAACACTTTCACCTTGTGTAAGCGTTATTTTGTCCGCGCTTGTTGTGAATATAATGCTCCCGCTGAGCAAAATGACAGTGGCGGTTGCGGGTGCCGAATGCTCCGCAAGGGTCGCTTCGGCTTTCAGGGCAACCAGAACGACAGTCTGCTCATCTCCGCGCGCTAAAGTCAGCGAGGTTCTACCCGATGTAGCGGACTTGGCTTCTTCTATGAGTTGTTCAGCCATTGGTATGAGTGGAAAGGCTTTCGTTACGGATGCGTTCAGATCTACGGGTCTGTAGGGTCTTTCAAATGAGGTGTTCATTGTGAACCTCCATAATTTAGATATAAGATAGAGTATAGTAACATTAGTGCCTTCTAAACAGCTGTGCTTTCTGCGATCCTTAATACTGATCTGGAGACCAGAAAATGACATCCCGTTTGGGAAACAAAACCGCCAAAAACGCCGAGATTTCTTGGGATACTGAAGCGTTAGAACTTATCTGTTCCCACCCTATTTCGCCAAACAGGAGTTTCCAAAAATCTGCTTCGGATAAGTCTATGCCGAGATCAACTGCATCGGCATCCTCAGGGACGATTTGCAGGGTGCCATCAGAGTTGTGCCGCAGCACGGCTTGTTGGTTGTTGAGTGCAGGCAATTTGACAGTAAGCGGTGGAAATGTTTCTTCGGCATCCGCAATTCGCGACTCCCATTGGACGATAAGATGCCGCAAAAATACGGACGGGCGGACGGCATAAAGCATCATCGCCGTATCTTTTGTTGAAGTTAACGCACCGCTGCACCGAGTTATCAGGCGTTCGACAAACGGATGTTGCGCAGGAAATCTACCTTCTATTTCCTCAACTTCTTGTGCTTTACAGGTTCGGAAAAAATGGGATGCGAGTGCATCCAGCACTGTAGGATTATCCGATCTATATTCTACTTCGCGCACCGTCACACGTTTTCCATCTATTTCATAGTTGAGATACCCCTCAATATGTCCGTTCCGATGCGCAATAACGGTCGGAAACACACCGCGAATACGTGAAGGTGCCATATCCCAATAAGCGCGCGTCCGTGCAATAGTTCCGCTCTGCCCGGCACTGGAGAGGTCGTATAGGGCTGCGACCGCGTCTAAATCTGTTTCTGGGTTAAAATCGGTCACTTGCCACTCCGATGAATCCTCCACACGCGTCGCTGAGTCGTATGTCAGATTGAAACCGTGTAGCGGCAAAGATGTCCATCCCAACCGGTGGTAAAACGCCTCCGGAATGATTGTAAACAGCACACCAAGATCACATCCCGTCGTCCGTAGATAGTCAATCGTATCTCGCATGAGGGCAGACGCATAGCCGACCCCCCGGTAATGCGGATGCGTGCAGACGCTCCCGATACCGCCCATCGTTACCAAAGATGTACCGACCCGTATTCGCCGTTCCCAAACACGCAAGGTTGAAATAATACGGTCATTCACAACAACGACTCGCGTTTGCGGAAGTCTATAACTGCTATCGCCTTTCACATACTGCCAATAGCGTTCATGTCCGTTCGGGTCAAACGCCAAGCAGCTAAGCTCTATAACCTGCTCTAACTCTGATTCTCGAACTGCTCTAATTTCCATATTTTTAACGATTAAATCTGGTCTGCCTTCCACTTCGTTTCAGGCAGGTTTCCGGTTAAGTCATGACTGGATTCTGAAAATTGAGAAGGTTTTTTATAGAAAATCCAACTGACTGCTGCGAACCAATTATTGCATAGAGAAAACAACACCCAACGCCTCGTTCGGTGTTTGGATGAGTTTCTCACATCCTTCAGGTGCTTGATCAATCGGGATAATATCTGTAATCAGTGGGTTCACCTGAATTTTGCCCTCCGACATGAGTCGCAGCGATAATTCCAGGTTGCGTTGTGTCGGCCACGGGACAAACACGGGTGGGTAATCCGCGCCGTGTTCGTAATCCTCATCGTGATAACCAGGACCCGTCCGCGCCGCACTGATAACATCCACGTTGCCGAGTCCTGCTGCGAAGCCGTGCGTAATATTCGCACCGCCAACGATAACAATCCGTCCGACTTTGTGCGTATCGGGTGCAGTCTTCAACATCGCTCGGATCTGCTGAAACGCGCTCGTTGCGTCGCCACCGAAAGCGATAATGCCGCAATCCATGCCGTAGCCGTTCGTGAATTCCGCTGCGATGGGAATCGGATCCGTCTCTGAGACGTTTATTGCGCGGTGTATTCCGGCGTTTTCAGCGATTCCTATCCGTAAGGGTAACCTGTCCAAGCCGATAACGTAGGCACCTGCGGTTTTGGCTATTTGACATGCGAATTGCCCGACGATGCCCAATCCAGCAACGACAACGTTTTCGCCGATACGGATACGTCCGCGTTGCACGGCATGGAGTGCGGTTGCTGCAAGATGAATGGAGGCGGCTTCTTCGCTGGCGACGTTTTCGGGGACCTTCGCGCATAAGTTGTGTGGCACACAGGCGTGCGTCGCGTGGAGTGCGTAACCGCCACCCATACCGGCGACCCTATCGCCGATCTCAAATTCGTCGCAGTCGCCTTCTTTGCCGATGACGACCCCGGCGTTTGTGTATCCGAAGGGACGTTGCCGCGCTTCGGAACCCGGATTTTCGCGGCGACGTTTGACGCCACCGAGTTCTGTGCCGGGACTTACCATCGAAGCCTGGACTTCAATTAAGAGTTGCCCGGGTTTCGGTGCAGGCGTTTCTTGTTCTTCCGTCCAGATACGTCCGGCTTCGTTCATCATCAAGACTTTTCTTGTTTTACTCATAAATAATCCTCCGCGTTTTTGATTTAGAGAATCCCTTGTTCCCGCAATTCAGTTAACAATTCTGCTTGTGTTCCTGTACCTTTCGTTGAGTTACATGCACCACATAGCAACTGCAAGTTATCGAGAGCGTCGGTACCCCCGTGCTTACGGGGTATAATATGGTCAACTGTCATATTTCTGAACGGGAACTGCGTTTGGCAGCCATTACACAAGCCTTCTTGTTTTCCATACAAGGTATGCTTATGTGTGCGATAATTCGGCAGTTTTTCACCGCGTCTGGGGATGTCGGTGCGATGGATGACGGGTCCAAAAAGCCCTACTTCCTTCTCCAGACGCATTCGTACCAAAGCAACCGCCTTCTCTGAAATATCAATACCGATCCATTGGCGTTTAAGCCGTTCTGCTGCGACACACGTGGTTGCACATCCACAGAAGGGATCCAAAACAATATCTCCATCATTGCTACTCGCCTTGATGATACGCTCTAATAAAGCAATGGGCTTCTGTGTCGGGTAGCCGGTACGTTCCTCTTTCGCCGGGGGACGCACATCATCCCAGATATTACCATAGGACGCGCCTTTGTAGTCTTTGAGGTATTTCCGCCGCTCCAATTTTCCATCAGGGCGGATAACAATATTTCCCTTTTGATATTCCTCCTCCAAACGTTCTTTGCTCAACCGCCAGCCAGAGGGATGCGGATTCACATATCCCCTCCATTCATAGCATAAATTCGGCCGCTCGCCCATATTTGGAGTTCTCCAAATATGGGCGGAGTCGTTGTAATATCGCTTGCCGTTTTCATCAATGTGTTTGAATTTTTTCACGATTTCAGTTTCTGTCAGTTCTCTTTCTGGAGATAAGGCTGCGGCTGACGATGCTGCGTAGTACAAGAGTATATCGGCATTGTTCCCCCATCGTGTGCTGCGGTGCTGGGAACCTTTTTGCGTAGATGTTGCACGTCTCCACGTGATCTCGGACCGGAAGTTGTTTTTTCCGAAAATGCTGTCCATGACTACCTTCAGATAATGACTGGCAGTCGGATCACAATGTAGATAAAGACTACCCGTCTTTTTCAAGACACGTTTCATTTCCAGCAACCGCACCGCCATCATGATGAGGTAAGACTTCATGCCTTTCCCGTGTGTCAACTCAGCCGTATGAATGGCTTGATACAACGCGGGTTCGCGGTCAGCAATCTCACCGTGCCATGCGTTATCTACATCGGACAGGGTCCACGTGTCTTTAAACGCGGCACCCGCTGCCTGACTCCCGATAGGTGCGGCGTAGTTCCGATTGGAATTGAAAGGCGGGTCGAGATAAATCAAGTCTATTGACTCGCTGTCCATACCGCGTAGCACAAATAGGTTGTCATTTTCAAATATCGTGCGGTTTTTAATGCTCATTTCAAAATCTGATTTGTAATACTCTATTCGGTTGTGGAACGACTAAGAGTATCTTTGTTCTGTTCAGTTTTATAACGATTATTTAACGATCCATTTTTGGAAAATTGCTTGGCAAAAACCGCTAAAAATGGAAAGAAGGGTATAACCTATTACTATTTGTATCCATGTGTTTCTGATTATATATGAGCGAATTTTACTGTAATATTTACGCAATTTTTCGAGACATAATTTTAGTATATTGTTGTAAATAAATGATATAAAATTGCTAAGTGAATTGCGTATTTTGTCGATTCGTTGCCTGCTTCTAAAATAGAAACTGTTTTTACTTGATAGTATGAGAACTTCACTGTCATACCAATCATCCGAAAAGTTCTTGAGTTCATCCGAGATTATCTGCTTTACATTTTTAATATTCTCTTTATCTGGTTTGTCTTCTCTATATTGACTAAGCATTTGAGAATCAAATCGATTATAGGATATAGGATCTTTCCATTCTAAATGTAAACTGGCATCTGCTCTCATACACTCATTGATCGCTTTTACTAAGTCCATAGTTTTTAATTCTATATTTATAAGTGTTATAAGGTCTTTATC
>JAJECD010000104.1 GCA_022822215.1 Candidatus Poribacteria bacterium | reverse complement strand
GAGCACTACACTCAAGTTGCTTCTACCAATGATATTGCAGTTGCCCGAGGGAAAGCGGGTGCAGCAGAAGGCACCCTTATCATTACGGAGCATCAAACCGCCGGGCGTGGGAGATACGGTAGGAGATGGGATGCGCCATCGGGGAAGTGTATTCTCGCGTCTGTCGTTCTTAGGCATCGATTGCTTCGCGACCAAGTTGCACTGCCTAACCTCGTTGGGGCAATTGCCATTGCCCAGGCAATTCGAGCGATGCATGGACTTGATGCCCGGATTAAAGTACCCAACGATGTCCGTATCAAGAAAAAAAAAGTGGCAGGCGTGCTAACGGAACTCGCCTATGATAATCAGCGTCAACCTTTTTTTGTTCTGGGCTTCGGCGTGAACGTCAACAGTACTTCAGCGGATTTTCCGTCCGAACTTCGTGAAACCGCAACCTCTGTGAGAATAGCGGCTGCCGACGTAAGAAATAAAGACGCTGAAATCTGCCGGACCTCACTGTTATGCGCTACGCTCTGCCAGTTGGAAAAGACCTACCTGCAACTAAAAGCCGGTGAGACGGATTTAATCATCAATCAGTTTGAGGTGTTACAGGAGACGCTGCCAGATGAACGTGATCATTAGTGCTTGTCTTTTGGGCGTTCGCTGTCGATATGACGGCGGTCATAGCCGAAACGCAACGGCTCTGCAGCACCAGAAAACCTATCAACTGATTCCTATCTGTCCAGAGGAAGCAGGCGGTTTACCGACACCGCGCCCACCCGCGGAAATTGTCGGAGGCGACGGCAATGATGTCTTAGATGGTAAAGCAAAGGTTATGACTGCAGACGGGGTAGACGTAACGGAAGCCTATTTGCAAGGCGCACGCCACGCCTTAGCGGTTGCCCAATCACACGATGCAACACAAGTAATCCTCAAAGCGAGAAGTCCGTCCTGTGGTTGCGATAATATTTACGACGGCACTTTTTCGGGAACCCTCACGTCCGGTGACGGTGTAACCGCAGCACTCCTGAAACGGCACGGTATTACCATCACTTCCATGTAGCACCCCGGATAGTATGTAAAAGAAAAACGCCAACTGCCCAGATGAAGTATTGAATTATAGTAAAACCGGAAAATATGTGAACTTATGTACCACAAACTGTTAGTTTGTGTGTAGGGTTTGCGCTACAATAGGAGGGTCCAAGTAATCATGGGATTCACAATAAAAGACGGCGAACCTGCTCTCCAATATCACGACTCCGCATCAACGACTCACCCACAAGCATTGCATGAACGCCAGCGTCCTTCAGTTTCTCAACATCTTCACGGGTATAAATACCACTCTCACTCACCACGATCTTGTCCGCTGGAATAGCGTCCCGCAAACCGAACGTCGTGGCAAGGTCTGTATGAAACGTGCGTAAGTCTCGGTTATTTATCCCGATAATTTGCGCACCTACATCCAAAGCAACCGCTAATTCCGCTTGTGTATGCACCTCAACCAGAGACGCTAACGATAGCGAATCGGCAATATCCATGAACGTCCTTAACCGTGCCGGTGTCAACGCCGCAACAATCAATAAGATGGCATCTGCACCAGCAACCCGCGCTTGGTAGATGTGATACGGATCAATCGTGAAATCTTTTCGGAGGAGCGGTACATCAACAACTTCCCGTATTGCGCGCAGATAGTCGAGTTCGCCTGCGAAAAAATGTGTGTCTGTGAGTACGGAAATCGCAGCAGCACCGTTTCCGACGTAGGTCTCAGCGATTGATACCGGATGGAAATCTTCGCGGATGATACCTTTACTCGGTGATTTCTTCTTCACCTCCGCGATAAGTCTGACGGTCCCGCTGCCCTTGATAGCACCGCTGAAATCTCGCGTCGGCGGGAGGTCCTTCACCCCCGCTTCCAACTGCCTAAGTGGTACTTCCGCCTGTTCCGCTGCCAGCTCTTTTTGTTTATGTGCGATAATCGTGTCGAGTATCAATCTTTCACCGTCTCCTCTATAGGGTTAGTGGTGTCCCGTATAATTACCAACCTTCTCATGCGTATCTACCTTTTAAAAATCGTTGGAAACTGTCTTGAGCCCTTCCAACTTCGCGAGTGCTGCACCAGAGTCAATAGATTCCGATGCCAGTTCAATCCCCGCCTCAAGGCTATCCACCTTTCCACTCGCGACAATCGCGGCACCAGCGTTTAGCACGACAATATCGCGTTTGGGGCCCTTTTCACCTTTTAGCATATCAACGATAATGTCAGCGTTCTCCTCCGGTGCGCCGCCCAAGAGTGTTTCAGGTGCTGCTCTCGGAATTCCGAGTGTTGTCGGATCGAGGGTATAGGTCTCGACAGCTCCGTTCCGCAGTTCCGAAACGCGCGAGGTTGTCGTTGTCGTGATGTCGTCCAAACCATCATCGCCACGCACGATAAATGCGTGCTGACATCCGAGATTGTTTAAGGCGTTCGCATGTGCTTCAGTTAGCGCCGGTGCATAGACCCCAATCACCTGTGCCTGTGGTCTCGCAGGGTTGGTTAGGGGTGCTATGGCATTGAAAATCGTACGAATCCCGATCTCCCGCCGCGGTCCGATCGCATATTTCATCGCACCGTGCAGTATAGGTGCGAACAAGAAACCGACACCGACCTCGTCGATGCACCGTCCAACGTGTTCGGGACCGATCTCAATGTTCACGCCGAGTGCCATTAGCACATTCGCGCTCCCACTCTGCCGCGTTACACCCCGATTCCCGTGCTTCGCAACCGGCACGCCTGCACCTGCAGTAACGATAGCAGAGGTCGTCGAGATATTGAAATGGTTCAAACCCGTACCGCCTGTACTACATGTATCAACAAGCCGTGGCATTTTCGGTGTGGCTTGTAAATCAGGGGCATGACGTGTCGGAACAGGGGTGGCTTTGGCGCGCATCGCACGCGTCGCACCTGTAAGTTCCTCTATCGTCTCGCCTTTGAGCCGGAGCGCGGTCAGAAAACAGGCGATCTGCGCATCTGTCGTCTCACCTTCCATGATCTCATTCATCGTCTCGACCATCTCTACTTCGGTTAAGGCGTTGCCTTCCATAACCTTCTGAATTGCTTCACGAATCACGCAATGTTCCTCCTAAAAATATTCTGCCCACAATTATAGCAGATGTCGGCAGATCTTTCAAGAGCGATCGCTAAATCCAACCCACAGAAAACTTGTAATTTTTCTTCAAGTGATATAACA
>JAJECD010000072.1 GCA_022822215.1 Candidatus Poribacteria bacterium | reverse complement strand
CAGAGCCATTTAGTTTTTCGTTTTTTTTCTGATATTTTTCACAAATGTTAATAGTTTGATATAAGCAGAAGTCGCGTGATTTTTCACGCGACTTCTGCTATACTTCACCCTAAAAGTAACACTATTTTTTAGGTGAAACATGACAAGAACTCCCTCTTGCCACTTACTCGATATGTTAGCAGAAGTGCCAGATCCTCGCAAGAAAAAAGGCAAACGCCATCCCTTGACGGCTATCCTCGGTTTGATGGTCGTCGGGTTGATATGTAATCTGAAAAGCTACACGGCCATTGCGATATGGGCGCGCACACAGTCTGAACTTGCCAAAGCCTTAGGGTTCAACAGAAAAACCCCCTGTCCAGCAACGTTTCATAACCTTTTCAAACGCCTTGACATCGTGAAGTTAGAACAGATTTTGACGAACTGGGTCGCCAAGACGCTCGAAAGCCGAGGGAAATCTTTTACGAGTCGTCTGACGGCTGTCGCTATGGATGGAAAAAGTTTACGAGGTTCTGCCACCCAAGAGACACCACAGACGCATCTGCTCGCCGCCGTCTCTCACGAGTTAGCCATCCCCCTGGCAGCATGTGCCGTCAGCGAAAAAACTAATGAAGTTCCCATCTCTACACAACTCTTGAAAGCCTTTGATGTCGCTGGGAAAGTTATCACAACAGACGCACTTTTGACCCAACGCGCATTTTGCCAAGACGTTCTTGCCTTGAAAGGCGATTACGTCCTCCCTGTGAAAGCCAATCACAGGCAACTCTACGAAGATATTCGAGACCTTTTTCAACCTTTCTCTGGCAAACATCCCCCTGAAGCCACCACCCCGGAGTTCGCAGTCATGCACACGGAAGCCGAAGCGCATCTGCAGACCTACACGCAAACCGATGAGAAAGCACGCGGGATGATGACCACTCGCACCCTCACCGCAAGCACATTACTCAACGCTTACGCCGACTGGCCAGGTGTGAAGCAAGTTTACCAATACCGCAGCGAACGCACCCACATCGCAACCGGAGAGACCACACATCAGACGCAATATGGCATCACAAGCCTCGCACCCACAGAGGCTTC
The DNA here is from genome assembly GCA_022822215.1 of Candidatus Poribacteria bacterium. Lineage (GTDB taxonomy): Bacteria > Poribacteria > WGA-4E > WGA-4E > WGA-3G > WGA-3G. Next base: position 11,591 of record JAJECD010000072.1, on the reverse strand, counting down.
AGCTGAAGACCTCTTAGAACTCCGACGCGGGCATTGGACGATTGAGAACAAACTTCACTGGATACGAGACGTCGTTTTTCATGAAGACGCTTCACAAGTCCGGACGGCAGGCATTCCCCACGTCATGGCAGCACTGCGGAATACTGCGCTCACTGTTTTACGTCTCGCAGGATATACTCGAATCACACAAGCACTCCGATATTTCGCAGCAAATCCTAAACTCACAGTTAAACTCATCAAATGAAAACTCTTAAAACTAAATGGCTCTGTACCCTTATCTCATTTCCCTTGCATCTGAGCCAGAAGTGATATATAATATACATCAGTGTCGAATGGAAGTAGCGAGCATTACGCCCCTATCCAAAGCATGCATTGCACATCGTGGATTATATACCCAGGAGGTGGACTGATGAAATTCGATCTATTCCTTACACTCGCCTGCGCGATGATGATGGTCTTCGCGTCGGCTTATACACACACAGCATACGCACAATCCATTGAAGACGGATTGGGAGGGCATTGGACTTTTGATGAGGCGGATACGAACGCTGACGTAGCCAAAGATGCCCTCGGTGAGAACGATGGGGAGATTAAAGGTGCTCCCAAAATCGTAGAAGGCATTGTTGGGGAGGCGCTCAGTTTCAACGGCGAAGAAGATTACGTCGTTATGGGACCCGCCACTACAGGACAGAATCTTACCTACGCAATGTGGATTAAACCTGTAGCCCTACCCGACGGTCCGAAAGTCATCATCTGGGACGATGACCCACAAGGCGGAGGCGACTCGTGGGTCGAACTCTTGGCTGATGGCACAATCCAAACCCAGAGAAACGGCGATGGGTTCGGTGTCTTCAAAACTGATACTGCCATCGAAGCAGGCGAATGGACACACGTCACCTTCGTCGCTGATGGTGATAGTGATAAAAAGTACCTCTACCTCAATGGTGAACTCGATGCCGAGGCGGATGGAAAGATAAACAGTCGCGACACGCGAAGCCACGTCGTCGTCGCTGTCGGACATGACCGCAACGCTTTTATCAAGCCTTTTTATTTTGAAGGTGAAATCGACGATGTTGCTGTCTACCATCGAGTCTTGGATAAAGCGGAAGTTAAAGAGAATTACCAAATCGCTTTTGATGTTGAACCCGCAGGAAAACTCGCTATGACATGGGGAGCCATCAAAGCGCGCTAAGGTTTTAGCAAAGGCGGCCGGATGGGTGGCATATCGTATCCGGTCGCTTCCCGAACGGAGGCAGTTAACACCATGGCAAAGTTATACACGGAAATCCCGCAAAAACTACAGGAATTCATCGAAAACCAAAAAATATTTTTCGTCGCCACCGCGACAGCCGATAGTAGAATCAATCTATCTCCAAAAGGTATGGACTCCCTACGCGTCATTAATCCGAACCGTGTGATCTGGTTAAACGTGACAGGCAGCGGCAATGAAACCGCCGCACACGTTCAAGAAAACCCCAGAATGACAATCATGTTCACCGCGTTTGAGGATGCCCCTTTAATCCTGCGACTCTACGGCACAGCGAAGACTATCCACAAAGATGACGCCGAATGGCAGCAGCTCTCCCCGCTACTCCCATCACTACCCGGCGCACGGCAAATCTTTGATCTCAACGTTGACCTTGTGCAGACCTCTTGCGGTTTTGCTGTTCCGCTTTATGACTATGTCGGTGGAAGAGAGCAGCTAAACACGTGGGCAGAAAAGAAAGGCGAAGAAGGCGTAGAGGCATATTGGAAAGAGACTAACCACGTCAGCCTTGACGGAAAGCCTACTCACTTCGCTTAAAAATATGAAATTATTCTTTATCGCTATCGTCGCGCTCTTCGTAATTTGTCTACCGATTGTACACGCCCTGCCACCAGACCCTGAACTTCAACACGCAATCCAGACCGCACGGAAGTTCAAAAATCTCAAACCGAGATACACCGCAGATGAAATAACAGAATGTGCAACCGATAGTTTTGTTACACTCGCAAAGAATTGGCGCAACTTACCCTCAATATATCAACAGGAACTCAGACCTATTTTTCTCCGTCCTGGACTCCCCGGTAGTTTCTTCGGTGAAATCCAACTCTCAGAACACTTCAACACACCACACTTCAGATTCCACTACACGCGCCACGGACCGCATGCACCACCACTTGAGGATTTCCACCCACGCAATGGTGTCCCCGATTATATCGATCGTTGTGCCGATGCGATGGAGCGCGCCTATCACGTCCAAATTGACCTGATGGAATTCAAGGTCCCCTACATCGACTTTTGGGCAGCACAGAACGGCGGTAATCATAAATATGATGTCTATATCTTTACCTTTCCTGCCCTCGGTATCACAACCGCCGACTGGTTTGAAGGGCGGGTCCTATCCACCGCATTGACCGTCGCACCGTATTTCATGATTAATTCCCGGATCTACGATTACGTCGGAAAGATGGAAGGACTCCGCTATCTGGACACAACCTGCACCCACGAATTCCTACACGGGGTCCAGTTCGGGTACAACGCCTATATGCCGACTTGGTTCATGGAAGCGTCCGCAACGTGGATAGAAGTGATAACCTACGATGGGGGAGAAATTGATGATGGCGATACCCTCCCCGATCCAGATGAACCCAACGAGACCAATGCCTATAACTACTATATCCATCAGCTCCGCCGTTGGTTTCAGATACCGGATATCTCACTTGAAAGCCGCATCGGCGACCATGAATACGGATCCGTTATCTGGACCTTGTATATGACTGAACGGTTCGGCTACGATATCGTCCGTCAGTTTTATGGAAATACCACCGACGGAAGTTATCGGGAAATGGGGAATTTCTACGATGTCTTTATTGATAACGGCACAACCCTCGCCGAGGCGTTCAAGACCTTCACTGTATGGAATTATTTTACACATACCCGCGCCAATACAACCACCGAGATAAAGGGCTACAAAAATGCACACCGTTTCCCACCGGTCGCTATTCATCCAAACGACGTTCACGCCAACTATCCAGTCCGCTCGGATTTTGATTCGGAATCGATGCCTGAGCATTTTTCAGCACGGTACATTGTTTTCCGTCCGGCAGGAACGATGCCCAAATTCGCAATCAAAATTGACGGTGCAGATCTCGCACCCGTTGACCTCCGTCGCATACCCCTTGAAGATCAAGATGACATTCGGAGCGAACTCCAACGACACAACAGCACAGGCTTACGCGGATGGGCTGCCAAATTCATTGTTAAGAAACGCAACGGCACGACTGAAATCAGAGAGGCGTTCACCTATCAACGTTCCCAGGAAGCGCAGATGACCTTTGAGGATTTCGGGGGCGACATTCAGGAGGTTACCCTCGTTCTGATTAATATGCATCCCGATGTCGAGCGCGTCATAATTCCCGGTGGCAGTTTCGGCGGCTCTGTCAGTTATATCGCAGGCGCACCGCCAGCGGGAAGGCTGTCAAACGCCCAGGTCTCTCAAGGTGCTAACGGACCTCTTGTGACGTGGCGCATCGATGATTCCACTGATATTCGAGAAGTCGCAGTCGTCCGAAAACGCTATATGTTACAGAGCGAGACAGATGTTCCACAACCCTTTCAAAATTCTAATGAAGTCTTCGGTGCTGCCGATCGCAACAATAACGGCATCCCTGATGACGATATAACCGTTGTCGGACGCTTGGATGCCACACAAACAAGGTTTGAGGACACAACCGTCTTTGAGAGTATTGATGTCAACAGTGAGTTCTTTGATCCGAACAACCTACACTACTACTACGCTGTTGTTCCTGTTGACGCTATGGGACTTATGGGTACACCGAGCATCGTGCCGGACAGCATCGTCCCACGCGTGGAGGCGACAAGCGGCGCGCCCGCCTTCTTTATCCATACACACCCACACGGCACAGGGGAGTGGCATGTTGAAGTGCAAAGCACGCAGCCCTTACAGAGCGCGCCCTCCCTAACCGTGGAAAGTCCTGACAGAAATGGATATACCGTCTTTTTGACGCAAACAACCGAAACAAAGTGGCGTGGCGTACTTCAGACCAATGGATTTCCACCGACAGGTATCTATCTCTATAAAATTCGTGGACAAACACCTACGGGTGTAACCGGGACCCAAATATGGCAAGGGCAGACCTTCAGTTATATCGCCAGTCACACCAATCAAAATGTCGCAGTCGCACCAAATCCGCTTCATGCCGGACAGGGTAAACACCTAACCTTCTACCCGAAGGGCTTAACCGTTGAAATCTACGATGCTTCGGGAAATTTAATTAAAGTGCTAAACAACGCTTCACAGTGGGACTGCACAAATGCACGCGGTGAAATGGTCTGTACCGGACTCTACTTCTTCCGAGCGACCGATGAAAATGGCTTCCAAAGCAGCGGCAAATTCTGTGTAGTAAAATAGTTATCGGTTGTCGGTTGTTGGTTAAGCCTCTTTTGTAGCGCGATGCACATCGCATGAATCAACGGTATTCATGCCTTATGGGCATGAACCGGGGCGAGTACGCCGCAAAACTGTTAGTTTGCGGGCACACATATTTTAGCACCTTACTATAAAACCAAAAGTTAGTTATGCTAAAAACGTTATATTATTATTCCATTATCCTTATACTACTGCTCCTAACGAGTTGTGGTGATGAAGGACTCGTTGACCCACATGGCGAAACCACGCTCCCTGCACCCGATACCGGAGACTTCCGAGCCATTGATTTCCCAACCGCTACAGGCTCTGCATGGACCTATCTCAACGTTGACACGAATCAGGAATTCACACTCCGAGTTGAAGGCACGCGCGATATCAGTGGAACAACGCATCGCCAAATGACCGTCAGCGCAATTACAACTGAGGACCCAAACGAATTGACCCTTGACACTATTGATCACTTGGCAGCGAATGCGTATTACTTTCGGTTAGACACCGACTTTTACGACGTATTTCCGTTTCCGGTATTAGCGACTTACTTTTTCAAAACCTCGGATGCCTTGATAGAATCTGCTTTTGATATCTACCTTCCCGTCGAGAATCCCGTGTTTCACGCCAAACACTTTCCACCGCGTCGCCTCTGGGATTTTCCACTCGAAGTTGGAAAGCAATGGACTGTTTTCGAGAAAACCGCCGGGGCACCCGTCAGCGTTACACGTTATGTAGTGGAGAAAAATGTACCGATTACCGTTCCCGCAGGCACCTACTCAACGTATATCGTTCAGGAAGAGGTAACTTATGCAGATAGCGAAGATCCATCGATTTTCTTGATTAGTCCGCCCGCAATCTATTGGGTCGCACCATCAGTCGGCGTCGTCCAATACCGGTACAACCGTTATCGCGCCACCGATGCATTCTCTGCGCAAACCTTCGCACTCAAAAACGTACACATACCAGAACCAAATACCAATTAGGTGTCTTATCTTCTTTGTAGGCGGGGTTTGTAACCCCGATCTATAAGTCTGATGCTTATGGATATTTCCGCTTATGAACAGCCCCTTAGCCCATCGCAACATTCCCATCACCATCATCGGCGGCGGCATACACGGCATATCCATCGCTATTCGACTACTCCGTGAAGTGCCGACAGCGGCAAGATACCTCGCCATCCTCGATCGGCATCCGCACCCCCTCACCCAGTGGCGGCATAAAACAGAACGCCAAGGCATGACGTTTCTCCGTTCGCCCGCTGTCCATCATATCACCCCGGATGCGCTGGGTATCGTCGAATACGCCGAACTTCACAACCGAACATCTGAGCTCGCACCACCCTATTCCCAACCCTCCACGCAGCTCTTTTGGGACTTCTGTGGTGATATGCTTGCTGAACTTGCACAATATCGGGTCTATCATCAGTTTGAAGCCACCAAATTACAGTGGGACAAAGGTGCAGGCAAATTTCCATTCCGTCTAATCTCAAAGGACGGTGATGGATTTCGGAGCCGGTGTGTTATTCTGGCAGTTGGTACAGACGATTGCATCTATGTGCCACCAGAGTTCGTCCAGTGGCAACGCCAATATCCCGACAGAATATTGCACGCCTCCGAATTTAATGTAGAGGATCAGGATGGACGAGACAGTGAAGAATCCTTTGTGATCGTCGGCGGTGGATTGACGGCGGGAACGCTCGCAAAGAGTCTCAGCGAACGCCGGCATAGCGTGACACTGATTGCCCGGAACCCGCTAAAGACGGAACAGTTCGATTTTCCGCCGGTGTGGTTGGGTCCCAAAGCACTCGCTGAGTTCGCAGATGAGACGGATTTCCAGCGGCGTTATGAGGTAATTCAGCAAAATAGAGGGGAAGGAAGCATTACGCCCGATATTATGGAGGCACTGATGGATGCCACAAACATTAAGATGTATCCTGAGACCCGTATCCAGAAGATCGTCTCGGTGGAGGAAGGCTCCTGTAGGGGCGGAGTCACCCCGTCCTTACTCGTTAGCACAAATCGCGCCGACATTCCGAATGTCTCGCGCGTGATCCTCGCAACCGGCTATCAATTCAATCTGTGCCGCTACGGGTTTCTGAGGGAGTTAATAGCACAGCACGGGATACCATTCGTTTGTGGGTTGCCACGTCTTGATGCCGATTTACAGCTTTATCCCGTTGAAAATCTATTCGGTTCGGGCACCATCGCGCAACTTCAAATAGGTCCCGCTTCCGGCAACATCGCCGGTGCAAGCCTCGCTTACGAACGCCTCCGCGAAAAACTGCTTCAAATACTTAGATAGCAATTAGCCAACAGCCACATTACCGCGTCAACGCGTACGCAACAACATTCATCCCCTGTTTAAATGCCCACGTCCGTTGTTCCTCACCACCCGGTTCACACTGTCTACCTTCCCACGCACAATTCAGATCGCTCGGACAGAAATAGATCATCACGCGATCGCCATCCATAATCGCTTCGTCATAGTCGGATATATCTGGAATGCGTTTATCGCCACCGAGGTATTCATCATGCTCATAGAGCGTCCGATAAATCGGATGACTCATATCCAACCGTTCAAACTTCTTTTCTGGATAAATCTGCCGAACCATCTCATAGATATGTGGACGTAAGCCACCACGATAGTTGTTAAGGCGCGCATCACAATCTTCGACGTGAAGAAAACCACCCCGTTCAAAATAATCCCTAAACTTGCGTACCTGTTCTGTAGAAAGGTTAATGCCTCTGTGTCCCGTCATGTACAGGAACGGGTAGGCGAACAACCCTTCATCGTCAATGTCAACATATTGTGGGTTCTCACGCACCTCAACATCGATTGTCGTATTTTCAGCGAGAATCTCCGTAAACTTCAAATCCGATTGCCACCGGTAATAGTTAACGATATTCGTGTACCAATCGCCACCCGGATACTTAAGTCGCACAAACGTGAACTTTTCACCCGTCGGATTCATTTCAGGGTAGTGGTGTTCAATCACGCCATATCGCGTGCCGTAATGGACATCTCGTGCAGCATCATACGGAATATACTCTCGGAAACCCCACTGTGCGTCCGCAGGCAGAATTAACCCACCCGCTGCAAGCGCAGACGCAGCAAGCCCAACCGAGCCTTTCAGAAAAGAGCGTCGCGACAGTGAACTCTGTTTCGACGGCACGCTTGATATAAATTGATGTTCGTTATTCGATTTTTTCTTAGGTTCGAGGGGTTTACTGTTACGGAACATAGTCTGTTTCTCCTCCTACGCATTAGTTGTAAGTTGTCAGTAACGCGTTGTGGCGGTTGCAAACATTCTCACCTGCCACAAGAAGCTCTTAATCGACAACTAATAACTGATAGCCGATAACCATATTATATCTTAAAGCCGTGAAAAAATCAAGATGGCATCCGAAATCGCGCGACCCTGCTGTCTCGGCATCGGACGAATGCGACGATTACCGCGCGCAGCTCTGGTATTTCTCTCTGCCCCCACCCTTCGCGGTGCCGGTCTGTCACCCGGCCTCGCACGCGCAGTATCTTTCGTTTTCACACTCACAACTTCGTCTCGAATTACTAACATTGATGAATTGCCGCCGTCAAGATTAAGCGCATCCGTCGCACCCCACTCCAGAAAGAGCTCTGCAAGCCGTGGTAACTTAACACCCCGTCGGACACCCGCCGCCGCCGCCGTTATCGTCACAAACAACAGCGTACCGTCTGCTTTTTTACCGAGTGCCGTACGGGGATGCCAAAAACTGTGGAACGCCTGATCAAATCCTTCGCGCTCATACATTTGCGTAACGGACACGACTCCGTCTTGTAGTAGCAATGGACCCCCGCCAATAATATGCGTAAAACTTGCCCACAAATTGCTGTCTCCGACGCGTTCAGGGATGATTGTCTCACGAATCTGAACCGCATCACCTTTTGCGATATGTGCCAGTAGATCCCTCCCCTTCTTACCACTTGCAGATAAAACATAACCGTCAGCAGGAATGCGCGAACTCCCCTCTCTATCGCGAAGGTCGGTCACCTCGCCGTTTCTTACGACAACTTCCACACCATCAGGCATCGTCAACGTCAAAACGTGAAAGTGTGGACGGTAAACTACCAATTCGTTTCTACCGCGACCCCGATTCGTCCCATCAATTGGCAGGGTCTCACCACTCGGCAACACCAGTTCCTGTCGGAGAGCAATTCTGTCAATGTATGACTCGATTTTTCCATCAATAGTTCGGAGTCCGATGACCGCTCTACCTTGTTCCGGTTCACTCACCCATTCACCATCAATCTTCAGTGCCCCGACAGACTCGCCACGAAACGTTCCCGCCATCTCAAAGAAGCCTCCGTTTATCGCAGCCAATGCCTTGTGTCGCCGCGCAAGCGACACCAAGGCCTCCGTGCCGATCCCCGCACTCAACGCCCGATACGGACGAATATCGACAGCATCCGATGAAACCGAAAGAACGTTCGTCAGTACCCCATTCTCTAATATCTGCCGGTGGGTGATTCCTTGTGCGACCGATTTGGTTACATCGCTCCGTTCACGGTCCACAAAGGAGCGGAAATAATCCGTTATCCGACTGAACCGAACCGTCTGTCCCACCCGAACACCGATACAAAAAATTAGCAGAAAGCCAATTATCGTGAACGTGCGCCGATAGCGTCTGATAAAACGAAAGCACCGTCGTCCCAAATAGGTAATATCAAACATTTTTTTGACTATTAAGCAATATTAGAAAATAATCTGTCGTTTCTTGATAGGTGTCAATCCCTCGTAGGGGGTTTTTGCTTGGGTGTTTCCCCAGGGTTTCCCCGCCCTATATCAACTACGTTCCGAGCAGGTTTCTGGTTAATTCATAACCTCTTTTGTAGCATAGCCTGTTAGGCTGTGTAACTCAGGTGGGCCAGTGCCTGTTGAGATCTAATGCTTTGTCAACTTTGAGTTGCGGGTCGGTTTGTATTCGTGTGATTTGGCGGAGAACTCACCCGAATGCGACGCGTATTATTGCAGGTTTTGAAGGGGCAATGAATTGCCCTACTACAAACAGATAAACTTGTCTGTTGAAACTTGACGAAGTGTCAATTGTTTTCAGCTCCTTCATCAATCCAGTCAATGAAAAGTTGAATTTGGTCAGGAGTTAAAGGTGGCGGTATAGGGGGCATGCCACCGCCGTCAATACGTCTAACAACAAGGCTGCCTTTACCATTGCCAGCATCAAAGGCTGCACCACCGTTTCCGCCTTTTTTGAAGGTGTCGTATTGCGTGAGATCAAGCCCCGCGATTCCAGGAGCAGCGTGGCACCCCGGAACCGCGCATCGTTCAGCAAGGATCGGTTGAATATCGTCCTTAAAAGAGACCTGCGGTTCTTCAACAACAGGTTCCTCAACTACGGCTACGGCTTCTTCCGCTTGAACGGGTGGCGGGGTTGTGGGTGGTGGTGTCGTGGGTTGGAGTACATCGGTTGTGAGAACGTCCGACCTTGTAGTGTCTTCAGCTTCTGGTGTGAGCGGCGTTACACCGATCAGGGTTACAAGTTTTGCGTCATTGACCCCCAGTACTTCCGTGAATTCTCTATCTCCGAGTTCTGAACGTGGAAAAATCTCCCCAACTGCACAGAAATTTTGTGTGCACACAGGATTCTCCGCTTGGCATCCAAAAAGTATAACTACTGTGAATATAAACGTATAAATGGCAAATCCATCGAAAATGTGGTGCATGAAATATCTCCTGAGAAGTTTTAACCGACAACTAACAACCAACAACTATCTCAGAAATCCGTTTTTCCCATTCATCGCACGTCGCGTGTGTCAATCGAACCGCGGCACCGATATAATGCGTCGGATCCCGGAGCGCCTCACGCTGTAGTTCCGTGAGTTTATCAAGGAACGGACGAAACGTCTCATCTTCCCACAGCAACGTCGTCAGACTTTTCCCCGTCTGATGCACCTGTCCGATTAACTGCCGGGTATGGTCATACGCATCGGGGAATCCATAATACGCCATCAACAGATAGATAGGCTCCGCGATTGTATCCTCCGCGCTCAGCGCGAGGTTGCGCCGCATGTTATCCGCCTTCACATCCATCACATCCAAGGCGCGTCGAAGTCGATAGATCGCATAGTCGAAAGCCGTAAACAACTCCGTCAAGAAACGACTCGATGCCGAATTCGTCAGATCGCGTTGATGTTCCAAAATGCTATCCATGAAAACCGTCTGCATACGCGGCACGAACGCCTTCCACAAACTCTTGATATTCTCATAAGCCTCTGGGTTCACTTTATGGGGCATTGTTGACGAACCCACCAATTGCGGGTTATATTTCCTACCAACCTCAGCGATTTCCGTACGATAGAGGTGTCGCATATCGTCTGCGAAGTTCGCAAGCACCGTGTACGCCGCCGTGACGTGATATGCCAAGTCAGAGATAAACTCCGGTTCCACACACTGCGTTGAGGTGTGCGTATCCGAGGGTTTCAAACCGAGCAGATCGAGAAAATCCGCCTCAATCCGTTCTGGGTGTTCGTGGATTAGCGTGAGTCCGTTAAACGCACCGACCGCACCTGAGAATTGCCCACGCAGATTTTGACCCGCCTCATGAATCTTTTCAATCCGAGTGCCGAGGCGACTCACATAAAGTGCCAGTGAATAACCGAACGTTGTCGGTTCAGCGTGTTGTCCGTGTGTCCTGCCGATTTGCACCGTTTCCGCATGTGCGCGCGCCAGTTCAATCAGTTGCTGTTCCAGCGCAACCAAATCAGGAATAATCACGTTTTCAGTCAACGCCTTGAACCGCAAGGAGGTAGCCGTATCCAGAATGTCCGCAGAGGTCGCAAACAGATGGACGTAGGGACGCGCTTCAGGACTAATCTTCCGCCGAATCACATTAACGAGCGAACGGATATTGTGTCGAATGCGGGACTGTTCCTCGTAGACCTCTTCCGCCGTTACGAGATCGACCGCCGCTTCCACCTCATCCGCAATCGCTGACGAGCAGACACCATAGTTTGCCAAGGTCCGTACCAATGCCGCCTCCACTTGTGCTTGATAGGTAACATATCCTGCCTCAGAGACGTAGGGCAGCAACCGTTTCATAAAATCCGGATCCCCGCCGTAGTATCTAAAATCCAGTGGACTGACGGCTTCATAAAGTTCCATAGAAAAATATACTC